>NZ_DASZJJ010000121.1:0-12492 GCF_035948235.1 Paraburkholderia sp. | reverse complement strand
TTTTAGACAGAGTTCAAAGTGCCGAAACCGCCGGTTACAACCATTACTGCAGCGCGGAAAAAATCGGATTGAGTGCGCCGCGCGGCTGACCTACACTCAGGAACAGGTGCTGCTCACGCGGTGTTTACCCGGAGCTTTCAGCACCCCACCGAACCGGCCCGAACGCACCACAATGGGCCTCATGCCTGGCCGTTTTGCAGCGATCCCTTGGGGAGTACCGTGAAACTGACCTTTGCCATTTCGGTGGTCGCTCTGGTACTCATCGCCGGAACCACCACCATATGTATGTCGGGCGCCGTGAACGAGAACACCACGGAATATGGTGGCGTGCACGCCACGATGGAAGCGCTCTTCAATCCTCACGCGAAAGTTTGTCGATAGTGCGTCGATCGCGCTTGGTCGGCCTGCCGTGCAACGCGGAGGCCGGCTCGCGAAACAGCTTGCGCCGCTCTTGCTCCGCCGCACGTGCGGCACGTCCTTCTTCGGTCTCTGCGTAAAGCGACTGCGCGATGCTCGCGGGGCCGCGCACTTCGCAGATCCCCAGCACGTCGATTTCCCAGCGCACATGATCGATCTCGATGTCGACGCGATCGCCCACCCGCACGTCCTTCGACGCCTTGACCGCCTCGCCGTTGATGCGCACATGGCCCTTGCCGACAGCGTCCGTGGCCAGCGAGCGCGTCTTGAAGAAACGCGCCGCCCAGAGCCATTTGTCGATGCGCAGACGCGCGCCGGGTTCGGTCGAAATCTTGTAGTTCATTTGTGACTTCCTGCTGACATTCCTTCTGCGGCGATCGGGCCAGATCAGGCCGCCGCGCCCACCGGCACGCTCGCCTGCACCGGCCAGCCTTGCAGGTTCTGCGCAACGATCTCGCCCAGCGCGGCGATCCACGCCGGCGCGCTGTTCAAGCAAGGAATGCGGTGGAATTCCTTGCCGCCGCCGTGCAGGAACTCGTCGCGCACTTCCATGCCGATTTCCTCGATGGTTTCGAGGCAATCCGCCGTAAAACCGGGGCAGAACACGTCGGCGCGGCGCACGCCGCCCTGCCCGAGTTCCTTGAGCGTGGGCGCCGTGTACGGCTGCAACCACTGCGCGCGCCCGAAGCGCGACTGGAACGTCACGCGGCATTCGACGGTCGACAGACCCAGCGCGTGCGTCAGCAAGGACGCGGTCTGCTGGCACTGGTCATGGTACGGATCGCCCAGATCGAGCGTGCGGCTCGGCACGCCGTGGAAGCTCAGCACGAGGCGGTCGCCGGATGCGAAATCGGGACGGCCATGCACCTGCCAGTACTGCTGCACCTGCGCCGCGAGCGCGCCGATATAGGCCGGATGGTCATGGTACGAGCGCACCGTGCGGATTTCCGGCTGATTGCGCATGCGCCGCAGTGCAGCAAATGCGGCGTCGAAAGCCGTGGCCGTGGTCGAAGCGGAATACTGCGGGTACATCGGCACCAGCAGGATGCGCTCCGCGCCCGAAAGCTTGAGCTGGTTGAGGATCGCGGGAATATCGGGCGTACCGTAGCGCATCGCGTAATCGACGAGCACGGTGTAGTCGTTGATCTGCAGCAGATGGCGCAGAGCGTCGGTCTGCTTCTGCGTATGCACGCGCAGCGGCGAGCCCTCGGGCGTCCAGACCGCCGCGTACTTCTTCGCCGACGAGCGCCCGCGCAATGGCAGGATCAGCGTGCGCAGGATCACCTGCCAGATGGGCGCGGGAATCTCGACCACACGCGGGTCGGACAGGAATTGCGCGAGATAGCGGCGCACGGCGCGCGGCGTGGGCGCGTCAGGGGTGCCAAGATTGATGAGCAGCACCGCGACACGATGCGCGACAGCGGACTGCAAGGGCCGCTCGAGGTCGAAACGCATAGGCGATCAGGGCGCCACGCGCGGGGCGCGGCAACGGTTGCACAAGTGCGCATTATAGCGGGCGGGCCTGCGCTCACCTGCGCCGGTCATCGTCGACTATCGTTGGCCATTCGGCCAATGGCGCGGCGCGCCGCCTCGGGCGATGATGCAGCAAGCGTGCAGGAAACGCTCAGCCCTGGCTGAGCGTGAGCGAAAGCAGGCGCGCGGTGATATCGACGATCGGAATCACGCGGTTGTAGGCCATGCGGGTGGGGCCGATCACGCCCAGCGTGCCGACAATCTTGCCGTTGACTTCATACGGCGCGGTCACCACGCTCATTTCCTCGATCGGCACGAGCTGCGACTCGCCGCCGATGAAGATCTGCACGCCCTGGGCATGGCTCGACACGTCCAGCAGTTGCAGCAGGCTGGTCTTCTGGTCGAACACGTCGAAGAGCTTGCGCAGGCGCGCCATGTCGGACGACAGATCGGCCACTTCCAGCAGATTGCGCTCGCCGGAAATGAGCACGTTCTCGCCGGTATCGGATTCCTCGGTGCTGGCGGTCACGGCCGCGTGCATGAGGCTTGTCATGTCGCCGCGCAGGGCGTCAATTTCCTCGCGCAGACGGCGGCGCACCTCGTCGAAGGAGAGACCTGCGAAATGCGCGTTGATGTAATTGGAGGCTTCGATCAGCTCGGACGGCGTGAAATCGCGCTGGGTCGCCATGATGCGGTTCTGCACGTCGCCTTCGGGCGTCACGATAATCAGCAGGATGCGCTTGTCCGACAGGCGCATGAACTCGATCTGCTTGAACACGTGGCTGCGCCGCGGCGTGAGCACCACGCCCGCGAACTGCGAGAGGTTCGACAGCACGCTGGCCGCCGCCGCCACCACCTTCTGCGGCTCGCCGGGGCGCAGCGTGGTCTTGACCGCGCGCGTGAGGGCATCCTCGTCGCCGGAGGGCTCGACGGTGAGCATGGTGTCGACGAACAGACGGTAGCCGCGCGGCGTGGGCACGCGCCCCGCCGAGGTGTGGGGGCTGGAAACGAGCCCCAGCTCCTCCAGGTCGGACATCACGTTGCGGATCGTCGCCGGGCTCAGTTCGAGCCCGGAGTAACGCGACAGCGTGCGCGAGCCGACCGGCTGACCTTCGGCGATGTAGCGCTCGATCAGCGTTTTGAGGAGGGTTTGTGCGCGGGGATCTAGCATGACTGAAAATTCTAGCCTAATGCCGGGTTGGCCGCGAGTACGCAGGCGGGCGCGGGCGGCGGCGCCCGACTGGCTTGACAGCGGCAACAGACGCGCGCAGAGCGCTGCGTTGCGGCGCGCGTTGGTGTCGACTGCGGGTGAACTGCGGGTCATCTGCGGGTCACACGGCTGTCAACGCCGTGTCACCGGCTTCTGTCCAGGTGCGGCGAATCCCGCGCCCGTTGCGGCAGAGCGCGGGCGACAGGTTCTTTTCGTGCACTGACTATGGTGTAATGCGGGCATGCAGATCCAGAAGATCCAGAGCCAGTTCAAAACGGTTGCGCTTGTCGGGCGCAGCAATACGCAAGGCATCGGCGAGCCGCTGACGGCGCTCGCCCAGACCATCTCCCAGCGCGGTTTCGATGTCGTGTTCGAGGCGCAGACCGCCCAGGAGATCGGCGTGAGCGGCTATCCCACGCTCCAGCCCGCCGAAATCGGCGCGCGCGCGGATGTGGCCGTGGTGCTCGGCGGCGACGGCACGATGCTCGGCATCGGCCGCCAGCTCGCGCCCTACCGCACGCCGCTTATCGGCATCAACCACGGGCGCCTGGGCTTCATCACCGACATTCCGTTCTCCGACATGCAGGAGATCGTGCCGCAATTGCTCGCGGGCAGCTTCGAGCGCGAAGAACGCTCGCTGCTCGAGTCGCGCATCATGCGCGACGGCGACCCGATCTACCATGCGCTCGCCTTCAACGACGTGGTGGTGAACCGCAGCGGCTTCTCCGGCATGGCGGAACTACGCGTCCACGTGGACGGCCGCTTCATGTACAACCAGCGCTCGGACGGCCTGATCGTCGCCACGCCCACCGGCTCGACCGCCTATGCGCTGTCGTCGCAGGGGCCGATCCTGCATCCGCAGCTGCAAGGCATTGTGCTCGTGCCGATCGCGCCGCACGCGCTATCGAACCGCCCGATCGTGCTGCCCGACGACTGCAAGGTGAGCATCCAGATCGTCGCGGGCCGCGACGTCAACGTGAACTTCGACATGCAGTCGTTCACGGCGGTCGAGCTCAACGACGTGATCGAGGTGCGCCGCTCGCGCCATACCGTGCCCTTCCTGCATCCGGTCGGCTACAGCTACTACCGCACGCTGCGCCAGAAGCTGCACTGGAACGAGCCACCCGCGCTGCAGAATCTCCCGGCCGAGCCGCACGACTGACGCACCCAGGCCGCGGGGCGCGCCGGCCGCACCCGCGACCACCGAATCCAAGCAACGAACCATCGAACCGGCGCCAGCGCCATCCGCCAGATTCAAGACGCCATGCTCCGTCATCTCTCGATTCGCGACTTCGTGATCGTCGCCGCGCTCGACCTCGAATTCGATAGCGGCTTCACCGTGTTTTCCGGTGAGACCGGCGCGGGCAAGTCGATTCTTATCGACGCCCTCGCCCTCACGCTGGGCGCGCGCGCCGATGCAGGCGTGGTGCGCGCGGGCGAGAGCCGCGCCGACATCACCGCCGAATTCGATGCCCCGCCGCACGTCGCGGCCTGGCTCGAAGAGCAGGCGCTCGCCAACAGCGATGCGGAAAACGGCGTGATTCTGCGCCGCGTGGTCGACAGCGGCGGCCGCTCGCGCGCCTTCATCAACGGCACGCCGGCCACGCTTGCGCAGTTGCGCGACATCGGCGAGCGCCTGGTCGACATTCACGGCCAGCACGCGCATCAATTGCTGATGCGCCCGGACGCCCAGCGCGAACTCTTCGACACGCACGCGGGCCTGCTCGATCTGGCCGCACGCGTGACGCGCGCCTGGCGCGACGCGCGCGATGCGCGCTACGCCGTGCAGACCGCGCAGTCGCGCGACCGCGAACTGCAGCTCGAACGCGAGCGCCTTGCCTGGCAACTGGCTGAGCTTGACAAGCTCGCGCCGCAGCCCGGCGAATGGGAAGAAGTGAGCGCCGAGCACACCCGTCTGTCGAATTCGGCGAACCTGATCGAGGGCGTGCAAGGTGCGCTCGCGGCGCTCTCAGAATCCGACGAAGCGATGATTTCGCATCTGAATTCGATCGTCTCGAAGCTGCGCGATCTCGCCGAAGTCGATGGCGCGCTAGGCGATGCGCTCGCCGCGCTCGAACCGGCCACGATCCAGCTTCAGGAAGCCGCCTACTCGCTGTCGCATTATGCGCAGCGGCTCGAACTCGATCCGAACCGGCTCGCCCAGGTCGAAAAGCGTCTCGATGCGCTGCATTCGGCGTCGCGCAAATTCCGCCTGCAGCCGGAAGCGCTGCCCACCGAACACGCATCGCGCCGCCAGCAACTGGCGCTGCTCGACGCCGCGTCCGATCTTGACGCGCTGCGCGCCGCCGCCGACAAGGCGCACGAAGCCTATCTCGTCGAGGCTCGCCAACTTTCGAAAGCGCGCGCGGGAGCCGCGCAGGCGCTCGGCGCAGCGGTGACGCAGGGTATGCAGGAATTGTCGATGGCGGGCGGCAGCTTCGAAGTCGCGCTTGTGCCGCTGGGCGGCAACAGCGGCAACGGCGAGCCGATTGGCGGCGCACATGGTCTGGAGCAGATCGAATTCCGCGTCGCGGGCCACGCGGGCGTGCCGCTGCGACCGCTCGCGAAGATCGCCTCGGGCGGTGAACTGGCGCGTATCAGCCTGGCGCTCGCCGTGATCGCAAGCGCCGCGAGCCCCACACCCACGCTGATCTTCGACGAAGTGGACACCGGCATCGGCGGCGGCGTCGCGGAAGTGGTCGGACGCCTGCTGCATCAACTCGGGCGCGCGCGCCAGGTGCTGTGCGTCACGCACTTGCCGCAGGTGGCGGCGCGCGGCGACCAGCACTTCCAGGTGGCAAAGGCCGGCGACGGCAACGGCGGCACGGTATCGGCGGTCACGGCGCTGGATAAATCGAGCCGCGTGGAAGAAGTCGCCCGCATGCTCGGCGGCCTGGAAATCACCGCCACCACGAGGCGGCATGCGAAGGAGATGCTGGCGGCTTGAAAGTGGCGGCTCAACGTAGCCGCCAACCCCTCACTCCCCGGCCCGCTCCCCAAACACCCGCATCCACAGCGCCAGCACGACTTCGCGCTGCGATTCCACGCGCGTCGGATCGACGCGCGCGGTCTCCATCCCGTCCAGCCGCAACTGGTGCTGCAGCTTGCGATAAAGCCGATACGCCGCCCCCACCGCGTCGGCTTCCGCTTCGCTCATCAGTCCAAAGCGCGACACCTCGCGCAGCAGCGCGATATTGCCGGTGTTGCGGATCAGCTCCGGGTCCTGCGCCGCGTGCAGCAGCACCCAGTACTGCACCGTGAACTCGATATCGACCATGCCGCCGCGATCGTGCTTCAGATCGAACAGCGCCGTGCGGTTCGGGTGACCATCCTCCACGCGCTGACGCATCTCGATGATCTCCTGCGCGAGCGGCGCGGCGTCGCGCGGCGTCGTCAGCACCTGCACGCGAATCGCCTCGAAAGCATTGCCGATCGCCGCATCGCCGGCCGAAAAGCGCGCGCGCGTGAGGGCCTGATGCTCCCACACCCACGCGGTATTGGCCGCGTCGCCCTCGCGCAATTGATAGCGCCGGAACGAGTCCAGATCGGTCACGAGCAGGCCCGATTCGCCATTGGGCCGCAAACGCAGATCGACGTCGAACAGCGTGCCCGCGCCCGTCGCCGTGGTGAGCCAGGTGATGAGGCGGCGGGCGAAGGCCGCGTAGATTTCGGCGGCGCGTTCGTCCTCGTCGTCGTAGAGGAAGATGATGTCGAGGTCCGAGGCGTAGCCCAGTTCCTTGCCGCCCAACTTGCCGTAGGCGATCGCCGCGAAGCGCGGCACCTCGCGATGGCGTTTGGCGAAGTGCTTCCAGACGATCTCGATGGTGACGTCGAGCACCGCGTCGGCGAGTTCGGAAAGCCGGTCGCTCACATGCTCCACCGACAGCCGTCCGGCCAGGTCGTTGAGCAGGATGCGGAATACCTCGGCCTGATGCGCGTGGCGCAGCAGATCCATCTGCTGCTCCACATCGGCGGCGGCGGCGAGGCGCGCGCGCAACAGACGCGAGAACTCGGGCCAGTCGAACGGCGAGGAAATCGCCTCGTCGTCGAGCAGTTCGTCGAGCAGTTGCGGATGGCGGATCAGGTAGCCCGCCGCCCAGCGCGACGCGCCCAGCACCTTGAGCACGCGGTTGAGCGCATCCGGGTATTCGGTGAGCAGCGCCAGATACGCGCCGCGCCGGATCACCGCTTCGAGCAGGTCGAACATGCGCGCGAGCGTGTCGCCGCGCCGCTCGCGCGGCTCCAGCGTACGCGCGGCTTCCAGCGCGCGCTTGGCGACGCTGTCGAAACGCTCGCGGCTTTTCTCCGGCAAGCCCGTGTAGCGCGACGATTGCCACAGCCCGCGCAAACGCGCGAGCAGCGGTTCGGGATCGTCGATGCCGAGTTCGGTCAGGCGCGCGAGCAGATCGCCGTCGGCGCCTTCTTCCCCGAGCGCGCTGCTCCAGACCCACGCGGCCACGCCATCGTCGGGCGCGCCGCAACCGCTCTCGCCGCCCACCTTGTCGGAGAAGATCTGGTCGAACTGGCGCTCCACCTTCTCGCGATGCGCTTCGAGCACGGCCATCAGCGCCGCGTAATCGGCGTAACCCATCGACTGCGCGAGCGCCGCACGTTCGGTTTCATCGACCGGCATCGCGTGCGTCTGCGCGTCGTCGCGGTATTGCAGGCGGTGTTCGAGTTCGCGCAGGAAGTTGTAGGCGAGCGTGAGATCGTGGCAGACCTCGGGCGCGATCAGCCCGCGCGCGGCCGCGTAGCCGAGTACGGCGAGCGTCGGGCGCACACGAAAGCCCGCGTCCTGGCCGCCGCGAATGAGCTGGAACACCTGGGCGCTGAATTCGATTTCGCGGATGCCGCCGCGTCCGAGCTTGATGTCGTCGGCCTTGTCGGGGCGCATCATGGCGCGTCGCTGCGCTTCCTGGCGAATCTGCAGATGCAGCGAACGGATCGCGCTGATCACGCCGAAGTCCAGATAACGGCGGTAGACGAACGGCTTCACCAGCGAGTCGAGTTGCGTGGCCAGACGCAGCGCGCTGTCACTTTCGCGCTCTGAAACCAGCCGCCCCTTGATCCACGCGTAGCGCTCCCATTCGCGGCCCTGCACGTAGAAATATTCCTCCAGCATGCCGAGGCTGCACACGAGCGGCCCCGAATCGCCGTTCGGGCGCAGGCGCATATCGACGCGAAACACAAAGCCGTCCGCCGTCACGTCAGAAAGCGCGCCGATCAGGCGCTTGCCCACGCGCGTGAAAAAGTCCTGGGTGGCGATGGGCGAGCGCTGCGCGCCGGTGGTTTCGCCGTCGTCCTCGTAGACGAAGATCAGGTCGATGTCCGACGACACATTCAGCTCGCGCCCGCCGAGCTTGCCCATGCCGACCACGCCGAGCGTCAGGCGCTCGCCATTGGGGCCGCGCGGCTCGCCGAACAGCGTCTCCAGATCGGCGCTCACAACCGCCAGCGCCCGCTGGATCGTGACTTCGGCCAGATCGGTCATGGTGCCGGTGACTTCGCCCACATCCGCGCTGCGGGCAAGGTCGCGCTCCATGACCGCGCAGATCACTTCGGCACGCAGCTGGCGCAGGGCTTTCTTCAGTTGCTCGTCGGTGAGCGTGAGGGGGGGACTGGACGCGCCGGGCGTGCCGCTTGCTTGCATGCACAACACATCGAGGCGCGCGACGATGCGCTCGCGCGTGATCGGCGCGGTGGCGAGTTCCGCGACCTCGTTGGCCAGCCCGGAACGGGCGGCATAGACGCGCGCCGCATAGCGCGAATAACTGGAACTCAGGAGAGGAATGTCAGTCATGAAGGCTCTGGCTCTGCGGATGAATCGGCATGTCGTTGTGCGAAGAATGCAGCAAAGAGCGCGGAGCGTGGATGGCGAGGAAGGCTGGCGCACCAGCGCAGTCCGGCAGGCATGTCGATAGCGGCGACAGCTGATAACGTGAGCCAAACGAGCCCGCTTGACGTGCCGCCGTGCAGTTTTTTCGTGCGCGAAATGCCGTGCGCCACCCCGCCGCGTGCCATCCCGGCTTCCCCGGATGGCCGTGTCCACGGCCCCGTGTGATACATTTCGTCGTCAGAACGCAACGCTACCATACCCCACCCGCCGCAGCATGTCCGAGCGTAACGATCCCGCCGGCCCGCCTCATACCGGACATGCCAGCCGGGAAAGCGCAGACGCGGGCCCGCAACATCATCACCCGGTACTGCGCCACACGCTGCGCGTACTGGCGTGCATCGCGCTCGCCTTCTACTTTATCGTCGCCGTGCTGCTGCTCGGGCTGCGATATGTCGTGCTGCCTCACGTGGACGATTTCCGGCCGCGTATCGAAAAGCTCGTCTCCGACAAGATCCACGCCGACTTCCGCATCGGCAAACTTTCGCCACACTGGTCGGGTTTCCAGCCCGGCATCGACGTCGCCAATCTGACGATCCGCGACCGCCACGGCAATCTCGCGCTCAACGTGCCGCACGCCACGGCCTCGGTCGCGTGGCGCTCGGCGGTGCTGCTCGAACCTTTGCTTTCCAGCGTCGTGGTCGAAAACCCCGACGTGTCGATCGCGCGCGAGGACGACGGCACGCTCAGCGTCGCCGGCGTGCCGGTGCCAACCGCCCATACCGGCAACGCCACCTTCACGACCTGGCTGATGCGCCAGCAGGCCATCGTGCTGCGCGGCGGCACGCTGCGCTGGCGCGATGCCACGCGCGACGTGCCCGAGCTGCGCCTGTCGAACATCCGTCTGGCAATTCTCAACGACGGTTACGACCACCACATCGCCCTGCAGGCGCCCGCCGAAGGCACCGTGCTGCACGGCCCGCTCGACTTCCGCGCGCAGTTCAAGCACGGACGCTTCGCGCCGGCGGGCAAGCCGAACACCTGGAGCGGCAGCGCCTACATCTCCACCGGCCCCGTCGATCTGCCCACGCTCGCACGCTACATTCCGCTGCCGATCACGACCTATGCCGGCCGCATCGACAACGCCATCTGGGCAAACTTCGAAGGCGGCCGCATCGTCTCCGCCGACGGCGTGCTCAGCGGCGACGACATCGCCCTGCGCGTCAAGCCGACCCAGCCGCGCCTCGACCTGCCCATCGCAAAGTTCAACTGGCGCATGGGCCTCGCGCCCGGCGACTACACGCTGCAACTGCGCGACTTGCATGCCGAACTCGGCCAGCCGCCGCTCGACGACGGCACGCCGCTCACGCGTTCGCTCGCGCTCACCACGCTCGACGCGCATTTCCGCCAGCAGACGCTGCAAAGCGGCCAGTTGATTTCCGTGAGCGGCGACCGTATCGACCTGGGCATCCTCGGCGAATTCATGCGCGCGCTGCCGCTGCCGGGCCGCGTGCAGACGGCGCTGGTGCGCTTCAACCCGCGCGGGCTCGTCGCCAACTACGATCTGGCGATGGAGCGCGCCAAACCCGAATCGGGCGAAGCCGCCGCCGAGCAGCGCACCACCAGCACCGAGCCGCTGCTGCACTACCGCTTCAAGGGCGATCTGCAGGGCTTCAGCGTCGCGGCCCAGGAGCCGGGGCCGGGCCTCACGCCGCGCAACCACCCGCGCGCGGGCTTGCCGGGCGTCGAAAACCTCTGGGGGCGCATCGACGCCGACGAATCGCACGGCACGATCAAATTCGATACCGCCGACGCCGCCATCACGCTGCCAGGCGTCTTCGACGATCCGCGCCTGCGCTTCGACCATCTGTGGGGCGCGGCGAAATGGACCGTGGCCGCGCAACGTCAGCCGGGCGACAAGATCAAGGCGTTCGATGTCGATGTGACCGAACTGGGCGTGCAGAACGCCGACGCGCGCGCGAAGATGACCGCGCACTACCGCAATCCCGGCCACGGACGCGGCGCGCTCGATCTGGTCGCGCACTTCGATCAGGCGCAGGTCAAGGCGATTCCGCGCTATCTGCCCACCAGCATCAGCGAGAAAACCCGCACCTATCTGGGCCACGGGCTGCAGGCGGGCCTCTCGAAAGGCGCGACCATCGAAATTCACGGCGACCTCGCCCAGTTCCCGTATTCGCGCGACCCGAGCGCGGGGCAGTTCCGCATCGTCGCGCCGTTCGCGAACGGACGCTTCGACCCGTCGCCGTTCCCGCCGAAGAAGATGCGCAACGGCGCGCCCAATGTCTGGCCGGCGTTCGACGGCATCGACGGGACGTTCAAGCTCGCGGAAAACAAGCTGCGCTTCGACGTGGCGCACGGCCACTACCGCAACTTCGTGCTGCACGACGTGAGCGGGCGCATCGACGAACTGGGCGTGAAGGGCTCCGATCTCGTGATCGAGGGCGCCGGGCGCGGGCCGCTCGCCGACCTGCTCGATTACGCCGACAACAGCGCGCTCGGAGCGATTTCGAAGCACGCCACGGCCAAGGTGCAGGCGCAGGGGCCGGCCACGCTCGCGCTCAAGCTCACGATTCCGCGCAAGCCGATGCCGAAGGTGGCGGTGGCGGGCGCAATCGGCTTCGAGCACAACACGCTCGTCGCGCATAACGTGCCGCCGCTCTCGGATCTGAACGGCCGGGTGCGATTCACCAACCGCAGCGCTCAGGTGGACCATCTGACCGGACGCTTCCTTGGCGGCGATCTGCGCGCCAACGGCGGCATGCGCGAAGACGGCCACTACGATGTCAATGTCGCGGGCGACGTGGCGGTGGACGCGGCGCGTGGCCTGAACCTGCACGGCACGGCGGCGGCGGTGCTCGGCCGCTTCTCGGGCGCGGCTCCTTATTCGCTTTCCGTGACCGGCACACGTGGCCATCTGCCCGACGTAAAGGCCAGCTCCGATTTGACCGATCTGGCAATCGACCTGCCCGCGCCGTTCGGCAAGACCGCCGGCACGCCGATGCCGCTGCGCTTTGCGCTGCAGCCCGGTCCCGGCGTCGATCCGCTTGCACCGATCGCGCCGATGTCGGCCAGCGACGCCGCCGCATTCCAGCACGCCGAACTGACACTTGGGCCGCTGGCGGCGCGTTACGTGCTGCGGCGTAATCCGGGTCATGTGCCCGAAGTCGTGCGCGGCGCGATCGGCATGAACAAGCCCGCCGACCTGCCCTCCGAAGGCGTGACGGCAGCCGTCGATCTGCCTTCCTTCGATGCCGATGCCTGGCTGCGCGTGGCGCGGGAGCTGCGCGGCACGGCAGCGGCTAATCCTGCTGTTGCGGCAAGCGCGCCTGCGGCTGCGCAGGCCACTGCAACCGCCAGCGCGCCCCAAGTCGCTTCACCGCCCGCCCCACAATCTGCTTCGCAAACCGCCGCGCAAACGATAGCGCCCACGGCCTCCTCGCCGCTGGCGCCCGGCGGCGCGTTCGCGTCCTACGTGCCGTCGCGCTTCGCGGTCCACGTCGGCACGCCCACGCTGCTCAAGCGTCACTGGGAAAACGTG
>NZ_DASZJJ010000120.1:0-68158 GCF_035948235.1 Paraburkholderia sp. | reverse complement strand
ATCGCGCTCAACAATCTCGGCCATCTGCACGGCGAAGCGGGCGACAGCGCGGCGGCGTCGCGCTGCTTCGAGCAGGCGCTCGCGCTGGCGCCCCTGCACGCGGCCATCCACTTCAACTACGGGACGATGCTTTCGAAGGCGGGCGAACTGGCGCGTGCGCAAGCCGCGCTGCGCCGGACGGTGGAGATCGCGCCTGCGCACATAAGCGCCTGGAACAATCTGGGCCAGGTGCTGCTGAAAATGCATCGTCAGTCCGAAGCGCTGGGCGTATTCGAACACGCCCGCACGCTGGCGCCCGATTCCGTCGAAGTACTGACGAATCTCGGTTCGCTCCTACCGGCTGTGGGACGCGCCAGCGAAGCGCGAGCCGCGCTCGAACGCGCGCTGGCGCTGGAACCGGGCCGCGTGTCCGCGTGGAATAACCTGGGCAACCTGCTATTGAGCGATGGCGACGTGGACGCCGCACACGCCGCGTTTGCCCGCGCCATCGCGTTGAAGCCGGACTTCGCCGATGCGCATCTCAATCTGGGCAACACGCTCAGCAAGATGGGCAGCATCGACGACGCCATCGCCAGCTATCGCCGCGCGCTGGCCTGTCAGCCCGCGCATATCGGTGCGCATAGCAATCTGCTGTTCTCGCTGATGTTCGCCATCGACGACGGCCACGCGATTCGCGCGCAAGCCGAGCGCTTCGCCGCGCAGCACGAGACGGCGCTGCTTGCCGCGAGCGCGCTAGCGCAGTATGCGAATACGCCTGAACCCGCGCGGCGGTTGCGCATCGGCTATGTCTCGCCGGATTTTCGGCACCACTGCCAGTCGCTCTTCATGATGCCGCTGTTGAGCCATCACGATCACACGGCGTTCGAGATCGTCTGCTATGCGCTTGGCAATCGTCGCGACGACATGACGGAGAGCCTCAAGCGCCACGCCGATCTATGGCGCGACGCGGGCGAGTTCGACGACGCGCGGCTCGCGCAGCAGATTCGCGACGACGGCATCGACATCCTCGTCGATCTGACCATGCACATGGACGGCGCACGCCGCCTGTTGTTTCCCATGCGGCCCGCGCCCGTGCAGGTGGCGTGGCTCGCTTATCCTGGCACGACGGGCAGCCCGTCGATCGGCTGGCGGCTCACCGACGCGTGCATCGATCCGCCGGACGTGCCCAATGTCGACGATCAGTACGTCGAGCGCTCGCTGCGTCTGCCCGACGCATTCTGGTGCTACGACGCGCAGGCGCCCGGCGTAGAGGTCAACGCGCTGCCCGCGCTTTCGAATGGTTATATAACGTTCGGATGCCTGAATAATCCTTGCAAGTTGACTGACGCCACGCTCGCGCTTTGGTCGGGCGTATTCGCGGCGCTCCCTGACGCGCGGCTCGTGCTGATGGCGCCGCCTGGCAGCGCGCGCGAGCGGCTGACGGCGCGCTTGCAGGCGCATGGCATCAATGCGGCACGCGTGCGCTTCATCGGCATGCAGCCGCGCGAGCAGTATCTGCGCACGTATCAGCAGTTCGACATCGCGCTCGATACCTTTCCGGCCAACGGCCACACCACGAGTCTCGACGCGTTCTGGATGGGCGTGCCGGTGCCCACGCGCTTCGGGCGCTCGGCGGTGAGCCGTGCGGGGCTATGTCTGCTAGCGAATCTGGGGCTGCCGGAACTGGCGGCGGACAGCGACGCGCGCTATGCCGCCATCGTCACGGCGCTGGCGCGCGATCTGCCGCGTCTGGCCGCCCTGCGCGCGGAACTGCGCGCGCGCATGGAAGCCTCGCCGCTGATGGACGGCGCGCGCTTCGCACGCCACATGGAAGCCGCGTACCGGCACATGTGGCAAGCGTGGTGCGATACGCCGCGTTAAGCGGTGGTGTGCGTGCGCTTCGTCAGCTTCACCGGCATGGTGTCCGGCACCATCGTGAACGCGGACACTTCGTTGATCTTCGCCGGGTCGATGGCCATTTCGATCGAGAATTCGTTCATCAGCATCGACAGCGCAAGGCGCATTTCCACGGTCGCGAGATGGCGTCCCGGACACACGCGCGGGCCCGCGCCAAACTGCAGATAAGCCCGTACGTCATGCGCGCCCGCGTGTTCGGCGTGCTCGCCCCGGCGCATCCAGCGCCACGGATCGTAACGCTGCGGATCGACGAAATTCTTCTCGTCGATCATCGCAGGCCGCGCAACGAAGAACATGCGCGTGCCCTTGGGTAGCGCCACGTCGTCCACCACCACGTCTTCCAGCGGCTCGAACGAATGCACGGCGGCAACGGGGCGCAGACGCGTGGCCTCGATGCAGATCGCCTCGAAAATATCGAGTTCCTTGAGCGTCGCGTAATCGGGGCAAACGGGCGCGTCGCCCAGCACGCGGCGCGCTTCATCACCCAGGTGGGTTTGCAGCGCGGGATCGGCGGCGAGATAAGGCAGCGTCCACGCGATCGAATCGGCGGTGGTGTCCTCGCCCGCCAACAGGATGGTCAGGACATTGGCGCGGATCTGCGCGTCGGTGATGGGCTCGCCGCCGTGTTCTTGCGGCTGCTGCTGTTGCACGAGCATCGCTTCCATCAGATTGCGCGGTGTGTCGGAAGGCTCGTCGCGCATGCGCTCGCGCGCGCGCGCCATCATCGAATCGATGTAGCGGTGCACCTCTTCCAGCGACTGATCGAGCTTGCGGTCCGCAGGCAGCTTGAAGTAGCGCCAGTAGGGAAAGAGCGCGTTGATACGGCCCATCACGCTCGGCAGGATGCGCTCCAGATGCTCCTGGATCACGCCGTGATCGCGCTCCAGCGTGCGTGGGTCCTCGCCGAAGGCGAGCGCGCTCGTCACGTCGACCGTGTAGCGCTTGAGGTCGTCGGTCATCTCCACGGTCTCGCCGCGCTCGGCCGCGCGCAGCCAGCGCGTGCGCAGGCGCTGCGTGATGTCTGCGAGCGTGGGATAGAACGCCTTGATGTTGGGAATCGACAGGGCCTGCATCACAAGCCGCCGATGCGTCTCCCAGGCCGCGCCTTCCGCCGAAAACAAACCATTGGAGCCCATCTCTTCGAGCACCGCTTCGATCGGCTGATAGCGGCGGTAGCGGTGCGGGCGCTCGCGCATGATCTGCTGGATCAGCTCGGTATCGGTCCAGATCGTGATGGGGATGCTGCCCACCTGGAAGCGATAGGGCGTGCCGAGTTCTGCGGCCCAGCGTTCGAGGATCAGATGCAGGCGCGTGGGCGAAAGCTGCAGCAGATTGCCGACGAGCGGCAGGCCGCGCGGACAGGGCAAATCCGCGACCTGGCGCTGCGCCGCGCGGGAACCGGTGGAGGCCGTGCTCATGGGCGGGTCCTTTTGGGGTGTCGCGGCGCCGGTTGGAATGAGTGAATGCCGCGCTGGAAGGCGATTATAGCGGCGGCCTATAAAGCGGGGAGCGCGGCGCCCGCCACGAAGCCAAAGCGGCGCGACAGGCGCTCGGCGGCGGCGATCAGGCGTTGCGCGCTGCTGCCTTCGAGCGTGGTGTCGAGGTTGCCCGACGGTCCCATCAGCGCGAGCACGAGGCAGACGCTGCCGGTGTGGTCGAACACGGGCGCGGCCACGGTGCTGATGCCAGGAATCGGCTTGTCGAGCGCGGTGTCCAGGCCCTGCGCGCGGATCGCGGCGAGGCGATCGGCATAGTGTTGTTCGTCGTGCTGGCCCGCCGCTACGCCTGCCAGGCGCAGACCGTCCTGCGCGAGCAGCGCCGCGCGCACATCGTCGTCGAGCCACGCAGCGAACACGCGGCCGATGGCGGTATTCACGAGCGACATCACGGTGCCAGGCCGCAAGCTCACATGCAGCGGACGCGGCGACTCTTCGAGGCGCACGACCGTGGGCCCGAGCGGCCCCGGCACCGCGAGCGCGACGCTCATGCCGGTGCCGCTGGCCAGATCGACGAGTTCGGCGTCGGCTTCGCGCACGGGCGACAGGCGCGCGAGACCCAGCAGGCCGAGTTCCAGGCTCAGAGGTCCGGCTTCATAACGGCCTGCTTCGTCGCGTGCGAGCAGGCCGGTCTTGAGCAGGCTCACCAGGTGGGGAAAGGCCTTCGCGCTGGGCATGCCGGCCGCTGCCGCCAGGTCGCGCAGCGAGAGCGGCGTGCCGGCCGCGACCAGCGCGGCGAGCAGATCGCCCGTGGCGTCGAGGGCCTGGATGCCGCGCTGGGGTTTGTCGGCGGTGTCGGGCGCTTCGCTTTCCGGCGCGGTTGAGGTGCGGGCTTTGGGCATGGTCAGGTCGATCAGGTCGATCGGGTCGATGAAAGCGTGGATTGCGCGATCTGTTGCGCAGCGTCGAGCAGCGCGCGCACGAGCTTGCCTTCGGGCCGCACGTCGAGCGCCCCGCTCGCGCCGATAGCGGTGAGCGTCACGCGCAGCGAGCGCTGTGCGTCGAGCACCGGCACGCAGACGCTGCTCACGCCGGGGCTGGGCGCATCGATGCCAATCTCGAAGCCGCGCGCGCGGATCGTCTCGAGCGTGGCGGCGAAGGCAGCATCCGGCGCGGCAATGTCGTCAGCCGCCGCCGTGCCGCGCCAGACCGGCTGCGCGCTCTGGTTGGCCCACATCGCGCGCAGGGTTGTGTCGTCGAGAAAGGCGCAGAACACGCGGCCCGTGGAGGTGGCGGGCAGCGACATTACCGTGCCGACGTGCAGATTCACATGCAACGGCAGGCTGGCGTGCTCGTAGCGCACGATGGTCGGCCCTTGCGGCCCGGCGATGCACAACGCGACGCTGCAGTTGTGCGCCTGCGCGAGCGCCGCCGCATGCGGCACGGCCTCGCGCAGCGCGGGCTGCTGCGCCAGATGCAGCAGGCCCAGGCGCAGCGCGAGCGGGCCGGCTTCGTAGCGCCCGGAAAGCGCATCGCGCTTGATCAGGCCGAGGCGCGTGAGGCTCACAAGATACGCATGCGCCTGGCTCGAAGCGATATCGCTGGCTGCCGCCAGATCGGTGGGCGCGAGCGGCACGCGCGCGTCGGCCAGCACGCGCAGCAGGCGCGCGCCCACTTCGACGCTCTGGATGCCGCGCTGGGCACGACCGGCGCCTGCGCCGTCGGCATCGGAAGCGGCTGCGGACGGCGGCGCGTTGCGAGGGGTCTTCACTCGTTGTACCAGGCTGAAAAAGGGTCCATGTTAACCGAACGGCGGTCGAAAACCGTTAGCTCGATGATTTGCATATAGCGATTGTATTCGCTATTGACAAATAAAAAGCGCCGGGCGATCATGGCCTCACCCCGGCAGAACAGCGGCTCAACCAAACCAGACGGGGCGAGACAAAAACGGCTGGCGCGTCCTACGTGCCGGTCCATCCGCATGCGCTCCCGTTGAGCGTGCGTTCAGCCTCGCCCTGCCCACCGTTCCCCACAGATACGGAGACTCAGATGGCAAAGGCGTTCGCATCGCAGGCCGACCTCGAAGAAAAGCAGGTCACGTTCACCCAGCTCTCGGAAAACTGCTACGCCTACACGACGGAAGGCGACCCCAATTCGGGCGTCATCATCGGCGACGACGGCGTGCTGATCGTCGACACCACGGCCACGCCCGCCATGGCGCAGGACCTCATCGCGAAGATCCGCAGCGTCACCGACAAGCCCATCAAATACGTAGTGCTTTCGCACTATCACGCGGTGCGCGTGCTGGGCGCGTCGGCGTATTTCGAGGAAGGCGCGCAGCAGATCATCGCCAGCCGCGGCACCTACGAAATGATCGTCGAGCGCGGCGAGCAGGACATGAAGTCGGAAATCGAGCGCTTCCCGCGTCTGTTCGCGGGTGTCGAAACCGTGCCCGGCCTCACGTGGCCCACGCTCGTGTTCGAGAAGGAAATCACGCTTTACCTCGGCAAGCTCGAAGTGAAGATCGCGCATCTGGGTTCGGGCCACACGAAGGGCGATACGGTGGTGTGGCTGCCGCAGCAGAAGGTGCTGTATTCGGGCGACCTGGTGGAATACGACGCGGCCTGCTATTGCGGCGACGCGCAACTGGCCGAGTGGCCCGCCACGCTCGAAGCGCTGCGCGCGCTGGGCGCTGAAAAGCTGGTGCCGGGCCGTGGCCCCGCGCTGCTCAATCCGCAGGAAGTGAACAAGGGTCTGGATTACACGAAGGATTTTGTATCGACCCTGCTCGCGCAGGGCCGCAAGGCGGTTGAGCAGAAGCTCGATCTGAAGCAGTCGATGGCGCTCACGCGCGAAGCGATGGATCCCAAGTTCGGTCACGTCTTTATCTACGAGCATTGCCTGCCTTTCGATGTGTCGCGCGCTTATGACGAGGCGAGCGGCATCACGCATCCGCGCATCTGGACCGCGCAGCGCGACAAGGACATGTGGGACGCGCTGCAGGATTGAGATAGTGAAGAGGAGGACTGCTTCGCAGGGATCGGAGTATGGCGCTAAAGCGCCAACTCCGATCGACAGCTCTGCATGGGATCAGAGTAAGCGCTAAAGCGCTAACTCTGGTCGACTGCTCTGCATGGGACCAGAGTAAGTGCTAAAGCACTAACTCTGGTCGACAGCTCTGCATGGGACCAGAGTAAGCGCTAAAGCGCTAACTCTGGTCGACAGGAGAGAGAGACACAAAATGATCGACTACCAATCGCTAACCTTCGACTACACGCGCTGCCACGAACAAGGCGCGGAAGTTGAAAAACGCGTGCGTCCCGTCGTGGTCGTAGGCGCGGGGCCGGTTGGCCTCGCCACGGCGATCGACCTCGCGCAGCAAGGCGTGAACGTCGTGCTCGTGGACGACGATTGCACGCTC
Source organism: Paraburkholderia sp. (assembly GCF_035948235.1). GTDB lineage: Bacteria > Pseudomonadota > Gammaproteobacteria > Burkholderiales > Burkholderiaceae > Paraburkholderia. The sequence continues at coordinate 61,405 of NZ_DASZJJ010000120.1, read as the reverse complement.
TCCACCGGCTCGCGCGCGATCTGCTTTTCCAAGCGCTCGCTCGATATCTTCGACCGCCTCGGCTGTGGCGAGCGCATGGTCGAGAAAGGCGTGAGCTGGAACGTGGGCAAGGTGTTCCGCAAGGGCGAACTGGTTTACACCTTCAATCTGCTGCCTGAAAGCGGCCATCATCGTCCGGCTTTCGTGAATCTTCAGCAGTACTACGTTGAAGGTTTCCTGCTCGAACGCGCGCAGGAATTGCCGAACCTCGAAATCCGCTGGAAGAGCAAGGTCACGGGCATCGCGCAGCGCGGCGAGCCGCGCACGAACGACGCGCACGTCGCGCTCGAAATCGATACGCCCGACGGCCCGTACGAACTGCTCGCGCGCTACGTGGTGGCCTCCGACGGTTCGCGCAGTCCCGTGCGCAAGCTCATGGGTCTGGACAGTCACGGCCGCACGTTCAAGGACCGCTTCCTGATCGCCGACGTGAAGATGGAAGCCGATTTCCCAACCGAGCGCTGGTTCTGGTTCGACCCGCCGTTCCATCCGAACCAGTCGGTGTTGCTGCATCGCCAGCCCGACAATGTCTGGCGCATTGACTTCCAGCTGGGCTGGGACGCCGATCCGGTGCTCGAAAAGACGCCCGAACGCGTGATTCCGCGCGTGCGCGCGCTGCTCGGCCCCGATGTGAAATTCGAGCTGGAGTGGGTGAGCATCTATACGTTTTCTTGCCTGCGCATGGATAGCTTCCGCCACGGCAACGTGCTGTTCGCGGGCGACTCGGCGCACCTGGTTTCGCCGTTCGGCGCGCGCGGCGCGAATAGCGGCTTCCAGGACAGTGAGAACCTCGCATGGAAACTGGCGATGGTGCTGGAGCATCGCGCGCCCGATACGCTGCTCGACACCTACGCGAGCGAACGCGAATACGCCGCCGATGAAAATATCCGCAACTCCACGCGCTCGACGGATTTCATCACGCCCAAGAGCGCGGTGAGCCGCGTGTTTCGCGACGCCGTGCTCACGCTGGCGCGCGAGCATGCGTTTGCGCGCCAGCTTGTGAACAGCGGACGGCTTTCGGTGCCTGCGGTGCTGCACGAATCGACGCTCAACACCGCCGACGAAGACAGCTTCACGGGCCAGATGGTGCCGGGCGCATCGTGCGCCGACGCGCCGCTGACTGACGCACAGGGCAACGCGCAATGGTTGCTCAAACAGCTTGGCTCACGCTTCACCGGACTGCTGTTTTGCCGCGCCGGATCGGCGCTCGACGCTCAGACGCGCGCGGCACTCGATACGCTGGCGGGCGGTGCCGTGCCGCTGAATTTCGTGGCGGTGATCGAAGGTGAGGGCGCGGCACCCGCAGCGCTGCCTGCCGGCACGACAGTGCTGCGCGACGTGCAGGGACTTGCCACGCAGCGTTACGGCGCGCAGGACGGCGCGTTCTATCTGATTCGTCCGGATCAGCACGTAAGCGCACGCTGGCATCGCGTCAGTGCGCCCCGCGTGGAGCACGCGTTGAAGCGGGCCTTGTGCGTGGAAGGTACGGCGTGAAGGCATGAAGGCAAAAAGCGAAAGGCGGCCGCATCGAAAATAGAAACAGCGGCCGCCTTTCGAATCGATTGTGCAGAACATTACGAAACGAACGACGAAATGAAGATGGGACAGGAGACGACAATGCTGAATACCCAACCCAATCTCGCGCGCCCCGACGACTTCTATGAAGCGTTGATCGACATGCATCGCGATCTGGACGAGGCGCAGAGCCAGTCGGCCAACGCGCAACTGATTCTGCTGCTGGCCAATCATGTGGGAGAACATCAGGCGCTGATGGAAGCAATCCGTTTCGCGCGCGCCGGTGTGGTGATGCCGCCGGCGAATGGGTCGGTGGGGAAGCTGGCGGCTTGAAAGGCCATGAAGGTCGACCGCGGCGCGTAGTCCCGGCAATTTTTTTGCGTGCACATACACAGTGGGCGCAATCGTTTGCCGATCCAATATCTGCATCGATAGACGCGCTAAAACGTGCCTATGGATTGCATCCCACTCCAGCTCGTGAGCGAGGCGCGCTTGCACGCACGCCGTCACGATGCAAATTGATTCAAGAACCCCCCGCGCAAGGCCGTAAACGGCAGTCATACGAGAACCAGATCGATCGTCCTTGAGCGGGACGCCGCAGACGGTCGACACGACATCCGCATACGGGGAATCACCTTGAATCGCAGTCAGACATGGTCGCGCACAGCCGCGCCGGGCGAAGTCATCTATTCGGAGGGCTTCGCGGGTGAGCGCCTGCTCTTCGTCATCGCCGACGGCAAAGTCGAAATTTCTACCCGCTGCGAAGAAAAACGCGTCGTGACGGCCACGCTGGGCCGCGGCGAGTTCTTCGGCGAAAGCGCGCTGTTAGGCACGGAGCCGCGTCCGAGCACCGCCAAGGCGCTGTCGTTCTGCCAGCTCACCGTCATCCCGGCGAACATCATCGAAGACGAACTCGAACGCGTTTCGCCGCTGCTGCGTCACGTCGTGCGCACGATGATCCGCCGCGCGAAAGCCAAGGACGATCAGCTCGCCACCTACACTCACGCCGATTTCATGCCCGGCGTGCTGTCCTACGCGCATGTGCTGTCGCTGCTGGCGGGCGCCGAGCGCGCCGAACCCAAGGGCGGCTGGCTGCGTCAGGGCGCGAATTCCGGCGCTGGCGAAGTGAGCGTCGCGCTCGCCGATGTCGTGCACAAGTGCCGTGCCGTCGCGGGTCATTCGCGCCCGCACGTCATGGCGATGCTGCGCCGTATGGAAAAACTCAACCTCATCACGATGGAATCGAGCCAGGCGTCCTCGCATCTGGGTGGCGCGGAAAACAGTGATGGCGCACTCGGCCGCCAGGTCGTCACGTTCGACCCGGTACGGATCATCGACCGCGCGGGACAGGTGGCCGATCACGATCTGGACGTCTCGATCAACAGCGAACTCGAACTGATCGAACTGAGCGATCTGGAAGCGCTGATTGGCGTGGAGCGCAAGCTGCTGCTCAACAAGCTCTCGCACGGCGAGATCGCCGACGAACTGTTCGCGTTCAGAAAGTCGAAGGTGCTCAATTTCGTCGAACAAAAGGGTGTTGCGTACTTCAGCAAGCGCACGAACCGAGGTTCGGGCGATGTGAAGACGCTCGACGATCTGCTGTTCGTCGATCAGCGCACGCTGTTCGATGCGGTCAACGCGCTCGATACCTATGACCTCGCGAAGCTGCTGGCGTCGCTTGAAGATCCTGCTGTGTCGGAGCGTCTGCAATCCGTGCTGTCCGAAGCGCGCAAGAACGAAATTTCGTGGCTCATGCGTCGCGAGATCAAGTCCGATCCGGTCGAACTGGAAGGCATCGAAGCGCGTCTGATTAGCGCGGTACGCGAACTCAGGGCGCACGCCGCGTAATTCAGCGATTCATTTGATCAACCGGCCTGCAGGTTAGCGCGCCCGCACGATGTGGGCGCGCGGGGTCTGCCTGCGCCGCGCTTTTACCTGTCTTTCATCGGAAATACGCATGGATCTGTTGACTTTGTTCGGAGTCCTGCTGGGCGGCGCGGCCGTCGTCGTGGGCTTCATGCTCGAAGGCGGTCATTTTGGTTCGCTGCTGCAGCCCGAAGCGCTGGTGGTCGTGCTGGGCGGCACGCTCGGTGCGGTGATGATCCAGAACACCTGGGCGCGCTTTTTCGATGCGATACGCCGTCTGCGCACGGTGTTCGTGCGCGCGCAGCAGGTCGATGAAGCGAGCCTCGCCGCCGTGCTCGAATGGGGCGATCAGGCCAAGCTCAACGGCCTGCTTGCCTTCGAGTCGATGGACTGGCAAGGCATTCATCCGTTCGCGCGGCGCGGGCTCGAACTGCTGGCGAGCGGCGTTTCGACCGCCGTGCTCGAAGACGCGCTCAACCGTGAACTCGAAACGTATGGCCGCACGCATATGGCGGCGGCGCGCGTCTGGCAACAGGCGGGCGGCTACGCGCCGACTTTCGGCATCCTGGGTTCCGTGCTGGGGCTGATCCAGGTGACGGCGCATCTGGTCGAGCCGTCGCAACTCGGCACCGGCATCGCGGTGGCTTTCGTCGCTACGCTTTACGGTCTCGCGCTGGCCAATCTCGTGTTCCTGCCGCTTTACGGCAAGATGCGCGCGCATATCGAAAGCGAGCTGCGGCTGCGCAAGCTTTATCTGGACGGGCTGCTGGCCATTTCGCGCAAGGAGACGCCGCATATGATCGCCACGCGTCTGGCGGGCGAAGTGGGCGGGCGCAGTGATGCCAACGCCTGGGCGCGTCAGAACGCGCAGGCTGGCGCAACCGTCAATTAAACGCGGAAGCTCACGCATGCAAACGTCATCCGGCAAGCACACGGCGCGCGATCTGCCGCTGAGCATCCTCGACCACGACGAGGAAGAGGGCAGCGAGCAATCGGGCCGCTGGCTGCTTTCCTACGCGGACCTCGTTACCACGATGATGGTGCTGTTCCTTGCGCTTTACGCCATGCAGCTTGCGAAGAACCACGAACAGGAACTGCGCAGGCAGTCGCTGGCGGCGCAGGCGAGTAGCGCTGCCGCAAGCGCGCCGCAACCGCCCAACACCGAACGCGTGTTGCTGGCCTCGCTCGATCCACTGCGCAAGAGCGGCGAGATCACCATCGCGCCCGTGGCGCACGGCATGGAGATCGGCATCAACGCGAAGATCCTGTTCAATGCGGGCGATGCCGCGTTGCTGCCGGATTCGTTTGACGTGTTGAGCCGCATCGCGGGCGTGCTGGCACAGGTGCCCAACGGCAATATCCTCGTGGAAGGGCATACGGACAGCACGCCGATTGCCAACGCGCGTTTTGCGTCGAACTGGGAGCTGTCATCGGCGCGCGCGGGCGCGGTGGTGCGCTATCTGGTCGAGCGCGGCGTCGAGCCGCATCGGCTCGCGGCCATCGGCCGGGCCGACAACTTTCCGCTCGTTGCCGGCACCGACCCCGCGAGCCGCGCGCTCAATCGCCGTGTGGCGATCGTCGTGCAGTACTAGCGCTTTGCTCAGGCGACCTTGTCGCCTTCGCGATGCACCGGCTGAGTTTCCTTCAACTGCTTCGCGAGCCGCGAGGCCTGCAGATAGCCTGGATTCGCGGGCCGCTTCAGATAACGGCCCGCGCCACGGCGTGCGCGCAGATCGCCGTCGGCCCACACCAGTTCGCCTTGCGAGACCGTATGCGTGGGCACGCCGCGCACCGTCATGCCTTCGAACACGTTGAAATCCACGTTCTGGTGATGCGTCTTCACGGAGATCGTGCGCGTGGCTTCCGGGTCCCAGACCACGAGATCGGCGTCCGCGCCAACGGCCACCGCGCCCTTGCGCGGATAAAGGTTGAAGATCTGTGCCGCGTTGGTGGAGGTGACACGCACGAATTCGTTCGGCGTGAGGCGCCCGGTATTCACGCCCTGATCCCATAGAATCGCCATGCGGTCTTCCACGCCGCCGCATCCGTTAGGAATCCGTGTGAAATCGTCGCGGCCCATCGCTTTCTGCGAGGCGCAGAACACGCAATGATCGGTGGCCGTGGTTTGCAGGAGGCCGCCTTGCAGGCCGCGCCAGAGCGCGTCGCGATGTTCTTTGGTGCGGAACGGCGGGCTCATCACGTGGGCGGCGGCGCGCGTCCAGTCGGGATCGCGATAAACGGCTTCGTCGATCACCAGATGTCCCGCGAGCACTTCGCCGAACACGCGCTGGCCTTCGGCGCGTGCGCGCGTGATCGCTTCCAGCGCCTCTTTTGCCGATACGTGCACGATATAAACCGGCACGCCTAGTACCTGAGCGATGCGGATCGCGCGATTCGCGGCCTCGCCTTCGACTTCGGGCGGACGCGAAAGCGGATGCGCCTCCGGCCCCGTGAAGCCGCGCGCGAGCAATTGCCGCTGCAACTGGAACACCAGTTCGCCATTTTCCGCATGGACGGTCGGCAATGCGCCCAGTTCGAGCGAGCGCGCGAAGCTGTTCACGAGGATTTCGTCGTCGGCCATGATGGCGTTCTTGTACGCCATGAAGTGCTTGAAGCTGGAGACGCCGTGATCGTTCACGAGCAGGCCCATGTCGCGATGCACGCTCTCGTCCCACCACGTCACGGCCACGTGAAAGCCGTAATCGGCGGCGGCTTTTTCGGCCCAGCCGCGCCACTCGCGAAAGGCTTCCATGAGCGGCTGCTTCGGGTTGGGAATCACGAAGTCGATGATCGACGTCGTGCCGCCCGCGAGGCCCGCTGCCGTACCCGTATAAAAGTCGTCGTGCGCCTTGGTGCCCATGAAGGGCAGTTCCATGTGCGTGTGCGGATCGATGCCGCCTGGCATCACGTACTGGCCGCCTGCATCGACCACGGTGGCGCCGGCGGGCGCGTCGAGGTTTTCGCCGATCGCCGTGATCGTGCCGTTGTCGCAGAGCACATCGGCGCGATACGTCTTGTCTGCGTCTACGACGGTGCCGCCTCGAATCAGGGTCGCCATGATGCTATGTCTCCTTCGGTTGAGTCTGCATTTCCAGTGCTAATGGATCTCATGCGCTCGCGACGCTCGGCCTGCGGCTCTTGCCGAGCTTCATCAGCACGCCGTAGACCACGGCGGCAATCGCGAGGCCCACGAACCATGCGTAGGTATAAAGCCCCTTGAACGCGTCCGGCACCGAGGGGAACGCGTTGGGGAACGCCACATTCAGAAAGCCCGGCAGGTTAGGCAGTACGCCCGCGAGCAGCGCGATCACGGCGGCGGGGTTCCAGCCGTTCGAGTACGCGTATTCGCCGTTTTCTTCAAAGAGTTGTTCCGTATCGAGCCGCGTGCCGCGAATCAGGAAGTAATCGACCATCAGAATGCCGGCAACGGGACCTAGCAGCGCCGAATAACCCACGAGCCACGTAAAGATATAGCCCTGCGTGGTGGCCAGAATCTTCCACGGCATCATGACGATGGCGAGGCCCGCCGTGATGAGGCCGCCCGCCTTGTACGAAATGCCCTTGGGCCAGAGGCTCGAAAAATCGTAGGCGGGGCCGACCAGATTCGCGGCCAGATTGCAGCACATCGTATCGAGCGTGAGGATCACCAGCGCGATACCCACGCCGACGCCTTCCATACGGCTGGTGAGGTCGATGGGGTCCCAGATCGCCTTGCCGTAGATCACCACCGTCGCCGAGGTGACCACGACGGAGACGATGGAAAGCAGCGCCATCGGGATCGGCAAGCCGATTGCCTGGCCGACCAGTTGATCCTTCTGCGTCTTCGCGAAGCGCGTGAAGTCGGGGATGTTGAGCGCGAGCGTGGCCCAGAAGCCGACCATCGCCGTGAGGCTTGGCCAGAACGTGACCCAGAAGAGGCCTGCTTTCTTGCCGCCCGCCGCGAACTGCGAAGGCTGCGAAAGCATACTGCCCACGCCGCCCGCCTTCGAACAGGCCCACCAGACCAGCGCCACGCACATCACCACCTTGATCGGCGCGGACCAGCTTTCGAGCCAGCGGATCGAATCCGTGCCGTGCAGGATGAAGTAGAGCTGCAGCACCCAGAACAGCAGGAAGCACGCGCCCTGGCCGATCGAAATGCCCAGGAACGGCAGCGCATCGCCCACCAGCGCGTTATGAAACAGGATATTTGCGAGCGTGTAGATTGCACTGCCGCCCAGCCACGACTGGATACCGTACCAGCCGCACGCCACGATGGCGCGCAGCATGGCGGGCAGTTTCGCCCCCTGGGTGCCGAACGACGAACGCACCAGCACGGCATAGGGGATGCCGTATTTCGTGCCCGCATGGCCAATCAGCAGCATCGGCACGAGCACGATCACGTTGCCGAGCAGCACAGTGATGACCGCCTGCCACGGCGACATGCCCTGCTCGGTCAGCCCAGCCGCGAGCATATAGGAGGCGATATTCATCACCATCCCCACCCACAGCGCCGCGAAGTGATACCAGCGCCACGTGCGCTGCGCGACGCCCGTGGGCGCGAGGTCGTCGTTGTACAACTCGCTTGCACTGCGGCGCGCGCTCGCGTCGCCTACGTCCCCACTCGCTGCTGGCTGGCTCATGATGCGGATTCTCCGGGTCTTGTCGTTAGGTTTATGTTGAATGACTACGAGCGATCAGGCCGCCTTCGGATCGGCCACACGGGCCGGATTGTTGGGATGCGTGGTCCAGTTCGAATAGCGGCCGGAGTCGACGCGCTCCATCGTGATGCATTCGTCGACCGGGCAGACATGCATGCATAAATTGCACCCGACGCAATTCGCGTCGACGACTTCGAAGTGACGCTGGCCGTCCTTCGTCGCGGTGATCGCCTGGTGCGAGGTGTCTTCGCAGGCGATATGGCAAAGGCCGCACTGGATGCAGCGGTCCTGATCGATGCGCGCCTTGATGTCGTAGTTCAGGTTCAGGTATTGCCAGTCGGTGACGTTCTGCACGGCGCGCCCGCGAATCGCATCGAGGTTGGCGTAGCCCTTGTCGTCCATCCAGTTCGACAGGCCGTCGATCATGTCGCTGACGATTCGGAATCCGTAGTGCATCGCGGCGGTGCAGACTTGCACGCTGCCCGCGCCCAGCACCATGAATTCGGCGGCGTCGCGCCAGTCGGAAATCCCGCCGATACCCGAGATCGGCAGGCCTTGCGTTTGCGGATCGCGCGCGATTTCGGCCACCATATGCAGGGCAATGGGCTTGGCGGCGGGGCCGCAATAGCCGCCGTGCGTGCCCTTGCCGTCCACGGTCGGCAGCGGTGCCATGACGTCCAGATCGACGCCCACGATCGAGTTGATGGTGTTGATGAGCGAGACGCCGTCGGCGCCGCCCTTGAACGCCGCGCGCGCGCCGTGGCGGATGTCGGTGACGTTGGGCGTGAGTTTGACGAGGCAGGGCATGCGCGTGCCTTCCTTGACCCAGCGCGTGACCATTTCGATGTACTCGGGCACCTGGCCCACGGCCGCGCCCATGCCGCGCTCGCTCATGCCGTGCGGGCAGCCGAAGTTCAGTTCCACGGCATCGGCGCCGGTGTCTTCCACTAGCGGCAGGATCCATTTCCAGTCGCTCTCGGTGCACGGCACCATCAGCGAGACGATCAGCGCGCGGTCGGGCCAGTCGCGCTTTACTTGAGCGATCTCTTTGAGATTGACGTCGAGCGGGCGGTCGGTGATCAGTTCGATATTGTTCAGGCCTGCGATGCGCTGGCCGCGCCAGGTGGTCGCGCCATAGCGCGAACTCACGTTGACCACATGCGGGTCGAGGCCGAGCGTTTTCCAGACCACGCCGCCCCAGCCCGCCTCGAAGGCGCGGTTGACGTTGTAGGCCTTGTCGGTGGGCGGCGCGGAGGCCAGCCAGAACGGGTTGGGCGATTCAATACCGGCAATCGAGCAGCGCAGATCGGCCATGATGCGACTCCTTGTTTTATCGATGGGGATGTGTCGTCGGGCGCGTGCGGATCACGCGGCCTTGCCGGTTTGCGCGGCCAGATAGCGGTCGATCGCGCGCGCCGCGAGCTTGCCATCCTGCACCGCCTGCACGGTGAGATCGGTCGCGCCGTGGCCCGCACAATCGCCGCCTGCCCAGACGCCTGCGAGTGAAGTCGCGCCATCGGCATCGACGGCGATACGCGCGCCGCCATCGCTCAATTGCAGTGCTTCCAGCCCGGCGGGCAGGAGCTTTTGCCCGATTGCCTTCAGCACCATGTCGGCTTCGATGCGCTCGATCTCGCCGCTTGCCTGCAATGCGCCGTTGGCGTCGAGCGCCACCCGCTCGAATTCCACTGCCTGCGCCGCTTGCTCTCCAAGGATACGCACGGGCTTCATCCACTCAACGATTGTCACGCCCTGCTGCCGCGCGAATTCCTGCTCGGCCCACGTTGCGCTCATCTGCGCGCTGCCGCGCCGGTAGGCGAGCGTGACGTGCTCCGCGCCCAGCTTGCGGCTTTGCACCGCCGCGTCGATGGCGGTGTTGCCGCCGCCAATCACCACCACGCGGCGGCCCACGGGCAGCGCGCCCAGATCGTCCGCTTCGCGCAGTTGTGCGATGAAGTCCACCGCGTCGCGCACGCCGTCGAGCCCTTCGCCTTCGATCTTCAGCGCATGTGTGCCGCCCAGCCCGATGCCGATGAACACGGCATCGAATTCACCACGCAGCGCATCAAGCGTGAAATCGCGGCCCAGTTGCTGACCCTGCTTCAATTCGATACCGCCGATGGACAGCAGCCAGGCCACTTCGCGTTGCGCGAAATCGTCCACGGTCTTGTACGCGGCGATGCCGTATTCGTTGAGGCCGCCCGGTTTCTCGCGCGCGTCGAACACGCTCACGCTATGCCCCACGAGCGCGAGCGTATGCGCGCACGCCAGACCCGCCGGCCCGGCGCCGATCACGGCGACTTTACGGCCCGTCTCGCTCGTGCGATGAAACAGCGGCGTGGCGCCCGCAGCTTCGCGCGCCATCTGGAAGTCGGTGGCATGGCGTTGCAGCGCGCCGATCTGAACCGGTTCGCCATCCTGATGATTTCTTACGCACGCGCCTTCGCAGAGGATTTCAGTCGGGCACACGCGCGAGCACATGCCGCCCAGCGGATTGGCGCTCAGAATATCGCGCGCGGCGCCCTTGAGATTGCCGTTGCCGATCTTGCGGATAAAGCTGGGAATGTCGATGCCGGTGGGGCAGGCCGCGACGCAGGGCGCGTCGTAACAGTAGTGACAGCGGTCGGAGGCGATGACGGCCGCGTTGGCGGAAAGCGGCGGGGCGACATCGGCGAACTGGCAGCCTAGTTCTTCTGCGCTGAGCCGTCCTGCGGCGATGCCCTGGGTGGCACGCGCGCTGTTACCGACAGGGTTCTTGACGGAGTGGGACATCCGGATGCTCCTTGCGAGGCAAAACACGGGTCCACCGGCTGCGCGCAAAGCGGCAGCCGGTACGTGGGGAACAGATTATTGATAGCGTTATGTTTTATACAGACGGCTCAACCGGGCTCGCTCGCGCGTTCGAGCATCGCATGCAGCAGCACGTTCGCGCCAGCCTCGATCCATTCCTGGGTCGCGTCCTCGATCTCGTTGTGGCTGATGCCGTCGATGCACGGCACGAATACCATCGACGTCGGCGCGACCGTCGCCAGATAGCAGGCATCGTGGCCCGCGCCCGAAACGATATCGCGATTCGAATAGCCAAAGCGCTCGGCCGCGGCGCGCACGGACTTCACGCAGGCCGCGTCGAACGGCACTGGCGCGTAATAGAAAATCTGCTCGATCTCGGCTTCCAGCTTGCCTTGCTCGACGATCTTCGCGATGCCTTCGCGCAACTCCGCATCCATCTTCGCGAGCACTTCATCCAGCGGATGGCGGAAGTCGATGGTGAAGAACACGCGGCCCGGAATCACGTTGCGCGAGTTCGGATGCACCTGCATCATGCCGACCGTCGCGCACGCAAGCGGCGCGTGACGCAGGCCGATTTCGTTGACGAGCTGCACGACGCGCGAAGCGCCCAGCAGCGCGTCGCGGCGACGCGGCATGGGCGTGGGACCGGCATGCGCTTCCTGACCCGTTAGCACGACTTCATACCAGCGTTGGCCTTGCGCATCCGTCACCACGCCAATGGTCTTGTTCTCCGCTTCGAGAATCGGCCCCTGTTCGATATGCAATTCGAACGCTGCGTGAATCTTGCGGCCGCCGCACGGCAGATCGCCCGCGTAACCGATGCGCTTGAGTTCCTCGCCGATGGTCTTGCCGTCCACGTCCTTGCGCGACAGACCGTAATCGAGCGTGAACACGCCTGCGAACACGCCGGAGGCCACCATCGCGGGCGCGAAGCGCGAGCCTTCCTCATTGGTCCAGATCACGGTTTCGATCGGGTGTTCGGTTTCGATGCCGTGGTCGTTGAGCGAGCGAATCACTTCGAGGCCGCCCAGCACACCATAGATGCCGTCGAAGCGGCCGCCTGTGGGCTGCGAATCCGCGTGCGAGCCGGTCATCACGGGCGGCAGGTCGTTGTTGCGGCCCGCGCGGCGCATGAACACGTTGCCCATCTGATCGACGCTCACCGTGCAGCCCGCTTCCTTCGCCCATTTGACGATGAGATCGCGGCCCTGTTTATCGAGGTCCGTGAGCGCGAGACGGCACACACCGCCCTTGGGCGTCGCGCCGATCTTCGCCATCTCCATCAGACTGTCCCAGAGACGCTGGCCATTCACGTGAATCGCGGTGGTCAGTGCGGCTTCGCTTACTACGTTCATGCGTGCTCTCCTGTCAATGTTCGACTGGGCGGTGCAGGGCGACGCGGCCTGTTTTCAAATGGCTGCTGTGGGGATCGCGACTGCCGTTATTCGATCAAGCGTGTTCATGAAGCGTGCATCGGCGCCATCGTCTGGGGCGTCTTGCGCGAAGTCGGTGCACGCGCTCGACGCTCATTCGGGGCGATGATTTTGCGCTCTCCGAATCCTGTCCGATTGGACAGGTTGTAGGCCATAAACTTCGGGAATTCAATGCGGTAATACGAGCGAAAAGCGTGCCATCGATGTTGCAGTGCGTGAAAAAGCGCGTGGCGCGCCACTCTTTCCGCAGGTTTACCCGCGGATTAGCAACACGCCCGACCACCTTGCGCGTCTCGCGTGTCTACAATGAAACCGGCATTGCTTTGCGATGCCTTCTCTTCCGAACGGACCGATGCCATGCGCGACGACGACACGAACACGCCAGCCGCGACCCTTGCCCTGCGCCAGAGTGCGAGCGAGGACCAGGACGCCAAACGCAAAGAGGTCAAGCCGCGCCGCAAGGCGTCGATCCGCGCGTCGAATGAAACGCATCTGCTGGCGTGCGCGGAAGCCGTATTCGCCGAGCGTGGTTTCGAAGGCGCCAGCACCGCGCTGATCGCCGAACGCGCGGGCCTGCCCAAAGCGAATCTGCATTACTACTTCCCGACCAAGCTTTCGCTTTACTGGCGCGTGCTGGACGATCTGTTCGAGGAGTGGAACGCAGCAGCCGATACCTTCGACGCGAGCGACGATCCCATCGAAGCCATCGGCGGTTATGTGCGCGCGAAGATGGAACTCTCGCGCCGCCGGCCTTTAGGATCGAAGGTGTGGGCCAACGAAATCATCAGCGGCGCGACGCACATGCAGGACATTCTGCTCAAGCGCGTGAAGCCGTGGATGGAGTCGCGCGTGACGCTGATCGAGCGCTGGATCGCGGAAGGGCTGCTCGCGCCCGTCGAGCCCAGGACGCTGCTCTTCATGATCTGGGCGACCACGCAGCACTACGCGGATTTCGAGGCGCAGATTCGCGCGCTCGCGGGCAAGCGCGCGTTGTCGGCGGCAAGCTTCGAGACGACGACCGAGGAGGTCGTCAAAATGATTCTGCGGGCGAGCGGGGCACGCTCACCAAACGCATGATTTAGTTTGGATGCCGAATCAAACCTGCATCGACGCCACATCCTTCATACAGCGCAACGCAAACATCGAACGGCTGTGGCGAATGCTGGAGATGCGATAGAGCTTCTCGCGCAGGAAGCGCTCGTAGCCCGCCGTGCCGTCCACGGCCACCTTGATCCAGTAGTCGTATTCCCCTGAGACCAGATACGCCTCCAGCACTTCGGGCAGCGCCGCTAGCTCCGAGCCGAAGCGCGCCAGCGCGTCGTCTTCGTGCCGGTCGAGCGTGACCTCCAGAATCACGATATCGGCGAAACCCAGCTTGCGCTGATTCACCAGCGCTACGTAGCCGTCGATATAGCCGTCGGCTTCGAGCTGGCGCGTGCGGTTCCAGCAAGCCGTGGTGGACATGCCGACCTGCTCGGCGAGTTCGGCATTGGATAGACGCGCGTTCTGCTGCAGCGCGCGCAGGATCTTGCGGTCCTGGTTGTCGAGGGTTTTAGGCGGGCGTTCGCGGCTGCTCATGGCGAAAAAGAATCTTGTACAGGGAAAGTCGATTCTATCGGAATAAGCTTCTGGTTTGACGGGGTTTCGGCTGGAAAACAGGGCGCTAATTCCGCCCCAATCCCGGTATATTTTTCACATGCCTTCTCGTCCGGCACGACCCACGCGGCCACCTCCCCGCGTTGGGGCGAGCCGCCGCAGCCACAAGCCGCGGTGGACCGTCTGAGCCGATCCTTCGCTGCACCCTGCGGCGGCTATCGGACGCGGCGCGCGACTATCTCGCGGCCAGCGGCGTCCGATCGGGCGAATGGCATTTGAAAACCGCGCTTTTGCGCGGTTTTTTGTTGCCCAGATTTGCGTGGCCGCGCCCTTTTTTGCGCCTCGCTTCCATCCACACGCCTTCGCCAGAACTTTCGGACATGTCGCTCCAGCTGTATTTGTCGTTTCTCGCCGCCGCACTGGTCCTCGTCTACACCCCCGGTCCCGTCAACGTGCTCACCATGAGTCAGGCGCTGCACGCCGGCTGGCGTCGGGCGCTGCCCTGCGTGTGGGGCGGCACGCTCGCCGTACTGTTGCAACTTGTGTTGACGGCGCTTTGTCTGAATTCGCTTCTGCTCATCAGTGAGCACTCGCTCACGGTGCTTCGCTGGGTCGGGGCGGCCTATCTGGTGTGGCTCGGCTGCAAACAATGGCGCAGCCGTACGCTAGGCGGCCCGCAGGAGAGCGAAATGGCGGAGCCTGCGCTCACTTCGCAGCGCGATCTGTTCTGGCGCGGGTTCGCCACGTCCGGACTCAATCCGAAGACGCTGCTGTTCTTTCCGTCGTTTTTTCCGCAGTTCATTAGTGCCGATGCGGCGTGGGGCGCGAACCGCCAGTATCTGGTGCTGGCGGCGACGTTTGCGGTGCTGTTCGCGGGCGGCGTGGCGTCGATGGCGCTGTTTTCGCACCGGCTGCGCCATGTGCTGCAACGGCCGAAGCGCTTGCGCGCGGTCAATCGCCTGATGGGCGGTCTGCTGGTGGGAATGGGCGCGATGATGGCGGGGCTGCGCTAAACCTGCGTCCGGCGCGCCGCCCCGTTTTGCCCCGTGAGATGCGCGTCAGGGGGCCGTGGTGGCCACCGGCGTGGCGCTGGCGGCGCTGGCCGTCGCCGCAGGCGATGCGGCGGCGAGCGTTTGCGCTGCGCTGGCGGGCGTGGCCGCCGAAGCTTGCACCGCCGAAGCCGCTGATGCTGCGGAAGTCGCCGCAGGTGCGGCCGCTACGCTTTGGCTTGCCGCGTGATCGGCGGCTGCAACCGGGGCGCTGGCAGGCGCCGCTGCACTAGCCGCGCTGGCCGCCGCCGCAACCGCAGCGGGCACCACCGGCGTGAGCAGGGTCGCCGTGGCAGCGGGTGCGACCGGCATGACCGCGTGCACCGCGCTGGTCGACTGTGTGGCCTGCACCGGCTGGATCGGTTGCATCGCGCCCAGCACCGGCGTTGCGGGCAGCGTGTCGGTATGAGCGACTGCCGCGCCCGTGGCCGCAGCAGCCACCGCCGCAGCAGGCGCGGCGGACGTGCCGGGCGTCGCTACGCCCGGAGTCGATACGCCGGGCGCACCGGCGTTGGCCAGCGCCGTGACCGGCTCCAGGCTCGGCGGCAAGGGCGTGATCTTGATCGCGCCGCTGCCGGGGATCGGCTCGCTTTTCGCAACCGTGTTCAGATAGCGGCTGACCAGGTCGAAGAAGCGCGTGTAGAACGCGCCCGACTGAATCGTCTCGCTCGACACCTTCACCATCTCGTCGCTATTCGAGCGGATCGGCAGCGACACCGACCCCAGAATCGACAAGCCGACGCTCGCCGACGTGTCGCTCTTCTTGAGCGCGTAGCCGTTCTGCACGGCATTCACGTACACGACGCTGGTGTTGCTCGCATCGGCCACGGTACAAACCACGTGCACTTCCACGACGATGTGCTGATCGTTGGTCGGCTGGAAGTTCTTGGTGGCGTCGACGGTGTCGTTGTGCGTCATCGTCGTCATGTAGCCCTGGCTCAGCAGCGCGCGGCGCGAAGCCTCGCAGGCATCGGCGCTGGCGTAGCTGAAATTGCGCGAGAACGGGCTTGGCGCGCTGCTCAGCAACTGGTCATCCTGAAACTTGTTGGGCTTCGCAGACGAGCAGGCGCCAAGCGCGGCAACCAGCGGAATCAGCAGGAACGGGGAAACTCTGAGAAAACGGGGCATGTTTGGTGCAAACGGGACGGCGTTCGAGACACAAACTCATATAACGAACGACCGGCAAACCAGTGGACGGCATGCATTGTAGTTCGGTTCCGGCCTGGACGACCGAACGCTCTTTTCGCACCGACCCTAAAGGGGCGCAAAGCCCCGCCCAGTGGCGCATGGTGGACTGCGGCGAATCGCTCTTGCAGCGCCCGAAAAAAATCGCGCAACAAAAAAACGGGCGTTCGCGTCGCACGAAAGCCCGTGTCAACCCGGCGCGCTGGCCGGCGAGCGGAGAAGGGTGCCCACCGGTTTGCGCCCCGCAGCCGGATACCGCCGGCTGTTTTGTGCACACCGCGCTGCCTCAAGCGTCTTGCAGGCCGTCGATGTGAGCATTCACTTACTTTGCGGCTTTACCGGGTGCCCACCGTCGTGAGCGGCTGCCACTGGCCGTTGACGACCTTGTAGACGGTCACGCCGCCGTACTTGAGGTCGCCGTACTGGTCGTAGCCCAGTTCGTTGGTGGTCACGCCCTTCATCGACGTGGTCTTGAGCGAGGCCAGATAAACGCGCGGATCGGTCGAATTGGCCTTCTTCATGGCCGCGAACACCGCGCGCGTGCCGTCATAGGCGTACGGCGAATACAGCTCGACCGGCTTGTTGTAACGCTTCGTATAGCGCTCGACGTAGCTCTTGCCGCCCGGCATCTGTTCGAGCGGACTGCCGCCCGAAGAAGCCAGCGCGCCATCGGCGGCCGGACCGGCGATCTTGATCAGTTCGGCGGAATGGACCATGTCGGGGCCGATCAGCGTCGCCTTGATGGCGAGCGACTTCATCTGCTTGAGCATTGGCGCGGCCTGGGTGTCGGCGCCGCCGTAGAAGATCGCGTCCACATCCGCCGACTTGATGTGCGTGAGGATCGAGCGGAAGTCGACGGCCTTGTCGTTGGTGAATTCCTGCGCGACCACCGTGCCGCCCGCCGCCTTCACGGATTTCGCGAACTCTTCCGCGACGCCCTGGCCGTATGCCGTGCGGTCGTCGATCACGGCGAAGCGCTTGAACTTCAGGTCCTTCACCACGTAAGCGCCCAGCACGCTGCCTTGCTGCGCGTCCGAGGTCACGAGGCGGAAGGTAGTCGGCAGGCCCTGGCGCGTGTAGGCGGGTGCAGTGGCCGTGGCGATTTCCGGAATGCCGGCCTTGGCGTAGATCGGTGCGGCCGGGATGCTGGTGCCTGAGTTGAAGTGGCCGATTACGGCGGCGACGTTGTCGTCGACGAGCTTTTGCGCGACGGTCGTGCCGGTGCGCGGGTCGGCCTGGTCGTCGTAGGCGTCCAGCACGAAATGCACGGGCTTGCCGCCAATGGTCGGGTTGGTGGCGTTCTCGTCCTCGATCGCCATTTCCACGCCGCTGCGGAAGTCGGCGCCGTAGTGGGCCTGGCCGCCGGTGAGCGGCGCGGCAAAGCCGATCTTCACGTCGTCGCCCTGGGCCAGCGCGGCGGCGCTCCACAGGCCGGCCAGCGCGGCGATCAGGACGGGTGCGCGCAGGCGCGGATTACGGATGTTGCGTGCCATCTTGGTTCTCTCCTCTGCGTTCTACGTTTTTCATGGGCGCAAGCGGGCCCGCACCGCGTGCCAAACGCGCGGCGTGCCTGATGCGCAGGGGTGAATCGACTGGAGCCGGGCAGGCGTCATCCCGTACCGTTGCGCACGCAACAGTCTCGGGAGGCCCGCGCGGATACGCTAAAATTGTTTGTTTTTCAGACGCTTACAACATCCCATAGGGTCTCCGGACAAGGATGCAGCAACAGTGAAGGACAGCTTTGCGGATACAACCAGGCAACATGCGTATCCATAGCTGACTGGATTGTATCCAATACTGGCAGACGAAAAAAACGACGACAACTGTTTTTCGTCGGCCTACGCTCGGCCGGCCAAAACGCTCACGAACACATGACGACAGTGCAGGGCAAGGAAGACCAACGATCGCTGCCTCAAACCATCCGCGATCAACTGCGCGACGAGATCCTGCGCGGCGTGCTGCCGCCGGGTGCGCAGTTGCGCCAGGAGGGGCTGGCGGAGCGCTTCGGCGCGAGCCGCATTCCCGTGCGTGAGGCGCTGCGCCAGCTCGAGGCCGAAGGGCTGGTGAGTTACCAGCTCAATCGCGGCGCGGTGGTGATGGCGATGTCCACGCGCGAGATCTGCGAACTGCTCGACATTCGCGCGGCGCTGGAGACGTATGCCGCAAAGCTGGCGGTGCCGAACATGGTGGCCGCCGATATCGACGTGATGAAGCGCATCCTCGCCGCCTACGACGCATCGACTTCGCCCGCCGACTGGGCCGAGTACAACCGCCAGTTCCACCTCGCGCTGTGCGCGCCCGCGAACAACACGCGGCTGCGCAAGATGATCGAGGAGTACTGTCTTTCGACGACGAACCGCTATCCGCATCTGCGCATGTCGCTGGATACGGAAAAAGGCGATGTGCAGCGCGATCACTACGAGATCGTCGATGCCTGCAAGCGGCGCGCGGTGGAGGATGTGGTCGCGTTGATCGAGCGGCATATTCTCGATACCAAACGCGAAGTGATGGCCGCCGCGCGGCTGGCGGGGCTTTCGGACTGAAGCTGCTCAACGCGCTTATGAATGATTGCGCGCACAACGAAAAACGGCGAGCGCCCCTTGCGGGACGCTCGCCGTTTGCTTTGACGCCTGGCTTAAGAGGCGCGCTGGCTGACGGTGCTTAAACAGCCATTTCCGGCGGCGCGCGGCGGAAGCAGCGCGTGATCCAGCCGAGGTAGGCCAGACCCAGCACGAACCAGATCACGCCCAGCACGATCGCCGTCTTTTCCAGGCTGCACAGCAGCCAGATATCGGTGACGGCGCCGATCAGCGGGAACACCACACCGCCCATGAAGCCGAAGCCGCGCGAACCGGCCGAGCCGCTGAAGTATTGGCGGATCACGCACAGGTTCACCGACGTGAACGCGAGGAACGCGCCGAAGTTGATGAACGAGGTGGACGTGGCGACGTCGAGCTTCAGCGCGATCAGGCCGACGATACCGGCGATCACGATGTTGATTGCAGGCGTGCGGAAGCGCGGGTGGATGTAGCCGAAGATCGACTTGGGCAGCACTTCGTCGCGGCCCATCGCGTAGAGCAGACGGCCCACGCTTGCCTGCGCCGAGATGCCCGAGGCGAACTGCGCGAGGATCAGGCCAGCCAGGAAGATGGTCACGAAGATATCGCCGCCCACTTTGCGGGCGATTTCGAACGCGGCCGAATCCGGGTCCTTGAACACTGCGCCCGGATGCGCGAGTTGCAGCGTGTACGCGGCGATCACGAAGATCGCGCCGCCCACCAGCGCGATCAGCACAATGGCGCGCGGAATGGTCTTTTCAGGCTCGATGGTTTCTTCGGTCAGCGTCGACACGGCGTCGAAGCCGAGGTACGAATACGCAGCGATCGCAGCGCCTGCCATCGTCGCCGACAGCGGCACGTGCGGCTGGAAGAACGGCTGCACCGTCAGCAGGCTGCCCGTACCCGCGGCCGTCACGTAGTGGCAGCACAGCACCACGAACATCGCGGCAATGCCCAGTTGCACGACCATCAGCACGATATTGAAACGCGCGGCCAGTTCGATGCCGAGCACGTTCAGGCCGCTGGTGAGCACGATGAACGCGACGATCCAGATCCACGTGGGCACGCTCGGGAACGCAGCGCCCAGATAGGCCGCGCCGATCAGCCAGATCACCATCGGCAGGAAGAAGTAGTCGAGCAGCGTGGCCCAACCGATCATGAAGCCCAGGTGCGCGTTAAAGCTCTTGCGCGTGTAGGTGTAGGCGGAGCCTGCCACCGGGAACAGGCGGGCGAGTTTGCCGTAGCTCAGCGCCGTGAAGACGATGGCGACGAGCGCGATCAGGTAAGCGAGCGCGGCCGTGTCCTGGCTGGCGCCGGCGAGCACGCCGTAGGTGCCGTAGACGATCAGCGGCGCCATGTAGGCGAGGCCGAACAGCAGCACGGACGGCAAGCCGAGTGTGCGCTTGAGATGAGTTTCTCGTGCGCTGCCGGCGGCGGGCGGTGATGATGGCTTCATGATGCAGGTGTCTCCAAAATGCTGCGGGTGTGGGTTGCGCCAACTCGCATGGCCGTGGCCGGCGAATCCGCGACAAACGTGCGGCGCGCGCTCTCCCTGCGTTGCGCGCCAGGTATTTCAGTTCGACTTCGCGATTCGTTTTGGTGTCCGAATCACTGGATGTTGCTTGCTTGAGCCCCTTGGGCCCTTCGTTAAGCGCGAAGGGCCAGGGTCATCGAGAAACCATGCTGCGGGGACCGGGCCGATAAACGCTGCGTGTGCGTTACCGACCCGGGTAAAGTGATTTAGCGTGTGCGCGCACGGATATTGAGCGAGCGGCGGCCTTGCGCGTCGTTCTCGTCCGCGAGGTTCAGCGCGATGCGCGCGTCGTGCAGATAGCTGTAGTGTTCGCGGCTTTGCGCGAGCAGCGCGCGGTCCGCGGTCACGGCCAGCACGGCGTCTTCGTTTTTCAGCTCGGCCAGCACGTCGCCGAACGGGCTCACGAGTGCCGATTCGCCGGGGAACGTGAGATTGTCGTCGCCTGCGCCGATGCGGTTCACGAGCGCCGCGAACATCTGGTTCTCCTGCGCGCGCGCGACGATGGCGCGGCGGTGCACCGGACCGAACGGGTCCATATTGCCGTTGGTGACAACCAGCATTTCCGCGCCGAGCGAGCCGACTGCGCGCGCCGATTCGGGAAACTCGATGTCGTAGCAGATCAGCAGGCCAACGGTCATGCCCTTGAATTCGCAGACCTCGAAACGGTCGCCGGGCGTGAAGACGCCGACGTCGGTGGCCCACAGGTGCGTCTTGCGATAGCGCAGGGCGATCTCGCCGCGCTCGTCGATCAGCACCGTGGTGTTGTAGAAACGATCGCCGTCACGTTCGGAAAGGCCCACGGCGACGGCCACGTTGGCGGCGCGCGCGGCGTCACGCACGGCGGACAGCGACGGGCCGGACAGCGTCTCGGCGATGTCGCGCACGTTCTCGCGCGTGGGGAAACCCGTGAGGGTGGCTTCGGGGAAGACCATCAGGTCGGTGCCCGCGCGGCGCTGGCCGATCGCGTCGATCGTGCGCGCCAGGTTCGGGGCGACAGCGCCGTCGACGAGGGGAATTTGCGCGAGTTCGAGTTGCATGCTTGTCTCCAAAAGCGTCTCAATCTTTCAGGCCCGGCGGCGATGGTGCTTTTAATTAGCCGCGTGAGCGTCTGGAGCGGCTATTATCACCACGTTATTTTTGTCCAGGAATTACCCAGCAGGGGTACCCTGATCGGAGGAACCATGGAACTCGACTGGCAGGACCGCGCGTTCCATCACCACATCGCGACGCTGATCGACGCCCTCGACGGCCCGGATTTCTGGACCCGCACGACACGCGTGATCGAACGCTTCGCCGCCTTCGACAACTGGGTCGCGCTCGTCTTCATACGGGGGCGCGCACCGCTTGTCTGCGCCGAGTCGCCCATGCCCGACGGCACCGTGGATCTCTTGTTCCGCGCGTATCTGGAGGGGATGTACCAGCTCGATCCGTTCTATATCAACGCCTGCGAAAGACCGCGCGCGGGGCTCGTCACGCTGGCCGAAGTCGCGCCCGATAACTTCCGCATGACGGACTACTATCAGCGCTATTTCAAGAGCAACATCATCGGCGATGAAGTGCAGTTCAACGTGCCGTTCGACGCGCAGCGCACGTTGATTTTCTCGCTGGGTGCAAAGCACCATTACACGGAGCGCGACATTGCGCAGTTCGCGCTGTTCGCGCCCTGGGTGATTGCGCTGATGCGCCAGCGGCTGGCTTACGAGCCGCTGATCGCGAACGATGGCGTGGCGGACGTGCCGCAATCGGAGGCAGTGGAGCCGAGTGCGCTGGCCGCGCTGCGCGAGGCGGACAGCGCGGGACGCTTCGAGGCGGTCACGCAGCAGAACGGCCGCACGCCGCTCACGGCGCGCGAAATCGAAGTGGTGCGGCAGAGTCTGTCGGGGTTTTCGACGCGCGCGATCGCCGAACGGCTCGAAATCTCATTCGAAACCGTGCGGGCGCATAAGAAGCACATTTACGCCAAGCTTGGCGTGAGTTCGCAGTCGGAACTGTTCGCGCTGTTCTACGAGCCGCATGCGCGCGAAGGCGGCTAGGCGGTAGCCGCCAGACGCCTCAAAACTCGACCAGCGCGAAGTCTTCCTTGCCCACGTCGCACAGCGGGCAGCGCCAGTCTTCGGGCACGTCAGCCCAGCGCGTACCGGGGGCAAGGCCGTCGTCGGGTGCGCCGGTGGCCTCGTCGTAGACCCAGCCGCAAATCACGCAGACCCATTGCTTGAAGGCGGTGTCGGCAGCGGCTTGCGTTGCGCTGGCTGCATGGGCTGCCTCAGTGGCAGGCGCGTCGGCTTGCGGCGTTTCGCGCGGCGTGTCGAGCGCGACCACGAGCGGCGCGGACGTGCTTTCGCGCGTGGCGAGCTTCGTTTGCAGCGTGTCGAGCAGCGCGGCGGCTTCTTCGGCGGTGAGGTCGATCCAGTACGGATCGCCGGCGCCGTCGTTCAGACGCTCGGGGGAGAACTGGATTTCGAGGGCGACGCCTTTCTTGTACATAAGCGAAAAAACAGGGGTTCAGGCGTCCCGCGCGGCGTGATGCCGCTCGCCCCAGTCGCTCAGACGAAGAGGCGCAGCACCAGCGAGGCCGCGATGCCGCCGAAGGCGATCAGCGCGAGCATTTGCAGCAGCGAAATGGTCTTGCGCGGTGCGGCGTTGGTGGCGGGGACAGATTGTTGGGTGGTATTCATGGCGTGCGGCGTCGCGAAAAACGTGTCGTTGGATCTCGTGCGCCCGGATTGGCGCGGCCGAGGAGTGTCGCACGATTTCGCGCTGGCGGGGGGCGATTCGACGCCGCCCGTGCGCTCCCGCCGCACCCGGCGATGCCGCTGCGCGCGCCCTGATGGGGCATCGCCGCATGGCGTGCGCCATTATCGCCGCTTTTGCGCAGATCATTGCGCAGCGACGGGAGATGGATTATTTCGTGAGGGTTGAGAGCGGCAAAATTCGTTCGCGATCACGCAGTCACCTACGCAGTCACCCATGTAACCACCGCCGCTCCGCGAACGAGAAAACCCAGCACACCGGCAGCGCGCAGGCCATGCCGATGGCCACCTCCGCCACGCGGAACAACGCGACGTCCCACACAGGCCCTTGAGTGGGCACGAGCAGCACGATGGTGGTCGTGATCGCACCCAGCCGTGCGGCGGTGCTCACACTCAGACACCAGCACGCCACGATCACCACGGCCACCGCCGCGAGGTAGGCGGGGATGTTTTCCGCGCCGAGCGTGGCCGCCGCAAAACCGACAATGCCGCCCGCAATCGCACCGATGAACTGGTCGCGCGACTGCGTGAGCGTATCGGCGTAATCGTGCTGCGTGACGGCGATGGCCGTGATCGCGGCCCAGAACGCCTGCTCGGTATGCAGCGCGCGGCCGATCGTATAGGCGAGGCCCGCGCCACAAACGGCACGCAACGCCATCAACGCGCCTTGCGCCACGCGGCTTTTGAGCGGCAACCGCTTGAGCGCGCCAAGCGCCGCTTGCTGAAGGGACGAGAGGTAAGCGTAGAGATTGTCTTGCGGGTCGTGCATGTCAATGTGCTGCCTGAAAACGCGGCCTGAAAACCAGCGTGAAAACGAAATCGAAAGCACGGCGCGGGTAGTGCGTTTATTGCATTGATCGCATTCCACGCGCGCCGTCAGGCCGCCAAGCATAGCAAGTCCACCTGCAGAAGCCGATCTCGCGCGTTAGCCGCACAACTCCGCAAGACAGGCATCGAATGCGCCGATCAAACGATCGACATCGGCTTCACTCGTCTCGGGGCACACCAGCATCATGTTGTGGAATGGCGTGATGAGCACGCCGCGATTGAGCAGATACAGATGGATGATGTGTTCGAGTTCGTCGTCCATGGCGGCGCGCGCTTCGCTGCCGTTGCGCGGCGGCGTGGCGCAGAACTGGAACTCGCTGCGCGCGCCCACGCGCGTCACGCACCACGGCAAGGCGTGGCGCGCGATCGTCGCGCTCAGACCGTCAGCGAGACGTTCGGCGAGCGCGAACATATGCGTGTAGGCGGACTCGGTCATGACTTCGTCGAGCGTCGCGCGCATCGCGCTCATCGACAGCGCGTTGGCCGTGAGCGTCGTGCCGATGCCCGAGTGCCCGGGCGGCGCGTCGAGCTTTGCCTGCTGCGCGCGCGCGGCCAGTTCCGCTGAAAAACCATAGACGGCGCAGGGCACGCCGCCGCCCACCGGCTTGCCGAGCACGAAAAGATCGGGCTCGATGCCGTGGGCGCGCGCGTAGCCGCGCGGACCGCTGCTAATGGTATGTGTCTCGTCGATTAGCAGCAGCGTGCCGTAGCGTTTGATGAGCGCCTGCGCGTCACGCCAGAAACCCGCTTCGGGCAGCACCATGCCGACGTTGGTCATGGCGGGTTCGGCCAGCACGCAGGCGACTTCGCCATCGGCGAGCGCGTTTTCGAGCGCGGCGAGATCGTTGAATTCCACCACGCGCGTGTGCGGCAGCAGGTCGTGCACCTGGCCGAGCAGGCTGGCGCGCTGGGTGGCCTCGCCATCGATGAGATCAACGAACACGTCGTCCACCGTGCCGTGATAGCAGCCGTTGAACACCACGATCTTTTGCCGACCGGTGGCCGCGCGCGCCCAGCGCAGCGCGAAACGGTTGGCGTCGCTCGCCGTCATGGCGAACTGCCAGTAAGGCAAGCCGAAGCGCTGCGCGAGCGCCGCGCCGACGGCCACGGCGTCCTCGCCCGGCAGCATGGTGGTGAAGCCGCGCTGCGCCTGGCGCGCGAGCGCCTGCGCGACGGCTGGCGGCGCGTGGCCGAACATCGCGCCCGTATCGCCCAGACAGAAGTCGATGTAGCGGTGACCGTCCACGTCGCTGAAGGTCGCGCCGCGCGCGCTATCGACATAGAGCGAGAAGGGCGTGGACCAATCGTTCATCCAGTGCAGCGGCACGCCAAACAGCAGATGCTGCGAGGCCTGCGCGGAGAGCGTTTGCGATTTGGGCCGCGCGGCAACGAAGGCATCGCGCTCGCGCGCCAGGATGCGCTGCGCGCGCTCCTGGTTCACGCCTTGACGGTCTTGCATGGACGGTTCCTCGTGGTTTTGACCCGTCAGATCGTCGCATGCACGCGCATCGGAAGTAAATTCGGGCAAACGGCCTATGCCATCTGGCCAGGTGCACAAAAGCAAAAAGGCGCGATACCTTCACGGTCATCGCGCCTTTCACCTTCACGCCCATGCAGAGCGTCAACTATTCCTTACTTGCGGTCGATCGAGAACTTCCCCGGACCCGTCACCGCCAGGGCGAGCAGACCGCCCGCGATGCTGACGTTCTTGTAGAAGTTGATCATGTTGGCCATTTGATCCGCGCCAGACATGTTCCAGAAGTGATGGCCGATGATCGCGGTGGCGATGGTGTAGAGCGCCAGCAGCACGGCCAGCGGTCGCGTATAGAAGCCCACGACGATCAAGATGCCGACCACGAATTCCATCACGACGGCAATGACCGCTGAGATCATCGGCGCGGGTGCGCCCACGTGCGCCATGTAATCGACGGTGCCCGAAAAGCCCGTGATCTTGGACCAGCCGAACAGCACGAACAGGGCGGCGAGCAGGATACGCGAGACCAGCAGAACGACGTCGTTGCTCTGGCCGAAGAGGTTGTAGCGCATGGTGTTTCTCCGAATTTTGTCGGCAATGCGTTGCCGTTGCAGTTTTTAAGCGGTTGCAGCGATGGGATGTTTCGTTTGCCGGGCGGCGAGCGCCCGGCAAGTCGGCTTTACGACCAGAGTTCCGACACTTCGATATTACGCAGATCGAACACCAGTACTTCGGCATCGTGTCCGTCCGTGAAGCTCAACTCGCGTTCCGAGCGGATGCGCGCACCGTCGCCTTCGCCCAGTTCCACACCGTTCAACTTCACGCTGCCGCGCGCCACGTGCACATAGGCGAAGCGCTCCGCGCCGATTTCGACCTTGGCGCTCTCAGTACCGTCGAAGAGCCCGGCGTAGACTCGCGCATCCTGACGCAGCAGCAGTGAATCGTCCGTGCCGTCCGGCGAGAGGATCAGGCGCAGCTTGCCGCGCTTGTCCGCCTGGGCGATGTTCTTCTGCTGATAGCGCGGCTGCGCGCCCTTCACGTTCGGCGCAATCCAGATCTGCAGGAAGTGCACGCCTTCATCGGCCGAGTGGTTGAACTCGCTGTGCGCCACGCCCGTGCCGGCGCTCATCAGTTGCACGTCGCCGGGCACGATCACCGAGCCCGTGCCCATCGAATCCTTGTGCTCGAGCGCGCCTTCCAGCACGTACGAGAAGATTTCCATGTCGCGGTGCGGGTGCTTGCCGAAGCCGCGCGCCGGGGCGACGCGGTCGTCGTTGATCACCAGCAGATCCGAGAAACCCACCTGCTTCGGGTCGTAGTAGTTCGCGAAAGAGAAGGTGTGACGCGAGCTGAGCCAGCCATGTTCACCGCGGCCACGTTGGTCTGCCTTGCGAAGTTCGATCATTTTTTCTCTCCAGTTCGTACGTTGTGTTGTCCTGCGATGGAAAGAAGTTTAGGTCAACCAGATCGACGTGGATGGCCGTAAAATACGACTCACTGTCACCATCAAGTGGACAATTGACGTGCAACTCGACGACATGCGAATCTTCGTCAACACCGTGGATGCGGGCAATTTCACGGCAGCGGCGCACCGGCTGCGGCTTTCGAAGCAGTTCGTGAGCCGCCGCGTGGCCGCGCTCGAAGCGGATCTGGGCGCGCGTCTGCTGGTGCGCAATACGCGCAAGCTCGCCGTGACGGATCTGGGGCAGGAGTTCTATGAGCGCGCGAAACGCATCCTCGGCGATGTGGCCGATGCCGAACGCGCGATGTCCGATCGCCGTTCGGAGCCGCACGGCCTGCTGAAGGTAAGCGCGCCGATGTCGTTCGGCATGGCACATCTCTCGCCGCTGGTCGCGGAATTTCTGCGCGAGCATCCCGATGTGCGCTTCGACATGGATCTGAGCGACCGCACGGTCGATGTGATCGGCGAGGGTTTCGACATGGCGCTGCGCATCGGGCGGCTGGCGGATTCGACGCTGGTGGCGCAAAAGCTCATCGACGTGCGCATGATCGCGTGCTGTAGTCCCGGCTACCGGCGTCGCAGGCGAGTGCCTGAAACACCGGCCGATCTCGCCCAGCATGCCTGTCTGCCCTACGGCCAGCAGGGCCGCGCTCCGTGGGAATTCATGATCGACGGGGTACGAACGCCATTCGAGGTGCACGGGCCGCTGCGCGCCAATAACGGCGAGGTGATCCGTGACGCGGCCATCGCGGGACTCGGTATCTGCTATTTGCCTGACTTTATCGTCGCGGGATCGGTCGATGCGGGGCTGCTCGTC
Source organism: Paraburkholderia sp. (assembly GCF_035948235.1). Taxonomy (GTDB): domain Bacteria; phylum Pseudomonadota; class Gammaproteobacteria; order Burkholderiales; family Burkholderiaceae; genus Paraburkholderia. Next base: position 33,869 of record NZ_DASZJJ010000120.1, on the reverse strand, counting down.
GAGGTGCTGGAGGACTTCATGCCGCCATCCAACGCGCTGCATGCGCTCTATCCGCAGCATCGTGAAGCTTCGGTGACGATCCGCGCCCTGACGCAATTCCTGCGCGAACGACTGGCGGCGCGCGCGGCAACGGCGCGCGGCGGGGCGCTTTGACGCGGGCTTGCCGCGCAGGGTTGAGGAATGGCGGTTGCGCCCGCATCTGTTGTTTTGCGCGGCGTGTTTTTAGTAGCGTCGGGTCCGTGGAACCTTGCGCGGCTCTGGGCGATCACAGCCGTTGCATGTCCGGGCCGAACGCGCGCGTGCACCGCGATGGCGCATGAAAGTGGCTATAGAGCGCCTCGCGCGTGAGGTTCAATGTCGCAGTTTCGTTGTATGCTCACCGCCCCGAGGGTTGTTCGAGCCGTTCGAAGCGAACGGCAGCGGGCGCAGAACCCCGTTCCGGCGGGCTTTGGAGGCCGATTAAGGGCTTTCATCGAGCCCGATAGGCACGGTTTATTCCTGCGATCAAAGCAACCAATTTTTCAAATGGGCGCAGTTCCCGTAACCTTCGTCCATACCTTTTCCAACCCAGAGCGAGGAAACAACGCATGTCTCTCATCAACACGCAAGTCAAGCCGTTTAAGGCAACCGCATACCACAACGGTAAGTTCGTTCCGGTCTCTGAAGAAAACCTGAAGGGCAAGTGGTCGGTCGTCGTGTTCTACCCGGCTGACTTCACGTTTGTGTGCCCGACGGAACTCGGCGACCTGGCTGACCAGTACGCTGAATTCCAGAAGCTGGGCGTTGAGGTCTACGGTGTGTCGACCGACACGCACTTCACGCACAAGGCATGGCACGACACGTCGGACACGATCGCCAAGATCCAGTACCCGCTGGTTGGCGACCCGACGGGCGCAATCACGCGCAACTTCGACGTCATGATCGAAGAAGAAGGTCTGGCACTGCGCGGCACGTTCGTGATCAACCCGGAAGGCGAGATCAAGCTGTGCGAAATCCACGACAACGGCATCGGCCGTGACGCAAAGGAACTGCTGCGCAAGGTTCAGGCAGCGCAGTACGTTGCAGCACACCCGGGCGAAGTTTGCCCCGCCAAGTGGACGCCGGGCGCAGAAACGCTCAAGCCGTCGCTCGACCTCGTCGGCAAGATCTAAGCGTTGTTTTGCCGAAGCGGTTGTATTGACCGCTGTGTCGGCAACGTGATGCTGAAGTCTCACTAGCTGTATCTCCGGGCCGCACCCACGCGGCCGTGGCCCGGATGACCTGATCGCCTGTTGCGCCAAAAGCGGAGCGGCGAAGATACCAGGCAATACTTAAGAATTCCCCCGCTTCTTCTCTAGCCGGAAAACGCCATGCTCGACGCAAATCTCAAGACCCAACTGAAAAGCTACCTCGAAAAAGTCACGCAGTCGATCGAGATCACTGCGTTCCTGAACGACGGCGAGAAGTCGCAGGAACTGCAGCAACTGCTGCAGGACATCGCATCGCTTTCGGATCGCATCAGCTACGAAGAACGCCGTGGCGCCGCTGCTGGCGACGCGCGTACCCCTTCGTTCGAGATCAAGCGTGCGAATTCGGACGTGAAGGTCACGTTCGCGGGTATCCCGATGGGCCACGAATTCACGTCGCTCGTGCTGGCCCTGCTCCAGGTGGGCGGCCACCCGGTCAAGCTTGAAAACGACACGGTTGAACAGGTTAAGTCGCTCGACGGCGTGTTCTCGTTCGAAGTCTATATGTCGCTGTCGTGCCAGAACTGCCCGGAAGTCGTGCAGTCGATCAACGCGATGGCGTCGCTCAACCCGAACGTGCAGATCGTCACGATCGACGGCGCACTGTTCCAGGATGAAGTCGAGAAGCGCCAGATCATGGCCGTGCCGACCATCTACCTGAACGGCGAAGTGTTCGGTCAGGGCCGCATGGGCGTGGAAGAAATCCTCGCCAAACTCGACACGGGCGCCTCGGCGCGCGCTGCCGAAAAGCTGAACCAGAAGGACATTTTCGACATGCTGATCGTCGGCGGCGGCCCCGCTGGCGCGGCGGCTGCGATCTACGCGGCGCGCAAGGGCATCAAGACGGGCGTGCTGGCCGAGCGTTTTGGCGGCCAGGTGCTCGACACGATGGCGATCGAAAACTTCGTCTCGGTCACGGAAACGGAAGGACCGAAGTTCGCGATGGCGCTGGAGCAGCACGTGCGCGCCTATGACGTCGATATCATGAATCTGCAACGCGCCGACGCCGTGGTGCCCACCGGCAAGGGCTTCGAAGTGCGCACGCAAAGCGGCGCGACGCTGCGCGCAAAGAGCGTGGTGCTGGCGACCGGCGCACGCTGGCGCAATGTCGATGTGCCGGGCGAGCAGGAGTACAAGAACAAGGGCGTGGCGTACTGCCCGCACTGCGACGGCCCGCTCTTCAAGGGCAAGCGCGTGGCGGTGATCGGTGGCGGCAATTCGGGCGTCGAGGCGGCGATCGACCTGGCCGGCATCGTGAGTCACGTGACGCTGCTTGAATTCGGCGCGCAACTGCGTGCGGACGAAGTGCTGCAGCGCAAGCTGCGCAGCCTGCCGAACGTCACGGTGCACGTGAACGCGCAGACTACGGAAATTGCCGGCGATGGCCAGAAGGTCACGGGTCTGGCGTTCCTTGAGCGCACCTCGGGCGAAAAGCGTCATGTCGAACTCGAAGGCGTGTTCGTGCAGATCGGCCTCGTGCCGAACACCGAGTTCCTCAAGGGCACGGTGGCGCTGTCGAAGCACGGCGAGATCGAAGTGGATGCCCGGGGCCAGACGTCGGTGCCGGGTCTGTTCGCCGCGGGCGACGTGACGACCGTGCCGTTCAAGCAGATCGTGATCGCCGTGGGCGAAGGCGCGAAGGCTTCGCTGGCTGCGTTCGATTACCTGATCCGCTCGTCGGTCGACGAGGAAGAGGACGCCACGGCGGCTGCCGCCGTCGCGTAAAGTTTATTGCCGCGGGATGCCCCATGCGGACGCCGGCCAGTGGCCGGCGTTTTTTTTCGCGCGGGGATCGTGGGCATGCCACACTTTATGCCGTGACGCGCGGCCGTTCGAGGAAGGAGACTGCCGTGGATCGTGACACTTTTATCCGCACGCTGGCGGACGAAGGCTTTCCAGAACCGGTGCTCGTGACGCGCGAGCCGGGTCATATGGACGAGCATTCGCATCCGTTCGAAGCGAAGGCGCTGATCGTGGCCGGAGAGATGACGATCGGCGCGGCCGGGCAGGAACGGCTTTATCGCGTGGGCGATGTGTTTCATGTGCCCGCCAACGTGCCGCACGTCGAGCACTATGGACCGCAGGGCGTGCAGTATCTGGCGGGGCGGAAGGGGTGAGTGCTGGGGTGTGAGCTGGTTTCAGGCCGCGAGGCGGCCTGATGTGCCGCACCTCACCCCCGCACGGCGATTTCCTTCTTCCATCCTTCGATGATCTTCGCCGCCAGCGCGCTGTAGTCGCCGTCGAAGTGATGATTGCCGTTGGTCTTGACGAGATCGATGCCGGTGTTGGCCAGCGCAGGGCACAGCGTGTCTTTCTCATCCGCGCCATAGACGCATTGCACGATCGACGGCGGCACCTTGGCGAGTTCCGGCTGCACCTTGAGCGCCTTGTCGCTCGCGGGCATGCCGAGCCAGCCCACCACGCGGATCTGGAAGTCCGCGTCGGGCGCAAAGCCCAGCAGTGACATGTACGACACCTTCGCGCGCAGCGCATCCGGCAGTCGGTTATAGGCGAACGGCATCACATCGGCGCCGAACGAGTAGCCCACCAGCGCGATGTGCTTCGCGTGCCAGCGCGACGCGTAAGTGTTGATCACGCGCGCGAGATCGTGGCTCGTCTGCGCGGGCGACTTCTCGCTCCAGAAGTAGCGCAGCGCGTCCCAGCCAATCACCGAAATACCCTGCTTTTGCAGCGCTTCCGCGATCGTCTTGTCGAGGTCGCGCCAGCCGCCGTCGCCGGATATCACGACGGCCAGCATGTCGGTCGGATGCGCGGCGGGCAGCTCGACGAGTGGCAGATCGGAGACGTCTTCCTCGTTTTCCGAAGCCAGATGCAGATGCGGCGCGGCGAGCGCGACGAGCTTGTCGGCGTCGCTCAGGTTTGCGGCGAACGCGTGCGGCGCGACACCGGCGCTCGTTGCGGCCGGCGCTTTCGTTGCGCCCGCAACCGTCGTCACGCCTTGCTCGAAGAAGCCCGGCAAGCCCTTGCCGCGCGAGAGCGTGGGATCGGCGGGGCAGGGCGCGAAACGCGCGTCGAGCTTCGCGGCGGGGTCGAGCGACACTGCGCCCGCCATCGTGTTCGCGGGCGCCTGCGAAAGCATGCGCTGTGCGATCAACGCGCCTTCGCCGCTGCCGATGGCGATCGGCGCGAAGTACTGGCTCGACGCTTCCTGGCGTTCGAGCTGATGGCTGAGCGCTTCGGCGTCGCTGTAGAGCTTGTGGCAGGTCTCGTTCTTGAGCGCGGCGAGATTCGTCGCGTAACGCTCGCGGTCCACGCCCACCACCAGCGCGCCGTGATGCGCGAGCGCATCGGCGCGGGTCTGGTCGTCGGCGTTCCAGTGTTCGCCTGCGGAAAACAGCACGGTGAAACCGCGCATCGTGCCGATGGGGCGCGTCACGGCCACGTCGCCATAACGTCCACCGGACACGTGCGTGACGGCGCTATGCGCCGGAGCCTCGGTTGCATGGGCCAAGGTGGCGCCGAGCGAAAGCAATACTGCGCCCGCCGCCGCAACAGCCGTGCGCGGCAGCGAGAAAATACGATGAATCATGAACGCCAGCCTCCTGCCAGCAACGAAAGATCGGCGAGGGTGATGAAAACGCTCATCGAGCCCGAGGCGGCCAGATAACGCGGTTCCCAGCGCGGCGCGAACTTGTTCTTGAAGCCGCGCAGCCCCCGGAAGTTGTAGAACTTGCCGCCGAAACGCCAGATCAGCCCGGCCAGACGGTGCCACGACGACGCGAGCGGCGTCGGCCCCATGCCGGACAGCGGCGCCATGCCGAGCGAAAGCGACTGATAGCCGGCGGCTTTGAGATGCAGCGCGAGCTGCGTGAACAGATACTCCATCGCGTAGGGCGAGGCGCCCGGCAGATGGCGCATGACCCCGACGGTCGCGTCGGTGTTCAGATCGGTCGTCATGAAGGTGACGAAGGCAAGCGGCGCGCCGTTCTGGCGCACCAGCAAAACGTTCTGCGCGGCGAGGTAATCGTCCTCGAACGCGGCCACGGAAAAACTTTTCTCGCGCGCTTCGCGGTCTTCGAGCCACGCGTCCGAAATCGCGCGCAGGATCGGCAGGCTGTCGGCCATCTGCGCCGGTTCGATGTTCTCGAACGAGAAGCCGTCGCGTTCGCCGCGCTTGAGCGCGTAGCGCAGATGCGCGCGCTGCGGGCCCTTCAGGTCGAATTCCTGCAGCATCACGCGCGCTTCTTCGCCAAGCTTCATCAGCGTGAGACCGGCGTCGAGGTAGAGCGGCAGGGCGTCGGCGCGCACCTGGTAGAACGCGGCGCGGCCGCCGTGCGTGTGCGCGAGCGAGACGAATTCGCGGATCAGCGCGGGCCATTCGTCGCGCGGGCCGACCGGGTCGTGCAGCGCCGCCCACGTGCGGCCGCGCTTGGCGTACATCAGGAAGGCGTTGCGCGACTGTGAGAACAGGAAGCTCTTGTCACCCATCAGCGCGAGACCGGCGTCGCTGCGTTCCTGCGCGCGCACGATGCGCGCGGCTTCGGCCAGATCTTCGCTCGGCGGCATCACGAAGCGGCCCGCCGCCGGGCGCAGCAACTGCCACGACGCCAGCGCCGCGGCGAACACGCCCGCGCCCAGCGTGGCGCGCAGCGCCCGCGGCGCGCGCTCGTCGAAGGCGAACTGCCACCACAGATGCTGCGAGTAATCGACGTCGCGGAAGGCGAACAGCAGCACCCACACTGCGAGCGCGATCACGCAGCCGACCGAGGCGAGCCACGCGGGCGTGAAACGCTCCGCAAACAGCGACGAATGGCGATTGAAGCGCCCGCGCGTGGCGATCAGCAGCGCGATCAGCACGCACAGCACGCCCGCCTCGACAAAGGCGAGACCCTTGGTGAGCGAGAGCGCCAGATTGGCGACTGCGAGCATGAGCGCGAGCCACCAGGCGGCGTCGAGGCGGCGCAGCAGGCCGCGCGCGACGAACAGCAACAGCACGCCAAACAGGCTGCCGAGCAGTTGCGAGCTTTCGAGCACCCAGAGCGGCAGGAAGGTTTGCAGCAGCGCGATGCGCTTGGCGAACGCCGGCGTCGCGCCCGAGATCACCAGCATGCTTCCCGTCACGAAGGTGACGATGGCGAGGAACAGCGGCGCGAGTTGCGAGACGCCGTCGGCGCCGCGCTTCGCGAACGTGGTGTTGAGCGGGTTCTTGAGCGCGCGGCCTTCGAACACGGCGAGCAGCGCTGCCGACAGTGCGAGCGGCGCGCCAAAGTAGATCGCGCGATAGGCCAGCAGCGCGGCGAACACCTTCGAGCCTGGCACGCTTGTGCCGAGCGCGAACACCATCGCCGCCTCGAACACGCCGATCCCGCCGGGCGTATGGCCGATCAGGCCGAGCAGCATCGCGGCGGTGTAGACGGTCAGAAAATCGGCGAAATTCAGGTTGGCGTGCGGCATCACCGACCAGAGCGCGAGACCCGCGCCCACCACGTCGAGCGCGGCGAGCAGCAGTTGTGCGACGAGGTCGCGGCGCGCGGGCACCGTGAAGCGCAGCCAGGCGCGTTTGAAGGGCTCGATCTCGCGCGCGCGCGCCGGGCAGGCGGCGATCATCGCGGCGCCCAGCGCCAGCACGGCGCCGCCGATCCAGCGCAGCGCGTCGGGCGTGAGGTGCAGCAGGCCCGAAAGCGTGTCGGCGGAGGCGACCATGCCGAGCGCGGTCATCAGCGCGAGGGCGATGGCGAGCGTGACGCTCGTGAACACCGTCATGCGGCCGATCTGCGCGGCGGTGACGCCGGCCGGCCCGTAGACGCGGCAGCGCACCGCGCCGCCCGTGAGCGCGCCGAAGCCCGTCACGTTGCCGAGCGCGGAACCGGCGATTGCGCCTACCCACAGCGCGCCGCGCGAGACGCGCGTGCCCAGGTAGCGCAGGCCGACGGCGTCGCGCCCGACCAGGGCGACGAAGCTGAGCGCCGTGGCGCCGAGCGCGCCGGTCCATTGTCCTGGGGCCAGATGCCAGAGCTGGCGGATCACCGAGCGGTAATCTACCGACTTCGACAGATGCTGGAACACGATCAGCAGCAGCGCGCAGATGCCGAGCGCCAGAGCCGGCGCCGCGAAGCGCTGCAGGCGCAGGACGCGGGCGCGGCGGCGCAGCGCCACGAGGGCGGCGCGCGCGAGGCGCGATGGAGGCGATTGGAGCATGGGTCGGTCCGGCGATTCCCGGATGCCGCCAGGGCGCCGTGCTGGCGTCCGCGGGGGCGGCATCGCATGTTGGACGCTACGTTCCGGGCGGCGGACCTGGCTGGCGGCCCGCTGCGGCAAGCGAAAACGTAAACGTTTGGTAAATGACTGGTAAAGCAGCAAACGCGCGGGGCGTCTGGATGGTTGACTAAGTAGCTAAAGAAAACATCAAACGGGTCGGATGAAAATTCGCCATTTTGGCGTGTCCGAGCGACATTTTACGCATGGGCGTTCGTTGATCGGCGATTTCGGCGCAACTTATCCGAATCTTTATGTTTGCAAATGAAACGGAAAAGGCCGCGAAAATCGGCGGGCGAATAGCACGGCGATGAGTGAGAGGCAATGCTACCGGCATCTCAATTAACGTGGCGCTTCGAACAGAGCCGCCCGCCTTGGGACGGCGCCTCGGGTGCTTTGCTTCGTCGCGCGACTCAATGGATTACGGCAGGCGGCAACCCTTTCTGAATCCGCTGTTACCAAATCGAGACAGGCGTTTTAATTCTTTTACTTCGCGTCACGGTGGAGTTAGTCTGATTCAGTCAAGTGATGTGAACTGCGCCGGGGATCCTGCGACAAGTGATCCCGCATAAGGTCTTGCATCGGATCGGGGCATTGGCTCCGGTCGACAAGGAGAATGACGTGAAGAGACTCGCGTTAACTTCGCTTTCGCTCGTCGCGCTCGGCGCCGCCGGCGCGGCGCACGCCCAGACCAGTGTCACGCTCTACGGCACCATCGACACTTCGATTACCTACGTCAATCACGCCAACGGCAGCAAGAATCTCTGGACGCTCGGCAACAGCAGCTACGGGAATCTGTCGGGTTCGCGCTGGGGCCTGAAGGGCGCCGAGGATCTGGGCGGCGGCCTCAAGGCGATCTTCCAGTTGGAAAGCGGGTTTAATCCTTCGACGGGGTCGTCGGCGCAGGGCGGGCGGCTGTTCGGCCGCCAGGCATACGTGGGCCTGACCGCCGAGCAATATGGTTCGCTCACGCTGGGCCGTCAGTACGATCCGCTGATCGATCTGGTGCAGGGCATCACCGAGGATAACTACTTCGGTTCGGCCTTCGCGACCGCCGGCGACGTGGACAACTACGACAACAGCTTCCGCGTGAATAACGCCGTCAAGTACACCACGCCCGTGTGGAACGGCCTGCAGGCCGCGGCGATGTACTCGTTCGGCGGCATCGCAGGCACGACCGGCTCCGAGCAGTCGTATTCGGCGGCGGTCGCCTATAACAACGGGCCGATCGCGGTCGCGGGCGGCTACTTCTACGCGGCCAACAGCCAGGCGGGTCTGGGCGTGCGCTCCGACGGCTGGACCAGCACCTCGGACGGCACTTTCGACGGCCCCATCAACACCGGCTACGCGAGCGCTCACTCACTTTCGATCGCGCGCGTGGCAGCGCAGTACTCGCTGAACCTGTTTACGTTCGGGCTGGGTTACAGCAACGCGCAGTACGCGCCGGACGCCGCCTCGGTGTTCCGCGATACCGAGAAGTACAACACCGGCCAGGGTTTCATGAACTACCAGTTGAGTCCGGCGCTGCTGCTGGGGCTGGGCTACAGCTACACGCACGCCAATGGCGACACCAACGCGACTTACCATCAGGTGTCGATCGGTGCGGACTACAGCCTGTCCAAGCGCACCGATCTCTATATGACCGCGGCCTGGCAACACGCGAGCGGCGATCAGGGCGACGGCTCGGGTGGCTCGATGCCGGCCGAGGCGTCGATTGGCTCTTACGGTTACAACGGGACGTCGTCGCAGACCATGATCAATCTGGGACTGCGTCACAAGTTCTGACGACGACGCGAGGAGTACCAGCGCCGGGCACGCCGATTCAAGGCGCGCCCGGCGTTTTTTATGACTGACGCGTGCGGCGCAGCGTCAGCAACGAGAGCCGCGCAACGCAGCGCGCGATGATTCGACGTGCGCCGGCCAGTGGCGGGCGCCAGGCGCTGGTGATCGTGACGCGCGCCGTCTGGAGTTCGTGGGTGTTGGCTGGGTCAGATGGATCGCTGCTCAGCCAGATTCGCTCGCCACGCAGGACGCGCAGCGTGTCGCCGGGGTTCAGCCAGTGATCGTAGGGCGAGCGTGCGCGCGTGAGCCAGATGCGTGCGCCGTGGACGCGCACGGTGCTGTCGGCGGCCACGCGCCACGTGAGCGTGCGGCCGTCGGGCACGGCAAAGTGGATCGACTGCGCGGGCAACGCCGCATCGCGCACGATGCGCTCGAAAAGATCGAGGCGATCGAAACTCAAGGCTGAGGGACAGGCGCCGGCGGCGTCCTGCTGTGAAGCTTGATCCATCGCATTCTCCATTTCTAGAGCCGACGGACGGAGCGCTACTTCTGCCACCCACAAAACAAAAAGCCCCGTCGAATCGGCGGGGCTTGTGGTTTGCGTAACGACAGACTGCCTGAATTGCCTATACGCACACATTCCCCCGTGCCATGCCGTGTTTCGGCATATGCCACGGGCGATTAGTCGCGATCGTGTGGGGAAGGGCGGCAAAGGTGTGCATGAATTGAATGTACGGGGACTTTATTTGCGCTGTCAACGTATTTGTTCGGGCGCCTGGGCCTGTCGCGCAAGGGCAGTCGGCCGCTCGATACGGCTGGTTTCGACCCTCTTGCCGCGGCCGCGCGTTTGGTTCAGCATGATTTCTTTCCGTTTGCGCCGGGTGTGTATCGTAGAGACAACAAAGCAAATCTCTGTTTCTGATATATCACATACAGAATATTGATTTTTGTCGCGACGCAGCATATGATTCAGTTATTCACTGACTCAATCTTGCGGAGCTTCAAATGGATTTCGTCTCTCTCGCACTCTTCGGCGTGGCAGTGGTGGGTTTAGGCGCGGCTGCAACGGTTATGATCGCCAAATGGCTGCCGCAGTCGGCCATCGATCAGGCGGGCCAGCATGGCCGGTTCGCCGGTTTGGGTGAAACGCCGCGTGTCCAGCCGGTTCGTCAGCAAGTCCGCTCGCACGCGGGTCCAAAGGTTGGACCGCAGGTTGGTCGTATTGGTTAGCATTGGTTAAAGGGCATTGAATGTCGTCAGAACACACCGAAGCCGTTGCCACCCGGGACGCCGCGCCGCTCACGCTGGCGCTGCAGCCCATCAATGCCTCGCTGAGCCTGCGCGATCAGGCTTACGCGATGTTGCGCCAGGCCATCGCCGACGCCGACATCTACCAGTCGCGTGAGGAAATCCGCCTGGACGAGCGTGTGCTCAGCGAAACGCTCGGCGTGAGCCGCACGCCCGTGCGCGAGGCCATGACGCTGCTGGAGCAGGAAGGTTTTCTGCGCATGGTGCCGCGCCGCGGTATCTATATCGTGCGCAAGAACAAGCGCGAGATCGTCGAGATGATCCAGATGTGGGCCGCGCTCGAAAGCATGGCGGCACGCCTCGCGACGCTGCACGCCACCGACGAAGAAATCGCCCGCTTGCGCCATATGTTCGACGCCTTCCGCGACAGCACGCCAGCCGAACATATCGCCGAGTATTCCGACGCCAACATCGCTTTCCATCAGGCGATTGTCGAGTTGTCGAAGTCGCAGATCATCCTCGACACGATCAAGAATATCTTCGTGCATGTGCGGGCGATCCGCCGCATGACGATCTCGCAGAGCGACCGTGCGTCCCGCTCGATCGTCGATCATCTGCGCATCATTGAAGCGCTTGAAAAGCGTGACACCGAACTGGCCGAGCGCCTCGTCCGCCAGCATTCGCTCGATCTTGCCGTCTTCGTCGAGAAGAACTGCGACTTTCTCGATTGAGGCGGGCGGCGGCCTGGCCGCTTGAGCCTAAGGCGATACAGACGGGAGACTTTCGGGTCTCCCGTTTTCATTTGGGCTTGCATCTGCTTGAGGCGTGCCCGGGCGCGATTTCGTCCGAACTTTATGCGCATCAAGCCTGCACCGAGCCGACAGGCACATCCCGCACACCGAATCTGAAATATCTGCACGTAAAAGCGTCGGGGTTTTCCCGTTCATGCGACGCAGCAATTCCCTCTCGTTCCCGTCAAAGCCCTATCTGAAAAGGCGCGCAGCCTGATTGAGCCACTTTTCCAGCGGATAAACCCGCTCTTGCTTCGTTGTGATATATCACATACCGTATTGAAACGGACGCATCGCGGACTTCTCACCGATTTCGTTTCTCTCGCCCGGCCACGACTAATCAAGGAGACATGACATGGGCAAGGCACTGGATGGTGTGCGCATTCTCGACTTCACGCATGTGCAGTCGGGCCCGACCTGCACGCAACTGCTTGCATGGTTTGGCGCCGACGTCATCAAGGTTGAGCGCGCGGGCGCGGGCGATATCACGCGCGAGCAATTGCGCGATCTCCCGGACGCGGACAGCCTCTACTTCACGATGCTCAACGGCAACAAGCGCTCGCTCACGCTCGACACCAAGAATCCGCAGGGCAAGCGCGTGCTGGAGCGCATGATCCGCGATTGCGACGTGCTGGTCGAGAACTTCGCGCCTGGTGCGCTCGAGCGCATGGGCTTTAGCTGGGAGCACATCCAGTCGCTCAATCCGCGCATGATCGTGGCCTCGGTGAAGGGCTTCGGTCCGGGGCCCTATGAGGACTGCAAGGTCTACGAGAATGTTGCGCAATGCGTGGGCGGCGCGGCCTCCACGACCGGCTTCGACGATGGCCCGCCCGTGGTGTCGGGCGCGCAGATCGGCGATAGCGGCACGGGGCTCCATCTGGCGCTGGGCATCGTCACGGCGCTCTTTCAGCGCACCCATACGGGACGCGGCCAGAAGGTGCTGGCGGCGATGCAGGACGGCGTGCTCAACCTCTGCCGTGTGAAGTTGCGTGACCAGCAGCGTCTTGAGCGCACCGGCGTTATGAAGGAGTACCCACAATTTCCGAATGCGGCTTTTGGCGATGCGGTGCCGCGCGCGGGCAATGCATCGGGTGGCGGCCAACCGGGCTGGATTCTCAAGTGCAAAGGGTGGGAAACCGACCCGAACGCGTATATCTATTTCATCGCCCAGGCGCCGGTTTGGGATCGCATCTGCAAGCTGATTGGCCGGGAGGAGTGGATCGACGATCCGCATTACGCCACGCCCAGCGCGCGCCTGCCGCATCTGAAGGAGATCTTCGCCGAGATCGAGCACTGGACCATGCATCGCACCAAGTTCGAGGCGATGGCCGTACTCAATCGCCACGACATTCCCTGCGGCCCGATTCTTTCGATGAAGGAAATCGCCAACGATGCTTCGCTGCGCGCGAGCGGCACCATCGTCGAAGTCGAGCACCCGGTGCGGGGCAAGTACCTCACGGTGGGCAATCCGATCAAGCTTTCGGACAGTCCGACCGACGTCACGCGCTCGCCGATGCTGGGCGAACACACTGATGAGGTGCTTGCCGAGTTCGGCTATAGCGAAACGGAGATCCGTTCGCTGCGGGCATCGGGGGCGATCTAGATTTTGGATGCGTGCGCAACGAATATACAAACCGGTGGAGCAGAGCATGGATACATGGATGCGCTTGATGGCGAACGACGGCAGTATCGTGTTCGGACGCGTGGAAGACGGCTATCTGCATGAATATGAAGGACTAGACCAGCCGGTGCCGACGGGCGCGGTGCTCTCGCTGCGCGCGCTCACGCCGCTTGCGCCTTGCGCGCCTGGCAAGGTCGTCGCGCTCTGGAACAACTTTCACGCGCTCGCGCGCAAGCTCGAAAAGCCCGTGCCGGAGCATCCGCTCTTTCTGCTCAAGCCTGCGGAGTCGGTGATCGGCTCGGGTGAAACGATCGTGAGGCCGGCCCACTATGCGGGAAAAATCGTCTTCGAAGGCGAACTGGGTATCGTGATCGGCAAACGGTGCCGCAATGCGAGCGTGACGGACGCGCAGGCGGCGATCTTCGGCTACACGGTGGTCAATGATGTGACGGCGGCTGGCCTGCTGGCCGAAAATCCGCACTTCCCGCAATGGTGCCGCGCGAAGGGATTCGATACTTTCTGCTGTCTGGGACCGGCCATCGTTTCGGGTTTCGAGTGGCGTCAAGCGAGCGTCGTGACCTTGCTCGACGGTGTGGAGCGGCAGAACTATCCGCTCGCCGACATGGTGTTTACGCCCGCGCAGCAGGTCAGCCTGATTTCGCAGGATCTCACCCTGGAACCGGGCGACGTAATCGCGTGCGGGACGTCGCTGGGCGTGGGTTCGATCGGCGAGGGCGCGACGGTGGAGGTGACGATCGACGGCATCGGCACGCTTTCGAACACGTTGCGTTCACGCGAGGCAGCACAACAGCCGCAACATGAGGATGCGCGCGTGGTCTGAGCGCAGCGGCTGGGCCCACGATGTGACACACGAGGAGACAAGATGCCGGAGCATCTGGCCGACGCGGCGATATTTTTGGGCGCCGCCTTGCTGTTCGCCTGGTTTGCGTGTGCATTTGCACAATTCGCGGCGCTTGCGCCCGGTTGGGCGCGGCGCGCACCGGCCCGTGTGAAGCCGCCCTGCACACGTAACGCCGAGCCTTCACGGCATGTGCTGTTTTCGATTTCGTTCGCACTGCTAGTGACTGTCACGCCGGGCGTGCTGGCGGCGCTTTTCACGGGCAAAGCCGTGGTCGTAGCGGCGGCTCAGACGGGGGCGCTTGTCGGGCTCTGGCTGGCCGCGCGCTGTGACCTGATGCGGCGATCCCGTCTGATTACGGTATCGGGTTGCGCGTTGGGTCTCGCGGCCACGGGCGCGAGCGTCGTATGCATGCTGTTGCCGCCGTTTCACACGGATGGCATACGCGCGGCGCTGTATATGACTGCGATGCTGGGTGCGCTGACATCGGGGGCGGCGTCTATCGCTTTGTGTATGGTGCGCGACATGCGAAGACTGCATCGCAAGCGCGTCCCATTGGGTCGAGGCGAGCGCATGCTGCATTACACGGCGTTCGCGTTGATCGGCGCACTTGGCGTGGCTATCGTTCTGGAACCGGGGTCGATGGAATTCACCGCATCCGCGTTGGGGGCCGCGTGCGTGCTAGCCGCGGCGCTGGGCGCGCGCCTGATGGGCGGCGCCCGGCGCCATGCCCACGCACGCATCGCTCACGCAACGCACGACGTATCGAAACGATCCGCGCCTGAGCGCTTTGTCGTTGTTCCCGATGCGTGGCTGGTAGCCGCATGCGGCCCGGCGGCTTACCAACCAACGGACTTCGATACGTGGCTTTCCGTGTACGAGCCACCCGCCCAGGCCGTGCGCACGATGCACCACGCCTCGCGCGATTCCCCGCGCCGAAGGCGGCGATCCCACAGAATCGCTTCGATCATTAGCCAGACGTAAACGTTACGCCCGTAACCATAGATCCTTACTTATGAAGTGAGGCCTGTGAGACTTGTGTAATGTTTTCGATCAGCTGCGCGCCCTCTTCCATGAGGAAGCGCTTGAACGCCAGCGCAACCGGCGGCAGACGCTTGTTTTTGCGGTGCACGACATACCAGTTGAGCATGACGGGAAAGCCCTCTACATCGAGCACGGCGAGGTGGCCGACCTGCAGTTCGAGGCTGATCGTATGCGCCGATAGAAACGCGATACCCATGCCCGCGATCACCGCCTGCTTGATCGTTTCCGTGCTGTGGATCTCCATCGCGATCTTCAGGTTCGTGAGCTTGCCCGCGAAACCTTCTTCCATTGAATTCCACGTATCCGAACCGCGCTCGCGCACGATGAACGCCTCATTGGCGAGCGCGCTGAGCTTGATGCTGCGCTTGTGCGCAAGCGGATGCGTGGGCGCCGCGACGATCACATACGGATGCGGCGCAAACGTTTCGTTGACGGCATCCGTCGCGTGCGGAGGCCGCACCATGATCGCGAGATCGGTCTGATTGGTCGAGAGCTGCTGCAGCAGTTGCTCGCGGTTGTGTACGGAGAGATTGAGTTCGACGCCCTTGTAGCGCCGCGTGAATTCGGCGAGCAGGCGCGGAAAGAAGTAGTCGCCCGCACTGATCACCGCCACATTGAGCTTGCCGCCGGAGACGCCTTTTAGCTGGCTCATGGCTTCGTCGACTTCATGGAACTGCTGCATGATCGCGCGGCTGTAGTGAAGCATCTCCGTGCCGGCAGGCGTGAGATAGATCTTCTTGCCCAGTTGCTCGAACAGCGGCAGGCCGGCGTGCTCTTCGAGCTGTTTGACCTGGGTGGATACGGCTGGCTGGGTGAGATGCAACTCCTCCGCGGCACGCGAAAAACTGAGGTGGCGCGCCACGGTCTCGAAGACCTTCAACTGGCGCAGCGTGGCGTTCCGCATGGTCATGGCCGATCCATAAAGGATGGTGAATCCACATACTAACAAACTTTAATTGTGAGTAATTGAGCATTCACCCTAGCATGAGTTGAAAGGAGTCCGAATGCATCGTCTATTGCTTGCGGGTTAACGCGTAAGTTGCCATAAAACCCCGCGTTTATAGAGGAAAACCCGAATCATTCGACTGCCTTTTAAGCCATTCCCACGCGTCAAATGAATGCAATGCATCAAAGCGGTCACATGAGTTTCTATTCGATTTTTGGTGTGACAAATCGAATAAACAAAGGCTCAGATCTAGAACCATAAGTTGAAGACTATACAGGCCGGCAAAAGTACCGGCTCCCATGAATGGATAGCGGAGACAAGCGAGATGAATGCAATCGGTCAGAGGAGCGAAGGCGGTCCGTTCTGGACGAACCGCTGGTGTCAACTGGTGGTCGGCATGCTATGCATGGCGCTCGTCGCCAACCTGCAATACGCGTGGACGCTGTTCGTCGCGCCGATGAATGCGCGCCACCACTGGGGCGAAGCGTCGATTCAACTGGCGTTCTCGATTTTCATCCTGACCGAAACCTGGCTCGTGCCGGTTGAAGGCTGGCTGGTCGACAAGTTCGGACCTCGCCCGGTCGTTGCGGTTGGCGCGATCTGCGCGGGCCTCGCCTGGGTGCTCAATTCCTATGCGACCACCTTGCCGATGCTCTACGCGTCGTCGGTGATCGCGGGCATTGGCGCGGGCGGTGTGTATGGCACCTGCGTGGGCAATGCGCTCAAACTGTTTCCGGATAGGCGCGGGCTGGCGGCGGGTCTTACCGCTGCGGGCTTCGGCGCAGGCGCGGCTGTGACCGTGATTCCGATTGCCAACATGATCACGCGCTCGGGTTACGAGCACACGTTTCTTTTCTTCGGCATCCTGCAAGGCGCGGCGATACTCGTGCTGGCGTTCCTGCTCGTGAAGCCGGTGCCGCGCGCAGCC
This sequence comes from Paraburkholderia sp., assembly GCF_035948235.1. Lineage (GTDB taxonomy): Bacteria > Pseudomonadota > Gammaproteobacteria > Burkholderiales > Burkholderiaceae > Paraburkholderia. The sequence goes on along the minus strand of NZ_DASZJJ010000120.1, from coordinate 17,208 downwards.
GGTCCTGCCCGCCGCCTTGTTTCGCGCATCGATTACACGCCTGGACAGATGGTGCGCCAACCGGTGTTCTGGATCATCTATGTCTCGTTCGTGGCGGTGGCGGCCGGCGGCTTGATGGCGACGGCGCAGATCGGGCCGATTGCGAAGGACTGGGGGCTCGCACGCATTCCGATGACGGTGTTCGGCGCGACGCTGCCGCTGCTCACTCTCACGCTGTCGATCGACAATATCTGCAACGGCTTCACGCGCCCCTTGTGCGGTTTCGTCTCGGACAAGATCGGCCGTGAAAACACCATGTTCATCATCTTCGTGGGAGAGGGACTCGCGCTGCTTGGCATGATGCAGTACGGCACCAATCCCTATGCGTTCATGACGTTCGCCGCGTTGATCTTCCTGTTCTGGGGTGAGATCTTCTCGATCTTCCCGGCGATTTGCGCCGATACCTTCGGCAGCAAGTTCGCCGCCGCAAACGCGGGCACGCTCTACACCGCCAAGGGCACGGCGGCGCTGCTCGTGCCGGTCGCTTCCGTGCTGTCCGCCACGGGCGGCTGGAGTGCCGTGTTCATCGTCGCGGCGGTTATCACGATCGCGGCGGGCGTGAGCGCGAAATTCATCCTGGCCCCGATGCGTCAACGTCTGATCGAGCAAAGCGGCGAAAAGCAGAGCAGCGAAACGTCGTCGCCCACGCTCGCGACACATACCGGCCCGCTGCAGCATTGGCCCAACCAGACCGGCGAATGACGCGCGAACTGTACAGATGGCGATGAACGTTTCGCTTCAGCAACTCAAGGTGTTTGTTGCGGTCGCGCGCTCGCGCAGCTTCACGCGCGCGGCGCGCGAATTCGGTCTTACGCAATCCGCGGTAAGTCGCTGCGTGCGCGAACTCGAAGAGGCCGTCGATCTGAAGCTCTTCGATCGCACCACGCGTCAGGTCGAACTTACCCAGGCGGGCAGCGGTTTCGAGCGGCGCATCGCGCACCTGCTCGACGAAATCGACATGGCCTTGAGCGAGGGCCGCGACGCGCACCAGGCGCATCGAGGCGTCGTGACGGTGGCAAGCAATCCGGCGCTGTCGTCGGGCTGGGTGCCTGTTGCGATGGCGCGTTGCGCTGCCGCGTTGCCGGATGTCGCGCTGCATTTGCAGGACTTGCCGCAAGAAGCGGTCTTGCAGGCCGTCGAACAAGGCGAAGTGGACTTTGGCGTTGTCGCCGAGGTGGTGCCCGCCGTGCGGCTTGCAGGCGGTCAGTTCGACGTGCAACCGATTGCCGCCACGCCGTTGTGCGCATTGTTGCCCGTGCAATATTCGCTGGCGGCGAGCGTAACGCTGCATTGGCGTGCACTTGCCGATGAGCCGCTTGTCACGCTCAATCGGGACTCGGGCTTCCTCAATGCGGTGATGCGTGCACTGGATTGCTCGCGTGAACCTGGGCATCGCGTGCAGGAACTCGCCCATGCAAGCGGTGTAGTCCGCATGTCTGAGCTTGGAATGGGCATTGGCATTCTGCCGGTTTGCCGCGCTCGTGCCGATCAAGACGCCTGCCACTGGCCCGCGCCTGCAGGGTCGTTAGTGGTGAGTGAGCTACATCCGCTCGTGCAGGTCAGCACGCTGCTCGTGCGCCGGCGTCAGCGGTCCTTGCGCCCGTGCGCGCAGGCCGCGTGGTCGCAGTTCGTCGCCGCCGGCCGCGTTGATCCTGTCGATGCTCAAGAAGCGCAACTCGTCGATTCCCTCGCGTGATGGACGCAATAAAAAAGCCGCGCTTTCGCGCGGCCTTCTAACGTTACCTCCGCATTTCAAGCCGCAAGTTTCATCATCTGTTCGCGCTGCTTGACGAGTGCGAGCACCGTATCGATAGCGGGCGTTGCCTCGCCTACCAGCATGCCCATTTCCTGCACGACGGTCAGAAGCGGATCGATCTCCATCGGCCTGCGCTGCTCCAGATCGACCAGCATCGACGTCTTGTGCGCGCCCACTGCGCCCGCGCCGTCGATACGACGTTCGACATCCACACGGAAATGCACGCCGAACTGCTCCGCAATGCGCTGCGCCTCCAGCATCATCGTGCGTGCCACGGCGCGCGTGGCGGGGTCCTGCGTGATGACGTCGAGCGTTGCGTGCGTGAGCGCGCTGATCGGGTTGAAGCAGAGATTGCCCCACAGCTTGAGCCAGATTTCGTCGCGGATATTGTCGCGGATCGGCGCATCGAAACCGGCTGCGGTCATCGCTTCCTGCAACTGCACGATGCGCGAGGTCCGTTCGCCCGACGGCTCGCCGATGGGAAACTTCTTGCCGTACACGTGACGGATCACGCCCGGCGCGTCGATCTCGGCAGCGGGGTAGAGCACGCAGCCAATCGCGCGCTCGGGGCCAAGACGCGTCCACTGCGCGCCATCGGGATCGATGCTTTCGAGTCGCGTGCCTTCGAACTTGCCGCCGTGCCGGTGGAAATACCAGTACGGAATGCCGTTGGTGCCGGTGACGATGGCGGTATGTTTGCCGATGAGCGGCTGCATCGAATCGATCACGCCTGCCACCGAATGCGCCTTGAGCGTGACGATCACCACATCCTGCACGCCCAGCTCGCGCGGATCATTCGTACAGCGAACCTTTGCGACGTATTCGTCGCCGTCCATCAAGAGTCGCGCGCCGTGGTCGCGCATGGCGGCCAGATGCGGGCCGCGCGCGACGAAACTCACGTCGGCGCCCGCGCGGGCGAGTTGCACGCCCATCATGCCGCCGATCGCGCCCGCTCCGAAGATGCAGATCTTCATGTGTTTCCCCAATGACGTTGAAAACCGCGTGTCCGTTCGTGCAGAAGCGATCCGGTAGATCGGCAGACGGACGATGATTCGAGCATAGGGGCAGCCATCGATTAACGACAGTTAAAGTTTATCCGCTGAATCATCAAGGATGACTTATGGAATTTGTGGCGTTTACTGAAAGATCGGCAGCGCAAGAAATAGCTTGATGACGATGGCGTTGGCGATGTCGATGAAGAACGCGGCCACCATGGGCACGACGAGAAACGCGAGATGCGAGTGGCCAAAGCGCGCCGTCACCGCCTGCATGTTGGCGATGGCAGTGGGCGTGGCCCCAAGGCCGAAGCCGCAATGGCCGGCGGCGAGCACGACGGCGTCGTAGTTCGCGCCCATCACGCGGAACGTGACGAACATCGCGTACAGCACCATCAGTACGGTCTGCGCGACGAGGATCGAAAACACCGGCAACGCCAGCGCGGCCAGATCCCACAGGCGCAAGGTCATGAGCGCCATAGCAAGAAAAAGGGCGAGGCTGACATTGCCGATCAGCGCGACGGCGTGTGCGGTGACGGGGTGCCGCGCAAGCGCGAGGCCGTTGGCGAGCAGCACCGCCACGAACAGCACGCACACGAACGCGGGCAGTTCGGCCGGCGTTCCCACCAGCCAGCGCGCGATGACGTTTCCGGCCGCGAGGCTGATAGCGATCAGCGTGAGCGTTTCGATGAAGGCGGCGGCGGTGGTGGGCTGCTCGGCTTGGGGTTCTTCGAACGCGTTGGTATCGGCGGTGCCCGGTGCTTCGGCCGATGCGCCTTCGCCTCGTCCGGAGCGCTTGAGCAGACGCTGCGCGACCGGGCCGCCAAGAATGCCGCCCATGACGAGGCCGAAGGTTGCGCAGGCGATGGCGGCTTCGGTCGCGGACTGCAAGCCGTGATGTTCGGTGAAGACCTTGCCCCACGCCGCGCCGGTGCCGTGTCCGCCCGAGAGCGAGACCGAACCGCCCAGCAACCCGAAGAGCGGATCGACGCCCAGCGCGTAGGCAAGGCCGATTCCCACCAGGTTCTGCAGCACGAGCAGACCGATGACAACGACCAGAAAGCGCGCGAGCATGGGGCCGCCGGTCTTGAGACTTGCGAGGTTCGCATTGAGGCCGATGGTCGCAAAGAACGCCAGCATGAGCGGCGTTTGCAATTCGGCGTTGAAGCTCACATCGATATGAGCGAAGGTATGCAGCCCGAACAGGATGAGCGCAGCGACGAGGCCACCCGCCACGGGCTCGGGGATTGTCCAGCGGCGCAGCAGTGGCAGCGCGGCCACGAGCCGGTTGCCGAGCAACAGCACGAGCGATGCGGCGACAAGCGTGCCGTAGACGTCGACATTCATGAAGGCCTCGCGATGCGGCGAAGGTCGATTCCGGGTGAGCCTGAAAGGCACCCGGGGATGCACCCGCTGACGCCGTCCCCGCGCGCGGCGTCCACTGCGCACGGTACACGAGCGAAACACAGGTTGCGCGCGCGCTGTGCGCTTGCGTAAAAGAGGGCCACACGATTAAATACAGCAGGTGCGCATTTCTGTCAGACAAACGTGCGCCAATGCGGAACGAATCACGGCATCCACGAACACCCTCAAGAACGGGAGCAGTTCATGAATGGAAGGACCGTTGCGGAACGCGAAGCGGCTGGACGCGCCGCGCGCGAGAAGGCGAAGCGTTCGAGCCACCGCATGGTGGGTGATCTCAAGCGCGATCCGCTCGCGCTGCTCAAGGAAAGCGGCGAGGGGCGCGTGCCCAATCTCTTGCCGCTGCGTTACGGGCGCATGATTGTTTCCCCGTTCACATTCTTTCGCGGCAGCGCGGGGCTGCAGGCGCACGACCTCGCGCAGGTGCCGAACACCGGCATGGCGATGCAGATTTGCGGCGATGGTCATCTGCTGAATTTCGGCGGTTTCGCGACGCCCGAGCGGCAACTCGTGTTCGATCTGAACGATTTCGACGAGGTCGCGCCCGGTCCGTGGGAGTGGGACCTCAAGCGGCTGGTGGCAAGCTTTGTGGTCGCTGCGCGGCACATGCGCTATTCGCGCGGCGTGGCCGAGGATCTGGTGATGACGGTCGTGAACACCTATCGCGACCGCATGCGCCAGTATTCGGAATATGGTGCGCTCGAACTCTGGTACGACAAGATCACCTTCGACCGCATGGCGGAAAGCGCGCTCACGCCGGATGGGCGCCGGCTGATCCGGCGCGGCATGGAGAAGGCCGCGGGCCGCACGCACGAAAGCATGCTGGAAAAGCTGGCGTTTCGCGACGGCGAGCACTGGACCATTCGCGACGCGCCGCCTGCGCTGTTTCATGTCCACGGCCCGAACTCGCTCTATGAATCCGAGGACAACTGGCTCACGCTCGGCGACTGGCGCGCGCTCATCCTGCCCACTTACGACGCCTATCTGAAGACGCTCGCACCCGACCGCCGCGAACTGCTCGAGCACTTCGATATGCAGGATCTGGTGTTCAAGGTGGTGGGCGTGGGCAGCGTGGGCACGCGTTGTCTCGTGATGTTGCTCGTCGATCATCACGACAAGCCGCTGTTCCTGCAGATCAAGGAAGCGCGCCGCTCGGTGATTTCGCAGTATTTCAAGTCGCCCGCGTTCAAGCACGAAGGCGCGCGCGTCGTGCAGGGGCAGCGCCTGCTGCAGGCGGCGAGCGATCTGTTTCTCGGCTGGTCGACGGGGCCGTCGGGACGGCATTTTTATTTCCGCCAGTTGCGCGACATGAAGCTTTCGGTCGAACTCGATCTGCTCGACAGCACCCTGCTTGCGGGCTACGCGCGCCTGTGCGGCTGGGCGATGGCGCGCGCGCACGCGAAGTCGAGCAACTCGGCCATTGAAATCGCTGCCTATATCGGCCGCAACGACCAGTTCGCGGAAGCGCTCGTGGGCTATGGCGCGGCCTATGCCGACCAGGTCGAGCGCGACTACGAGGTATTTGTGAAAGCGGCGCGCAGTGGCGAAATCTCCGCGCGTGGCGACGAGGACATGGCGGCCGACTTCCGCGTCTGAATTTGCCCTGGCTGTTTGCTTTCTGACGCATAGGGAGAACCGCGCGAACGCGCTATCCTTGCGCTTTTGTTTCGCCGCATGCGGGCCGCGCTAGCGCGTCCGCTTGCATGCGGCTCGCGCCCCCATGCGTCTACGTCACATCGAAGTCTTCCACGCGATCATGCGCACGGGCTCGCTCTCGAAGGCCGCCGAGCTGCTGTGCGTCTCGCAGCCCGCCGTGAGCAAGGTGCTCGCGCATGCCGAGCGCAGTGCGGGCCTCAAGCTGTTCGCGCGCGCCCACGGCCGCCTGCAGCCGACGCGCGAAGCCGAACTGCTGTTCGCCGAAACGCAGAAGCTGCAGGCGAATCTCGATAGCATCCGCGATCTTGCGCGCAATCTTTCGTTGCGCCCGCAAGGATTGTTGCGCATAGGCTGCCTGCCGAGCCTTGGCATGAGCCTGATTCCGCAGGCCGTCGAGGCCTTTCGCGCGAACTATCCCGATGTGTCGCTCAAGATCCAGACGCGCCATACCGTCGAACTGCTCAACGCCCTGCTCACGCGCGAACTGGATATGGGCGTCGCGCTCAACCCGCCGGCGCGGCCCGGTATCGAAGCGATCGAACTCGGGCGCACCGCAGTCGTTTGCGTCGCGCCGCCCGACGATCCATCGCCGCAAGACGAGCCGCTCGCGCTGGAGGATTGCGTGGCGGGCGAGTGGATCAGCATCGGCAATGTCGATCCGCTGGGCGAGGCGATTGGCCATCTGCTCGAAACGCAGGGCGTGGACGGGCAACTGGCCGCCGTGGAGGCGCAGACCTGGTATGTAGCGCGCTCGCTGGCGGCGCGCGGCGTCGGGCGCGTACTGCTCGACGAGATCACGGCGCGCAGCGCGGGCGAACCGGTGGCGATCCGCCGGGTGGCGCCGGAGCTGACGGTGGGCGTGTTTGCGGTGTGGCGCGACGGCGGCATGGATTCGCAGGCGGGCAGGGCGTTCGTGGAGGTGTTGCGCGCGCGGCTCGCGGGGTGAGCTAACGGATGTTTTCGAACGGAGGCAAAGACGATGACTCAAGCGGATCAGACAACGCACGCTACACAAGCTACCCAAGCGGTGCACAAGATCGCGCTCGTGACCGGCGCAGGTAGCGGGATTGGGCGCGCCTGCGCGCGCAAGTTGCTGGCGAACGGCTACGCGGTCGTGCTGGTGGGGCGGCGCGCGGAGCCGCTCGAAGCGCTCGCTGCCGAGGCGAGCGCGGCGGGCCAGCAGGCGCTGGCCGCGCCGTGCGACGTGACGGACGCCGCCGCCGTGGAAGGGTTGTTCGAGACTGTGCGCGCGCGTTATGGCCGCCTCGATCTGCTGTTCAACAACGCCGGGCGCAACGCCAAAGCTGTGGATATCGACGAGCTGTCGGTCGAGGACTGGCGCGCCGTGGTCGATACCAATCTGACCGGCGTGTTCCTGTGCACGCGCGCGGCGTTCGCGCTGATGAAGCGTCAGAGCCCGATGGGCGGGCGCATCATCAACAATGGTTCGATTTCGGCGCATGCGCCGCGGCCGTTCAGCATTGCCTATACGGCGACCAAGCACGCCATCACGGGCCTGACGAAATCCGTTTCGCTCGACGGGCGGCGCTACGACATCGCCTGCGGCCAGATCGACATCGGCAATGCGGCCACGGAGATGGCCGAGCGCATGGCGCGCGGCGTGCCGCAGGCCAACGGCGAGATCGCGGTCGAGCCGCTGATGGATGTCGAGCTGGTCGCCGATGCGGTGCTGCACATGGCGCAGTTGCCGCTCGCCGCCAACGTGCAGTTCATGACCCTCATGGCGACGAAGATGCCGTTCGTCGGGCGGGGATAGGGCCGCAGGCGCTGTCCAACGCGCCTGCGCGCGCTCCCGTATACTGGAAGGCGTTTAGCCCCAAACGCCTTTGCCGATGTCTCTGCCCCCAAGTCCCGAGGACGATCCGCGTCCGCAGCCGCCCGAGCGGCCCGATGACAACGCCTGCTGCCAAAGCGGCTGCGACCCCTGCATCTTCGATCTCTACAACGACGAAGTGACCCGCTGGCGCGCCGATCTGGCCGCCTGGGAACAGCGCGAGGCGCAACGGCAGGCGGCAACGCAAACCGCGAAAGCCACCGGCTGACACCGCATCCCGATCCCCGCCGAGCCGAGTCATGTCCGACACCGATACCGCCCCGATCATCGCCGTCAATTCGACAGTCGATCCCGCCGATCTCGACGCGCTGCACGCGTTTGTCCAGCGTCACCCGCGCCTGTTCGTGCTGACCGGCGCGGGCATCAGCACCGACTCGGGCATCCCCGGCTATCGCGACGACAACGGCGCCTGGAAGCGCTCGCCGCCCATCACGCTGCAGGAGTTTCTCGGCTCGGAAAGTTGGCGTCGCCGCTACTGGGCGCGCAGCATGATCGGCTGGCCGACTGTGGGCCTCGCCCAGCCCAACGGCGCGCATCGCGCGCTCGCGCAACTCGATGCGGCGCAGCGCCTGAGCGCGCTCGTCACCCAGAACGTCGATGGCCTGCATCAGCGTGCGGGCAGCCGCGACGTGATCGAGCTGCACGGCAGTATCGGCCACGTGCATTGCCTCGATTGCGGCGCGCAATACTCGCGCGCCTCGATCCAGCCGCAGCTCGTGGCGCGCAATCCCGCGATTGCCGGCGCCTACGCCGAACCGGCCGCCGACGGCGACGCCCACCTGGACTTCGACGGCGCCAACGCCTTCGACATTCCCGCCTGCGCGGCTTGTGGCGGCATGCTCAAGCCGTCGGTGGTGTTTTTCGGCGAGAACGTGCCGCGCGAGCGGGTGGCCGCGGCGTCGGCGGCGCTCGATGCGGCGGATGCCGTGCTGGTGGTTGGCTCGTCGCTGATGGTGTATTCGGGCTATCGTTTTTGCGCCTGGGCGCAGCAGCGCGGCAAGCCCGTGGCGGCCATCAACCTCGGCAAAACGCGCGCCGATCCGCTGCTCGCGCTCAAGGTGGCGGCGCCCTGCGCGGCTACGCTCGAAGCGCTGGTGGCGCGCCTCGCCGCCTGAGTTACGTTTCACCTGCATTGCCTGAATTGACCAGGAAACACCCATCGATCCGCTAATCGACGAGGAAGTGCCCCATGCTGAACACGACCGCCGATCTCGAAGCCCACTACGGCGCGCCGAACGAACGCTCGCTGCGCAAGGAAATCGACCATATCAACGCGGACTATCGCCGCTTCATTGAACTCTCGCCATTCGTGGTGTTGGCCTCCGGTGGCCCGGACGGGCTCGACTGCTCGCCACGCGGCGATGCGCCCGGCTTCGTGCGCATTCTCGATTCGCGCACGCTCGCGCTGCCCGACCGGCCAGGCAACAATCGCGTCGACAGCCTGCGCAACGTCGTGGCCGCGCCGCAGGTCGGCCTGCTGTTCATGGTGCCGGGCGTGGGCGAAACGCTGCGCGTGAATGGCCGCGCGCGCGTGAGCCTCGACGCCGCGCTGCTTGAAAGCTGCGCCGTGGATGGCAAGCCGCCGCGCTCGGTGCTGCTGATCGAGGTCGAAAGCGTCTACTTCCACTGCGCCAAGGCGATCGCGCGCTCGAATCTCTGGGACCCGGCGCGTCACGTTGAACGCTCGCAACTGCCGAGCGCAGGCGAAATGCTGCGCCGCGTGAGCGACGAGCAATATGGCGAGGGCTTCGACGTCGAACGCTACGAAGCCGATCTCGCCGAGCGCATGAAAAAGAGCCTGTACTGAAACCTTCCGGAACACGATGAACGACCCCCAAGCCAGCTTGCGCCTCACCGCACCCGCCGCCGCGCGCAACGCCGCGCCGATTCTCGACGTCCTGCGCACGGCGCTGCCTGTACGCGGTACCGTGCTGGAGATCGCGAGCGGCACCGGCCAGCACGCCGTGCATTTCGCGGCGGCGCTGCCCGGCATCGACTGGCAGCCAAGCGACGCCGATCCGCGCGCCCGCGCTTCCATCGCCGCCTGGCGCGATCATGCGGGACTCGCGAATCTGCGCGCGCCGCTCGACCTGGACGTGCGCCGCGAACCCTGGCCAGTCGATGCGGCCATCGGTTCGCTCGCGGCCATCGTCTGCATCAACATGATCCATATCTCGCCGTGGGAAGCCACGATTGCGCTGATGAAAGGCGCGGGCGCGCGCGTGGCTCCGGGCGGCGCGCTGGTGCTATATGGACCGTACCGGCGCAACGGCGCGCACACGGCGCCGTCCAACGAAGCCTTCGACGCCGATCTGCGTGCGCGCGACCCGGCATGGGGCGTGCGCGATCTCGAAGCCGTGGAGGCGCTCGCGCGTGCCGAGGGCTTCGTCCTCGAAGCCGTCGTGCCGATGCCGGCGAATAATTTCACGGTAGTTTTTCGCAAGGAGAAGGCAGCAGCGAGCGCTCATTGAGCCTCAACTGAGCGATAATCGCGGCCCTCGATAAGCGGCGCGCGCTCACGAAGCGCACGCCGGACGCGATGACGATGCAACGCCGCAAGCCAGCCGAAAGCGCCTTGCAGCGCGTGCGCGCAAGCAGGCATCGTTGTGGCGTTTCCCTTATCCTTGCACGATCGACGTCTTGCGCAAGACCTGCGCGGGCGTCACCCCAATCGATTGAAGTGGAGAGTCAACATGAGCAAACAGGCAATCGGCGTGGTGGGTCTGGCCGTGATGGGGCGCAATCTTGCGCTCAACATCGAGAGCCGCGGCCATGCGGTGTCGGTGTTCAACCGCAGCCGCGAGAAAACCGATGAGCTGATCGCTGAGTTCCCCGAGCGCAAGCTGGTGCCGACGTTCACGCTCGAAGAGTTCGTGGAATCGCTCGAAAAGCCGCGCCGCATTCTGCTGATGGTCAAGGCGGGCGAGCCCACCGACGCCACCATCGAGGCGCTCAAGCCGCTGCTGGACAAGGGCGACATCCTGATCGACGGCGGCAACACGCACTTCACCGACACGATCCGCCGTAATCAGGAACTCGCCAAGGCGGGCCTGCATTTCATCGGCACGGGCGTGTCGGGCGGCGAGGAAGGCGCGCTCAAGGGCCCGTCGATCATGCCGGGCGGCCAGCGCGATGCTTACGATCTGGTTGCACCGATCCTCACCGAGATCGCCGCGAAGGCGCCGGCGGACGGCGAGCCGTGCGTGGCCTACATGGGCCCGGACGGCGCAGGTCACTACGTGAAGATGGTGCACAACGGCATCGAATACGGCGACATGCAGCTGATCGCCGAAAGCTACGCGGTGCTCAAGCAGGTAGTGGGTCTGTCGAACGAAGAACTCGGCAAGGTCTACACCGAGTGGAACCAGGGCGAGCTCGACAGCTACCTGATCGAAATCACCTCGAAGATCTTCGACAAGAAGGACGACGAGACGGGGCAATACCTCGTCGACGTGATTCTCGACCGCGCTGCGCAGAAGGGCACCGGCAAGTGGACGAGCCAGAACGCGCTGGATCTGGGCGCACCGCTGCCGCTCATCACCGAAGCCGTCTTCGCGCGCGTGCTCTCGTCGCTCAAGACGCAGCGCGTGGCCGCGAGCAAGGTGCTTTCGGGCCCGCAGTCGAAGCCGTTCGCGGGCGACCGCACCGCCTTCATCGAAGCAGTGCGCCGCGCGCTGTACTTCTCGAAGGTGATTTCGTACGCACAGGGCTTCGCGCAACTGCGCGCCGCCTCGGACGAGTACAAGTGGGATCTGCAATACGGCACCATCGCCAAGATCTTCCGTGCGGGCTGCATCATCCGCGCGCGCTTCCTGCAGAAGATCACGGACGCTTACGCCAAGGACGCACAGCTGGCCAACCTGCTGCTCGATCCGTACTTCAGCGACATCGCTGCGAACTACCAGGCAGCGCTGCGCGACGTGGTGATCGAGGCGGTGAAGGCTGGCGTGCCGGTACCGGCGTTCTCGTCGGCGATTGCGTACTTCGACGCCTATCGCTCGGAGCGCGTGCCCGCAAATCTGGTGCAGGCGCAGCGTGACTTCTTCGGCGCGCACACGTTCGAGCGCATCGACAAGCCGGGCAGCTTCCACGCCGACTGGTCGTAATCGACTGACAGCCGTGAGCGGCAGTTAAGCGCTCACGGCGGCCCAAATGCGGCTATTACCCGCATTGTCGTTGCGGGTATTTGTCTAATGAATAGGGGAACCTCAAGGGGTTCCCCTATTTTATTACCGATTTCGCAACGGTGTATTTTGTAATTAGGGTTTTCCCTAGAGCGGATAAGAGCCTAGACTACAGTCAATCGCAGACGGACATGAACACCGGCCCGAAAGCGCAAATAAAACAGATGGAGGTCGAATCATGAAGAAGCTTATCCCCGCAGTTGTCGTGGCAGCCGCTCTTGTTGTTCCGGCACTTTCGTTTGCCCAGTCGAGCCAGCAAGGCCTGACCCGCGCCCAGGTGCGCGCCGAGCTCGTCGAGCTCGAACAGGCTGGCTACAACCCGTCGGCTGATCGTGTGAATTACCCCGATAACCTCCAGGCCGCTCAGGCTCGCGTGACGCAGGAAAAGCTGGCGCGCGGCGATACGAGTGGTTATGGCGCGCCGGCAGTCGGCACGTCGCAGGCAGGCGGCCCGGCTGTGCAACCGGCACATGTCACGCCGTCGCAGGCAGTGTATTTCGGCCACTAAGCAGAACGTGGTCGTTTGAAGCAAGCGGTTGGAAATGTAGTGCGTAGTTGAAGTGAGCAGTGCAGTAGTTGCAGGTCGTTGCAAGCACAGAGGTGTGGTTCGCAGTGGCAGTTTGTTGTTGTGTTGTTGCTTGAGTAGTGGCAGTAAGTAGTAAGCAGTTGATGTTGCAGTAGGCAGTAAGCAAAGAGGTGCAGCAGGCAGTTGCAGTGCGCAGTAGATGTTGTAGTTGTTGTTGCGTGAGAAAGAGGTAGTTGTAGTCAGCAGTGCGTAGTAGAAGTGGCAGTACGCAAAGAGGTTGCATGAGTTGTTGCAGTAAGCAGTACTCGCAGGTGTATCACGCAGTAGAGGTAATAAGTGAAGTACGCAGTAGCAGCATGCAGTCCAGCGCGGCCCGGTTCTTACCGGCCCGCGCTTTTCGCTTTTGGGCGTCGGGTTTTGTCAGGCTTCACCGCGCCGGCAAATGCGGCATGCCCTCGTTGCTCGTCACGCTCAACTGATGGATCGGCTCATTACGCGCAAGTGAGACGAATGGACATTGCAGGGGCCCAATGAAATCAAGGCAAAGCGGGGCTACTGGATAGTCCATTGTTCGAACTGAAAGATGGACGTGCCACGAACCGTTTGTCCATAAGCAGCAGGGGGAAAGTCGTCTGCCAGAGCACGGACGCCTGCGTGGTCGAAACGAGCTGTTTTCGACGGTTATGGCCTCATGCGTTTTGCGCCGACACGTCAACGATTGGTCCTCTGATTGGTTCAATGCGACCCATATCGTCGACATAACCTTAAAGAGCGTCGAAGCGGCGAGTGCGTCGCAGCTCGGCAGGGGTAACGGCCAAATGGATGAGTAGCGCAGAACCGTCCAGGCAAACGGATTTATGAACGCGGCGATCTCGATACGTCACCGTTACGAGTCGAATGACCGTAATGCGTCGAAATTCAGACATAGCTCACCTTCGAGCCAACGGCGCTTGATGGCCGGTCGGAGCCGATTGCACACTTGATGCGTCATGCACCAACGAGCGCATGTTAATAAACCCTGTACGTCCCTTCTGAATTGCCGAAATGTGCACTATATAAGCATAGAAAAAAGCCTCAAAGCCCCATCAGATGAGGCTTGGAGGCCAACTCGTCGCATCCGGACGATGCACGGGCGACGGGCGCGGCACGCCGCGCACCGATCATAATCACGCCCTTTTAGCGGGCGCCCGTCGGCGCGAGACTCGTCTCGCGCTCGGCCAGAAAGCCGAGATAGGTTTTCTTGGGGAGCGCCGTGCGTTCGAGCTCCGGCAAATTCCTGAGCAGCGGGATATCGCCCCCCGCTGTAATCAGCTTGATCCGCCCACGCGCAAACACCTCCTTAATTTCGTCGGCTGAACAGGAAGGCGCGAGGGCCTTGATGGCATTGATGTTGCCGTCCCGCTTGATGCGCGCGGCGAATGAGTTTTTCGACATGATATTTCTCCGTTAGGCCCTCCGCAACATTACGGTGGGCAGACGCAGCATGCCTAACACTCGACGTTACGGCGACATCTGCTAAAGTGAATGCAATTTGCTAAACAAAACTTTAGACGGGATCCGACATGCTTTCCGTACGAATTCGCCGTGACCTGCATATCCGGCTGAAGAAAGTCGCACAACTTCGGGGCGTGTCGCTCAGCACGCTAGTGGAAGACTTGATCGACGAGAACCTATTCGACGATGTCACTGCGCAAATGAAGCTTCAAAGCCTCCAAACAACGACGCATACACAAAAGCTCCATCTCGAAACGCTTGAAACCCTGATATTGAACGCCGCCGAAGCCCACAATGAAACCGACGCGGTGCGCCTTTTAAGCGAAATCCGAGATCTGATCCTCGAATGCCATGAAGTCAGAGCCCGTACACAACAAGAGATCGACGCGAGGCGTGAAGCGCGAGAGCAAGCGCTCTCAACCTCGCCTCCAAAGCAGAATCCTGCTTCTCCGTTTGATGGGCTTAGCATCGAGGATTTAGCGCGTGCTGATCACTCGCAATTGCAGCAGCCCCAGCGGCGCTATCTACGATTGTTGTGTGCCTTGAACCGGAGCCCAAAAGGAACTCGCACGCGACTGGCGAATGTGCTCGGAGTGTCGGCGTCTTATTTCAGTCAAATGCTATCGGGCCCCCACCATCCACGCGGACGTCCGATCAACGACGAAAAGGCTCGCAAGTTAGAAATTGCACTTGGAATACCTCCCGGGGCGCTCGACGCAATCGAGCCCCAAGCGGCGATTGTTTCCATCCAAAAAGCAAGCCTTGAGCTTGAGTCGGTCTTGCACAAGATCAAGCTGTCCACCGCCGAGTCACGCCGGGATCGAACCGACCACTGACCGGCGGCTTCGAACTATCACCGTTGTGCCAAAAGGCCGAGACCTGTATATTTGTACAGTAGCAAGCGCGTATGCGCAGATCACTTCAGAGTTCGACGGGCTCGATAGTGCAAAACCGAGGACGACGCGACTTCCGATTTCGAAACCTCATCCTGTGGTAGCATTTCCGGAAGTTCAATGCCCCATTGGAGGGATCCTTGTCTGAGCCATTGTTTGACTTCCAGCCGCAACCGAAGGGAACTGACGCCTCGGTCATCACGGATCGTGAAGCGGTTGCTGCACGGCTCGTGGAGTTGCATGAAACCTTGAACGAAGCTTTGCTCAAACAAGCAAACGAACATGGGTATAGCGCTCGGATCGAAGCGACTGAGCTACATGCACCGACTGCCGCCGGTTCGTATCACTGGCATGCAGCGCTTTACGCACTTCGCTACTCACTTGCCGCACTCGGCTGGGTAAAGCAAGATTTGCGGAACTGTCCTTTCATTGTGTCCCCGGATCGCAAAGTAGCCATCGCCGTTATGACAGGCGACCCAGACACCGGTCTCGAAAAAGGCAAACCCACGAATCAGGCTCAAAAAGGCGCTGTTCTGCGCCAGGCGGTTGATCAAAACCGACAGCTTGAACTTTTTGATCCTTCCATCGTGAGTGACCTCGCGAAGTCGAAAGATGCGACTCAGCTTTGGATTTTGCTGTATCACGTCGCGATTGGAACAGACGGCAAACCGGAGATTCGTGCAGAACTGTCCGTGCCCTCGCGATTTGAGCGCAAGCAAATTATCGGATGGTCACAGCGACTTATCCTCGAGTCCATACGTCCGGACAGCGATACGTTCATGGACGAAGACCAACCAACCGACCCGATCGCACCAACTGGCCCGATTGACGTGCCGGTTGAACGCCGTACAGGCACCTAGAAACTGAATACTTTGATGTTTTTTAATCCGTCGAGACTAGAATTTGCCCGCACGCGCCGCGGCTGGACGAAGGCACGCCTTGCAAAGGAGCTTGGCTTGCAGGTGCGGTCAATTCAGGGATACGAGTCCGGCGAATATGCGCCGGAACCGGACAAACTCGCATTGATATGCGAGCTGCTTCGGTTCCCGGCAGAATTCTTTGCGGGCGACGACTTACCCTCTATTGCACCACATGCCGCGAGCTTTCGCTCGATGTCGAAGATGTCCGCCACGCTGCGGAACGTAGCACTTGGCACAGGGATCACTGCATTCCTTTTGAATGACTGGATCGAGGAACGCTTCAGGCTCCCTGAGGCAGATGTACCTGATTTAAGTGACCTGTCGCCTGAGGATGCGGCAGCGTCTCTACGAAGAATATGGGGACTGGGCGAGGCACCCATAGGTAACCTAGTTCATT
Organism: Paraburkholderia sp.; assembly: GCF_035948235.1. Taxonomy (GTDB): domain Bacteria; phylum Pseudomonadota; class Gammaproteobacteria; order Burkholderiales; family Burkholderiaceae; genus Paraburkholderia. The sequence goes on along the minus strand of NZ_DASZJJ010000120.1, from coordinate 1,071 downwards.
TGCTTGAATCTAAGGGTATTAGACTCTACTCGCTTGCAATAGAAGCGCGCGAAGTCGATGCATTTAGTGTTTGGCACGAGGGGAACCCGTTTGTCTTTTTGAATACGATCAAGTCAGCAGAGCACAGCCGCTTCGATGCAGCACATGAATTAGGTCACCTTGTTCGTGATCGTCATAGCATGTTGCATGGCAAGATTCATAGCCCTGACATGGAGCGTGAGGCAAATGCATTTGCTTCGGCCTTCCTTATGCCGAAGGCAAGCGTTTTGGCACGCCGAACAGGAATAGTTACGGTAGGCAAACTTATCCAACTGAAACAGAACTGGGGGGTGTCTCTAGCTGCGTTGGCATTCCGCATGAATCAACTTGGGTTACTTTCCGAATGGACTTATAGAAACCTGTGTATTGAGATTGCAAAAAACGGATACAGAACATCTGAACCGAATCCAATGCGCCACGAGACGTCCCAAGTACTTCGCAAAGTATTTGATGCACTACGTTCAGACGGCATCAGTCGAAGCGCTTTGGCTCGCGAACTATGCGTATCGAAAGAGGACATCGACAATTTGACTTTTGGCTTAGCGCTGTCGAGTGTCTCTCAAATAGATAGTCAATCGCAAAAACGCTTGCGTATCGGCTAGATACTCATACGGCACATCGCAAGTATGCGCATACTTTCGAGAGAACATTCATGAAATGGGTTGTTGAAAACGGGCAGTGGCTTTTTGATGGCGTCGGTGGCGCGTTCGCGATTGCAGTTATCGGCTGGATCGGAAGCGCACTATTCAATCGCTCTCGAGACGGTGGGCAGCAACAACGAGGGGGCAACAATTCAATAAACGTGCAAGCTGGGCGAGACGCCAACTTTGCCGATCTTCCTGCGAGGAAAAAGTGAATGGCCATGCTCGGCAATGAACAGAGTCAGCGGGGCGGAGATAACGCTGTGAATGCTCAGGCGGGGCGAGACTGTTGATGTTCACGCAGAACTGACCCACTAGAGCCGCAGATTTTCATCGAAATTTGACCCACGTGATTGAATGCCCTGCTCAATCTTTGAGCAGGGGATACAAA
>NZ_DASZJJ010000119.1:0-4314 GCF_035948235.1 Paraburkholderia sp. | reverse complement strand
CCTCGTCCGCCTCGTCCGCCTCGTCCGCCTCGTCCGCCTCGCCCGCCGTGAAGCAACCTGCCTGAGCCGCACGAACCGGAGACCATTGGCATGCAGATCCGTCCACCCGTCGTCACGCGGCCCCACGAACCCGCGCTGTTTGCGCGTGCGCCTGCGCGCGAGCGTTATCGCGTAGAGGGCGGCGGCTGCACCGTCGTCGCGCTGCAGGCAGGCGACACACTCGAAATCGTCGATGTCGAAGGCATGCAGGCCGCGGAACTGGCCGCCTTCGACGCCACGAGCGGCTCGCCCTTGCCAGGCGCGCTTGGCTTGCAGGCGTCGCCGCACGCGCGCTTTGTCGCCGGGCTAATGAGCCGCGAAACGCCAGACGCGAAAAAGACGCGCGCCGCGCTGGCGCGGCGCGGCGTCAGTCTGTGCGCCTCGCATGCCGCTGCGCTACTGTGGACACACGACACGCCACCAGGCCATGCGCGCCGCCTGATCGCACAAGAGGCGCTCGTGGTCGTTGTGGCCGCACCGGCCTTAAGCGTATCGGTCGACACCCAGCACGCACCCACGGAACTGCGCCTGACGGTCGAACGCGCCAGCCCGGCGCTCCTGAGCGCGCCGCCGTTGCCAGACCCGCTAGCCGATCCGCTCGCGGACTTCACGATCCATCCCGGCACCGCACGCGCCTATACCGTGCGCGCGGGCGAATATATTCAGGTCCTCGACGTAGCCGGACGCCAGTGCTCCGACTTCGTGGCGTTCGATCTCGCCGCGCTCGAACGCGGCGTGACGCTCGACCTGGACCCCACCGTCACGCGCACGCTCAATGGCAACGCCTGGCCGGCTCCCGGGCTCTACGCGAAGTTCTTCGATCGCAGCATGCAGCCCATGCTCGAAGTCGTGCGCGACACCGTGGGCCGCCACGACACCTTCGCGCTCGCCTGCACGGCGCGCTACTACGAATCGCAGGGCTACTTCGGCCACGCCAACTGCAGCGACAACATGAGCGCTGCGCTCGCTCCCTACGGCGTGGAGTCGCGCCCCGGCTGGCCCGCGATCAACTTTTTCTTCAACACGTCGATTGGCGCGCAACAGCAGATCCTCGTGGACGAACCGTGGTCGCGTCCAGGCGACTACGTGCTGCTGCGCGCACTGACTGACCTCGTCTGTGTGAGCACCTCCTGCCCCGACGACATCGACCCGGCCAATGGCTGGCAACCCACCGATATCCAGATCCGCACCTACGCGGACAAGGAGCGCATTTCCGTGTCCATGGCCACGCGCAGCACCCCGGACGCCGATCCCGTCCTCACTCGCGAAAGCGGCTTTCATCCGCGCAGCTCGGCGCTCACGCGGCGTTTCACGGAGTATCGCGGCTGGTGGCTTGCCAGCGCCTACGACAACCACGGCGCCATCGACGAATACCTGGCCTGCCGCGAACGCGTGGCGATGATCGACCTGAGCGCGCTGCGCAAATTCGAAGTGCTCGGCCCCGACGCCGAAGCGCTGCTGCAGCACTGCCTCACGCGCGATGTGCGCAAGCTCGCCGTGGGTCAGGTGGTCTATTCGGCGATGTGCTATCCGCACGGCGGCATGCTCGACGATGGCACACTGCTGCGCCTTGGCCCCGACGCGTTCCGCTGGGTCTGCGGCGAAGACTACGCGGGCGTCTGGCTGCGCGAACAGGCCGCGGCCCTCGGCATGAAGGTGTGGGTCAAATCCGCGAGCGACCATATTCACAATGTCGCCGTACAGGGACCGGCGAGCCGCGCACTGCTAGGCGAGATCGTCTGGTCGCCGGCCACGCAACCGGCGCTCGCGGAACTTGGCTGGTTCCGTCTGCTCACGGGGCGTCTTGGCGGTCACGACGGGCCGCCGCTCATGGTGACGCGCACCGGCTACACAGGCGAACTGGGCTACGAATTGTGGTGTCATCCGCGCGACGCGTGCGCGGTGTGGGATCGCGTCTGGGAAGCCGGGCAGCGCTACGGTATCGCGCCGCTCGGCCTCGAAGCGCTCGATATGCTGCGTATCGAAGCCGGGCTCGTGTTCGCCGGACACGAATTCTCGGATGAAACCGATCCGTATGAAGCGGGCATCGGATTCGCGGTGCCGCTCAAGAGCAAAGCCGACGATTTCATTGGCCGCGAGGCGCTACTCGCGCGCAGTGCGCAACCGCGACATGTGCTGGTGGGCCTGGAAATCGACGGCAACGAAAGCGTGCATCACGGCGATTGCGTGCACGACGGGCGCGCGCAGATAGGCATCGTGACGAGCGCCACGCGATCGCCGCTGCTCGGGCGCACGATCGCACTGTGCCGGATCGACGCGCGCTATCGCGAGGCCGGCACGCGGGTTCAGATCGGCAAGCTGGACGGCCAGCAAAAGCGGATCGACGCGCGTGTTGGCGCACCGGTTTTTTACGATCCGCAGAAAACGCGTGTGCGTAGCTAGAGGAGGTGTTGTCGAGCGAGCCAGTCGATCAGGCCTGGATAAGTGCAGAAGGACCACCACAGTTGCGCGGTTAGAGGCCAACGCGGCGCAGTGCGAAGCGCAACATGCCGTGTTCCCCCGCAAGCCTGAATTAAAACGCAACCGGCGACAGGGGCTTGTGACCCCGGTCGCCGGTTGCTGTTCGGATGGTTTGATCAGTTCGTCCTGACCGGACGAACGAATGCCAGCCCTCAGTGTTACTGCATGCCCACGCCGTCAAAGCGCGCGTAGCCCAGCGGCTCGATGCGCATGTCGACCACCTTCTTGCTCACCGGCTGATAGACCGTCGAGTGAGCAATCGGCGAGAACGGCATCTGCTGCGCGAAGATCTGCTGCGCCTGCGTGTACAGCTTCGTGCGCTGCGCCTGATCCGAAGTCTGACGCGCCTTCTGGATCAGATCGTCGAACGGCTTGTAGCACCACTTGCCGAAGTTGTTGCCATTGACCGCTTCGCAACCCAGCAGCGTGCCGAGCCAGTTGTCCGGGTCGCCATTGTCGCCCGTCCAGCCGATCAGCATCGAATCGTCTTCACCCGCGTGCGCGCGCTTGATGTACTCGCCCCACTCGTACGTGACGATCTTCGCCTTCACGCCAATCTTCGCCCAGTCGGCCTGGATCATTTCGGCCATCAGACGCGCGTTCGGGTTGTAGGCGCGTTGCACCGGCATCGCCCACAGCGTCATTTCGAAGCCGTTCGGGAAGCCTGCCTTCGTGAGCAGCGCCTTGGCCTTCGCCGTGTCATACGGCTGCGACGTCAGGCTCTTGTCGTAGGACCATTGCGTCGGCGGCATCGGGTTCGTTGCGGCCTGGCCCGCGCCCTGGTACACCGACTCGATGATCGCCTTCTTGTTGATCGCCATGTCGAGCGCCTGACGCACTTCGAGCTTGTCCATCGGCTTGCGCGTGACCGTGTACGACAGGTAGCCCAGGTTGAAGCCCGGCTGCGACGGCATCGCGATATTCGCATCGGCCTTCAGCGGCGCGATGTCGGCAGGACGCGGATAGCTCATCACCTGGCATTCGTCGCGCTTGAGCTTCTGCACGCGCACGCTCGCGTCCGGCGTGATCGAGAAGATCAGCTTCGAGATCTTCACCGCGCCCGGCTTCCAGTAATCCGGATTGCCGTCGAAGCGGATCGTCGCGTCCTTCGTGTAGCTCTTGAAGATGAACGGACCCGTGCCGACCGGGTTCTGGTTGATGTCGGCGGCCTTGCCGGCCTTCATCAGTTGATCGGCGTATTCAGCCGAAAGAATCGAGGCGAATTCCATCGCCATGTTCTGGATGAACGGTGCGTTCGGCTCGTTGAGCGTGAACTTCACGGTGTACGGATCGACCTTCTCGACCTTGGCGATCAGCTTGTCCAGACCCATGTCGGTGAAGTACGGGAACGACACCGGATACGCCTTGCGGAACGGCTGGTTCGGGTCCAGCATGCGCTGGAACGAGAACACGACGTCGTCGGCGTTGAATTCGCGCGTGGGCTTGAAGAACGAGGTGGTCTGGAACTTCACGCCGTGGCGCAGATGGAACGTGTAGGTCTTGCCATCAGAAGAAACATCCCACGATTGCGCCAGACCCGGTTCGACCTTGGTGCCGCCGCGCTCGAATTCGACCAGGCGGTTGTAGACGGTGAACGTGTTCGCGGTGAAGTCGGTGCCGGTGGTGTATTGCGCCGGATCGAAACCGGCCGGGCTGCCTTCCGAGCAGTAGACGAGCGTCTTGTTCGGGATGCTGCCCTCGGCATGCGCGAGCGGGCTGCCTGCAATCGATGCCGCTGCGAGCGTCACGAGAGACGTCATTCGTGCAGCTCGCAACAGTTTGTTTTCTTTCATG
>NZ_DASZJJ010000118.1:0-22200 GCF_035948235.1 Paraburkholderia sp. | reverse complement strand
CGTGAAAGCGAATGCCGAACTTGATCTTGCGGCCACGCGCTTCGGCGCGGGCGCGAATGTCGGCGATCTTCTTCGCGACGGCCGCGGGCGGCTCGCCCCACGTCAGATACGTGTCGATGTGATCGCCCGCGATATCGTGCGCCGCCGCCGACGACCCGCCGAACCACAGCGGCGGATGCGGATTCTGCACCGGCGGATACAGCGCCTTGCCACCCTTCGAAGTCAGATGCTTGCCATTGAAGTCGATCGCGTCGTTGGTATGCGCGGCGCTCAGCAGCTTGCGCCAGATGTGCAGGAACTCGTCGGTGATTTCATAGCGCGTGTCGTGATCGACGAACACGCCGTCGCCTTCGAGTTCGGCGGAATCGCCGCCCGTCACCACGTTGATCAGCAGACGGCCGTTCGAGAGGCGGTCGAAGGTGGCGGCCATGCGCGCGGCCAGACCCGGCGACGAAAGACCCGGACGGATCGCGACGAGAAACTTCAGGCGCTTCGTTGCAGCGATCAGGCTCGACGCCACGACCCAGGCGTCTTCGCACGAACGACCCGTCGGCAGCAGGACGCCTTCGTAGCCGAGCGTGTCGGCCGCCACGGCCACCTGCTGGAAGTACGCGAGATCAGCGGCGCGCGCGCCTTCGGAGGTGCCCAGATAGCGGCTGTCGCCGTGGGTCGGGATGAACCAGAACACATTCATGCGTGACTCCTGCTTTTTGTTCGAGACGTAAAAATGAAAAATGCGATGCAAAGATTCAGCGGAAACGGGCAAATGGCGCGACGCCGCTACGAAAAACAGGACGAGTTTGTCCGCGGCGCGCTGGCGTTCCAGAGCGGCCGGAAGAAACGTTCACTGATCGTTGACTGACGCGGGGGGCGACGGGCCATGACGGCGGCGCCGTCTTCATGGGGAACCAGTCTAGGGATCGCCCTAAGCCTTTTGAACGATTTTTTTTAGCTTAGGTTTTCCACTTTCGTGCTTTACGCGACGCTTTAGCATACGGGGATGCATGAGGCGCCCGGCACGCCGATATAATGGCGCTCAAACCGACAAAGCATCCGGCCGCCGCTTATCCCAGTCTTTATGGGCGCATGCGTGCCGCGCCGCGCAACTCTCGCCCGTTCTCATGCAAAAAATTATTTTGCCGTTCGTATCCGGCTTTCTGGCCTCGCTATTCTTTCGCGAGGCGACGCTTGCGCTGCTGCACGCCGCGCAGGTGATCGACGCCGCCGGTTTCTCCACCGATCCCTTCGCGCCGCTCGGTCTGCCCGAGTTTCTCGTCAACGCGATCTGGAGCGCCCTGTGGGCCATCCTGATGACGTGGCTGCTGCGCGTATCGCCCTCACGGCCCGCGCCCTGGGTGCAGGCGTTCGTGTTCGGCGGTGTCGTGCTCACAGCCGCGATGGTGTTCGTCATCGATCCGCTGCGCGGCATCTGGCCGAGCGGCAATATGCTGCCGCGCCTCGCGATGGGTTTCGCCTCGAATGCGGTCTGGGGCTGGGGCGCGCTGGTGTTCATGCGCGCCTTCATGAGCGAAACCGACGAAGACTGAGCGTCTGCGCGCGGCGCCTGATTTTGGGTGCCGCGCGCCTCCTCCCCTCCTGCTCCAGCCATTCAGCCCACCAGCGTCCGCAATGGATGCTCCGTAACACTCCACGGGCTTTTGAACATCCCCTCGACCTCCTCAGGCGGCACGTCCTCGATGGACGCGAAACGCCAGCGCGGACGATTGTCCTTGTCGATGATGCGCGCGCGGATGCCTTCCACCACATCGCCCTGAGCAAAGCTCGACCGCGTCAGATCGAGATCGCGCCGCAGCACGTCGGCCATCGGCCCTTCCGCGCGCGACACCACTTCCAGCGACACCGCCATCGACAGCGGCGAGCGTTCCCGCAGCACGCCGATCATCTGCTCGGCCCATTCGCTTTCGGCGCCCTTTGCTTCGCGCTGCGCGGTTTCGAGCGACGCGAGGATCTGCGCGACCGTCGGCTGCGCAAAATGGCGGTCGATCCATGCGCGCGCAACGGCCAGCGCGCAAGCGCCCACCTGCGCCGCGCGCGACGCGACTGCGGAGCCGGCCGCGCGGCGAATGCGCCCGGCGATGTCCTCGCCCGACATGAACGGTTCCGTCTGCAGCGCGTCCAGCAAGGCGGGCTGCGCGTCGCTGTCGAGATACATATCGGCAAGCCCCGCGTAAAGCGCACTGGCAGCGTCGATCGTCTCGCCCGTCACCGCGAGATACCGGCCAAGCGCACCCGGCGTGCGCGCGAGAAACCAGCCCATGCCCACATCGGGAAAGAGGCCGATGCGCGTTTCGGGCATCGCCAGGCGCGTCGTGCCATCGACGACGCGCAGGCCGCCCGTGCGGTGCGCGCCCTGGGAAATGCCCATCCCGCCGCCCATCACCACGCCGTTCATCAGCGCGATATAAGGCTTCGGATAACTGAAGATCGTGTGATTGAGGCGATATTCGTCGATAAAGAAGGTGTCGATCGCCGTTTGATTGCCGGCGCGATACGACTCGTAGAGAAAGCGGATATCGCCACCCGCGCAGAAAGCGCGCGGATGCCGCGTATGCACGAGCACGGCGAGCACTTCGGGATCGTCGCGCCAGGCGTCGAGCGCGGTCTGCATGGCGCGAACCATCGCGGTTGAAAGCGCATTGAGCGCCTGGGGCCGCGCGAGTTCGATATAGCCGATGCGGTTCGTGACATGCGTGAGCACGTGCTGTTGGGCGTCGGCGTTTGGCGGCAGGGTTTCCTGTGACATGGCGATCGGGCGACGGATGGAAACACAATGAAAGCGCAATAAAGGCGCGCGAAAGATGCGGGCCTTTATTGCACTTCAGGCATGCACTTCAGGCTAGCGAGGCTATCACGTCGCCTCGGGCTGCGATTTCTGCGTAGCGTCGCGCCTGAAATCGTCGCCGAGCCAGCCATCGAGCGCGGCGTCGATCACCTCCAGGCGCGACGATTCCGGCGCAAACTCGGGGCCGGAAAGCGAAAACGTCACCACGCCATGCAGCAGCGCCCATAACGCGCGCGCGAACCATGCGGGGCTGGAGCAAACCGGTGCGAACGCATCGGCGAACAAGGTTGTGATCGCAGCGATCTCATCAATGGGCTGCGCTTCGTTCAGCGGCACGCGCTGCGCATCGCCCTCTTCCTGTGTCTGCTCGCGCAGCGGTTCACGCTGCGGCAAAAACATCAGCCGATACGTGTCGGGATGTGCGCAGCCAAACGCCACGTAGGCATGCGCGAACGCATGAAGCCGCGCGCGCGGCGCCTCGATTTCCGCGCAGGGTTCAAGTCGCGCCAGCAGTTGCGCGTAGCCTTCGCGACCCAACGCGCGGGCGATCGCATCACGGCTTTCGAAGTGCAGATAGAGCGAGGCGGCCGAATAGCCGATCGCATCGCCGATCTTGCGCATCGACAGCGCATCGATGCCCTCTCGCGCCACGATGCGCCGCGCGGCGTCGAGAATGCGCGCGCGTAAGGCCGAGGCACGCAGCGCTTTGGATTCGTTGGGTTCGACGGTGCTCAACGCCGCACCCGGCACGTGAGGACAGACGCGAGGAAATACGCGAAGCGAATCACGACAACAGATGGCCTGGCGGGAAATGGCCGCTCTTGAGCAGCACGGGCGTGCCGTTGCTCAGTTCGAGGTGGGCGCGTGCGACGGCCTCGATGCGGCGCCGCCCCGCATCGAAGGCCTGCATCCAGGCCTCGCGGCCGTCGGGCAGCGCGCCGAAATGGTCCTCGAGCGCCTCGACGGAAATCGCGCACGGCACGCGCGCGCCGTCGACCAGCGCCGGAAAGACCACGGTGAGATTGGAGTCGCGCCAGGACGGCGCTTCGGAAGGAAAGCGGATATCCATGTCCAGCCCCGCGGGGAAATCAACAGAGGAAAGACCGCGCCAGCAGAGGGCGCGCTGCGCACGATGTTACGCCCAGCGGCGCGCGCCTGGCGGCAAGCTGTGCATTCTGCATCGACGTCACGGCCGAATCTGCGAAACTAATCCGGATACGCGTGCTCGCGGCTCAGGCTTTCACTCGGTTTTTCATTCTGCAAACCCCATCCCTCTCGTTGGACGCGCACATGAGCGGACGCTACTTCGACACCGATCAGGAAATCCCCGAGGCGCAGGCCGCAAGCCGCTGGTTTCGCTACGCTGGGGACCACGACATCGACATCTCGCGCGCGATCTGCCTGTGGCAGGACGCCGCCACGCCCGAAGGCGAAAGCAGCCGCACGGCCGTGGCGGCCTGCGGCGTGCGCATCGTGCTGCTGGAGAGTTCATAGGCGCACACAGAGTCTGCGCCCGGTGTTCAATGCGCCTGCATCTTCGAGAACAGATTGAGCACCAGCACGCCGGCCACGATCAGGCCGAGGCCGAGCATCGCGGGCAGATCGGGCACCTGTTTATAGAGCGCCATCGCGACGAGCGTGATGAGCACGATGCCCACGCCCGACCACACCGCATAGACGATCCCGACCGGCAGCGTCCTGAGCGTGAGCGACAGGCAATAGAACGACACGCCATAACCGGCGATGACGATGGCCGACGGCACGAGCCGCGAGAAGCCATTGGACGCGCGCAGCGCGGAGGTCGCGATGACCTCGGCGACGATCGCGATGGCAAGGATCAACCAGGGGGAGGTGCGCATCGCATCAGGCCCTGGCGAGCGCGAGCTGGCTGTAGTCGGCGCCGAGTTGCGCGCACAGCGCCTCGACAACCAGTTCGTGATCGAGGCGCTGCGGCAGCCCCGACACCGTCACCGATCCAATCACGCCCACCCCGGCGACCGCGAGCGGAAACGCGCCGCCGTGCGTCGCGTATTCGGTAGCGGGCAAGCCGTGTTTCTCAGCGAGCGTGGTGCTTGTCTGCTGCAGACGCAGGCCGATGGCATAGGAGCTGCGGCGGAAATGCTCGACCACGCGCGACTTGCGCTGCACCCACGCAACGTTGTCGGGCGTGGCGCCGGGCAACGCGCAGAAGAACAACGGCAGACCGAACGTGCGCACGTCGATGGCGACCGCATGCGAGCGCGCGAGCGCCAGCTCGCGCAGAAAGGCGCCGAGTTGCCAGGCGCGATCGGTATCGAAATGGGGAAACACGAGCGCGCGTTCTTGCGCGGCGATCGTTTGAAGGTCGTGAGCGAGGTCCATAGATCCGTCGGAACGTGAATGCGGGGCGTGTCTGTAAGAAAGACTCGGCCCCGATTCTAGCCTGGCGTTCAGGTATCGCATCGCAAAGCACCTGCCCGTGTCGCAGGTGTTCAAGTCCGCGTCCAGGAAAAGCTTTCGCAAGCGTCCCGAAACGAATTCGTCAAATAAGACTTGCACGAACCCAATATGCATCCTATAATTCTTTTCTCTGACGGACGCGGGGTGGAGCAGTCTGGCAGCTCGTCGGGCTCATAACCCGAAGGTCGTAGGTTCAAATCCTACCCCCGCAACCAAAGCTGTTCTGTCAGAAGCAATCAAGGGTTACAACGCATCGGCGTGTAACCCTTTTTTGTTTTTCAGCGTCTGAAGCATGCGCGCGTCGGCACCTTCATGCCGATCCGCTTATGGCCCCGCTCCGGGTCAAGCTCCCGTCATGACGCGCCGCGGTGATACACTCGCATCACCCATCCCCCTATCGTGCCCATGAAATTCTGCTCGACTTGCGGTCAGGCGGTCAGCCTGCTCGTGCCGCCCGGTGACAACCGCGAACGCTATGTCTGCGCGCATTGCGGCACCATCCACTATCAGAATCCGCGCAACGTGGTCGGCACCGTGCCGGTCTGGGAAGACAAGGTGCTGCTGTGCCGCCGCGCGATCGAGCCGCGTTACGGCTACTGGACGCTGCCCGCGGGCTTCATGGAGATGGGCGAAACGACCTCGGAAGCCGCCGCGCGCGAAACCCTGGAAGAAGCCGGCGCGCGCGTCGAAGTGCAGAGCCTTTTCTCCCTGCTCAACGTGCCGCGCGTGCATCAGGTGCATCTTTTCTACCTCGCGCGACTGCTCGACATCGACGTCGAAGCCGGCGAAGAGAGCCTCGAAGTGCGCCTGTTCGAGGAGCACGAAATTCCGTGGGACGAGATCGCGTTCCCCACGGTCGGCCAGACCCTGCGCTTTTTCTTCGCCGATCGCCAGTCGGGCAGCTATGGCCTGCACACCGGCGACGTCCTGCGCCCGCTGCGCGACGGCTGACACGCTCCGGCGATGGTGCCCTGGCTTTCGCCCGACGACCCGTTCCCGCCGGTCGAGCGCGCCCTGGGCGCCTCGAGCGGTGCGCCGGGGCTGCTCGCCGCCAGCGCCGATCTGCTGCCTTCGCGCCTGATCGACGCCTACCGGCACGGGATTTTTCCGTGGTATTCGGACGGCCAGCCAGTGCTCTGGTGGAGCCCCGATCCGCGCATGATCCTGCGCCCCGACGAGTTCAAGGTCTCGCCCTCGCTGAAGAAAACGCTCAAGCGCGTGCTGCGCGATCCCGCCTGGGAAATCCGCGTCGACGACGATTTCGCGGCCGTCATGCGTGCCTGCGCCAACGCGCCGCGGCGCGGCCAGCGCGGCACCTGGATCACCTCCGACGTGATCGACGCCTATTCGAGCCTGCACCGCATCGGCGACGCCCACAGTATCGAAACCTGGTTCGAAGGCCAGCGCGTGGGCGGCCTCTACGGCGTCTCGCTCGGCACCATGTTCTTCGGCGAATCGATGTTCGCCTCGATCACCGATGCTTCGAAAATCGCGCTATCGGCACTGGTCGCGCATCTGCGCCGTAACGGCGTCGCGCTGATCGACTGCCAGCAGAACACCGCGCATCTGGCGTCGCTGGGCGGGCGCGAAATCGGCCGCAAGCCGTTTATCGCGCATGTGCGCGCGAATGTGGGCGCACCGTCGATTGGCTGGCGCTTCGACAAAACTGTGCTGGCCGACTGGCTCGGCCACGGTCAGGGACACGCCGAAAATCCGGCCGTCCCGACGCTCTGAGCCCGCGCCCGGGCCACCGCCGCGCGGCGGAAAAACGCGCGGAAAGCCGCGCCAGTGAACGCACAACGCGTGGCCACGCGTGCGCCAGGCCGCGTATTTCGATAGATGCGAGCCAGGCGTCAATGTTAGTATGCAGTCAGAACACGTCGCCTTTATCGCCAGTCCTGGCGGTGCCCCGAGACACGCGACGTTCCGATCTGCTTCGAGAGCTGCCAACGTGACTCATCCAAACGAGCTGCCGCTTTCACCGCTTTCCGCGCTGCAATTCTATGCAACGGCGCCCTACCCCTGCAGTTATCTGGAGGGGCGCATCGCGCGCTCGCAGGTGGCCACGCCCAGTCACCTCATCAATTCCGATGTCTATACCGATCTCGTGAAAGCGGGCTTTCGCCGCTCGGGCGTATTCACCTATCGCCCCTATTGCGACGGCTGCCGCGCCTGCGTGCCGGTGCGCGTGCCGGTCGAGCACTACACGCCCAATCGTACCCAGCGGCGCACCTGGAAGCATCATGGCGAACTGGTCGCGACAGTCGCGCCGCTGCACTACGACGAGGCGCATTACGCGCTTTACATGCGCTATCAGTCGGCGCGCCACGCGGGCGGCGGCATGGACCGTGACAGCCGCGACCAGTACGAACAGTTCCTGCTGCAAAGCCGGATCAACTCGCGTCTGGTGGAATTCCGCGAACCCGATCCGCAGCACCCCGATGCGCCGGGCATCCTGCGCATGGTCAGCATGATCGACATCCTCGGCGACGGGCTGTCGTCGGTCTACACCTTCTTCGAACCGGACACGCCACACGCGAGCTACGGCACTTACAACATCCTCTGGCAGATCGAGCAGGCGCGCAGCCTGCAGCTGCCCTACGTGTATCTGGGCTACTGGATCCGCGAAAGCCCGAAAATGGCCTATAAGGCGCGTTTCCAGCCGCTCGAAGGGCTGTTCGACGGCGTCTGGCGCGCGCTCGATCCGGTCGCCTGAACGGCCGCGAGCCCCAAAGCATCATCAGGCGCACGCTGCGCGCACAGGGCCGGAACCAGCCGGATTCCAGCGCGCCCGCCAGCCGCCCCGCCTTTGTCGCTAAAATAGCGGGTTCTCATTTTTTGGCGCCTGCGCCTTCCTCCCGTGTTCAGCACCCTTTATCCGTTCGTCCGCGACCAGCTGTTTCGCATGGACGCCGAAGACGCCCACCATCTCTCCCTGCGCATGATCGGCGCGGCGGGCCGCACCGGCATGGCCGGGCTGCTCGCCTCGCGCGTGCCGGATTCGCCGCGCACCGTCATGGGCCTGACGTTCCGCAACCCGGTGGGGCTCGCCGCGGGGCTCGACAAGGAAGGCGCCGCCATCGACGGTTTCGCCGCGCTGGGCTTCGGCTTTATCGAGGTGGGCACGGTCACGCCGCGTCCGCAGCCGGGCAATCCGCGTCCGCGCATTTTCCGTCTGCCGCAGGCGGGCGGCATCATCAACCGGATGGGCTTCAACAACCACGGCGTCGAGCAGTTCGTGAAGAACGTGCAGGCCGCGCGCTATCGCGGCATTCTCGGCCTGAACATCGGCAAGAACGCCGATACGCCGATCGAGCGCGCCGCCGAGGACTATCTCTTCTGCCTCGAACGCGTCTATCCGTTCGCAAGCTACGTGACGATCAACATCTCGTCGCCGAACACCAAGAATCTGCGCCAGTTGCAAGGCGGCGGCGAGCTCGACGCCCTGCTCGCGGCGCTCAAGGACAAGCAGCAGCGTCTGGCCGACATGCACGGCAAGCTCGTGCCGCTCGCGCTCAAGATCGCACCGGATCTCGACGACGAGCAGGTCAAGGAAATCGCCGATACCCTCCTGCGCCACAAGATCGAAGGCGTGATCGCCACCAACACGACGCTCTCGCGCGCGGCCGTCGAAGGCCTGCCGAACGCGAGCGAGACCGGCGGCCTGTCGGGCCGTCCGGTGTTCGACGCGTCGAACGAGGTGATCCGCAAGCTGCGCGCCGAACTGGGCGAGCAGGTGCCGATCATCGGCGTGGGCGGGATTTTCTCGGGCGAGGATGCGCGCGCAAAGATCGCCGCGGGCGCCGCGCTCGTGCAGGTCTACACCGGCTTCATCTACCGCGGCCCGGCGCTGGTCGCCGAGTGCGCGCGGGCGCTGGCCTCGGGCCGCGCCTGAGGCTATAGTTTCAGGCCATGTGCGGCGCATCGGATTTGCCTGGAAGCGGCGTCCGCGAGGCGCCGCCAACGCACAGCCGTAAAAACAAGAGGAAAACAATGAAATTCGCTTTGCTCAAGAAGCTCTTCGCACTCGCGCTGGTGGGCACCTCGTTCGTGGCGGCAAGCGCCCACGCCGATGACCTGCTCGATCAGGTCAAGGCGCGCGGCACGCTGCGTATCGGTCTCGAGGGCACCTTCCCGCCGTTCAACTCGAAGGCGCCCAACGGCGACCTGGTCGGCTTCGATGTCGATATCGCCAAAGCGGTGGCCGCGAAGCTCGGCGTGAAGCCCGAGTTCGTCACGACCGAATGGAGCGGCATCATTGCGGGTCTGCAGGCCGGCAAGTTCGACGTGATCGCCAACCAGGTGGGCATCACCGATCAGCGCAAGGCCGTGCTCGACTTCTCGCCGGCTTACACGTACTCGGCCGCGCAGCTCATCGAGCGCCGCGACGACACGCGCCAGTTCAAGTCGCTCGACGACCTCAAGGGCAAGAAGCTCGGCGTCGCGCTCGGCACCAACTACATGGACATGGCCAAGTCCGTGCCCGGCATCGACGTCAAGACCTACCCGGGCGCGCCCGAGTATCTGCGCGACCTGGCCGCCGGCCGCCTGGACGCGGCGCTCAACGACCGCCTGATGCTCGCCTATCTGATGAAGAACTCGCAGCTGCCGCTGCGCGCGGGCGCGATCGTCGGCGACGGCAACCCGTCGGGCATTCCGTTCAAGAAGGGCAACCCGAAGTTCGCCAAGGCGATCGACGATGCGATGACGCAGCTCGAAGCCGACGGCACGTTCACGAAGATCTCGGACAAGTGGTTCGGCATCGACGTGACCAAACCGGTCACGAAGTAATCCATGCCGGCGTGCAGCGCTCGCGCTGCCGCGTGACATGACAGGCGCGGGGCGCGCATCCTGCCGTTGCAGCAGGGTGCCGCCCCGCGGTTTTTCAAGGCCAGGCTGCGCAAGCCCTCATTTACGCGTCTCCCATGCCCATACACACGCTCATTCTCCAGTCGCTGCCGGTACTCGCGCAGGGCGCGGTGCTCACGGTCAAGTTCGCTGTCCTGTCGATGATCTTCGGGCTCATCGGCGGCGCCGTGCTCGCCCTCATGGGCATCAGCTCGAACCGCGTGCTCGTGTTCATCGCGCGCGTGTACGTGAGCCTCATGCGCGGCACCCCGCTGCTGGTCCAGATCTTCGTGATCTATTACGGTCTGCCGAGCATCGGCATCTCGCTCGACCCGACGCCTGCGGGCGTGATCGCGCTGTCGGCCAACGTCGCGGCGTATCTGTCCGAGAGCATGCGCGGCGCGATTCTCGGCATTCATGGCGGCCAGTGGCTCGCGGCGTACAGCCTGGGACTTTCGCGGCGTCAGACGCTGCGCTACGTGATTGCGCCGCAGGCCTTGCGCATCGCCGTACCTAGCCTGTCGAACAGCCTCATCAGTCTCATCAAGGACACCTCGCTGGTGTCGGTCATCACGGTGACGGAGCTGCTGCGCAGCGCCCAGGAAATCATCGCCTCGACCTACCAGCCACTGCCGCTCTATCTCGCGGCAGCCGCCATCTACTGGGTGCTCTGCCAGGTTCTCGAATGGATCCAGCACTGGTACGAAAAGCGCCTCGCGCTGCCTTCGCGCCACTGAGCCTCGTTCAAAATGCGGCGGTCGTAGCGACCGCCGCATCGGCCTTCCTTACTCGCAATCGAATCGCAAGCCCAGCGCCGCGCGCGCGGCATCGGCCATCTCGATCATGCGCCGCGACGTTTCGTGCGGCATCACCGGACTTTCCAGCGCGCCCGCGCGCAGCAGTTCGCAGAAGTGCGCGGTCTCGTAGTTGAGGCCGCCGCCTTCGAACGGCTCGTTCAGTTCGACCGTGCGGCCATCGACATAGCGGATCGTGGCGCGCACCGGATTCCACCAGTTCGCGTGAATCGTCACGTTGCCAAGCGGCCCCGCCAGCAGCGCATCGCCAAAGCCATGCAGATCCAGCCCGCAAAAGAGCTGCGCGATGCCGTGTTCGTGCTGGCTATTGAGGCTCGCAAACGTGTCCACGCCCGTGGCTCCCAACCGCCCGAAAGTCTGCACTTCGCGCGGCGCGCCCAGCCAGTCGACGGCTAGAAACATCTCGTAGACGCCGATGTCCAGCAGCGCCCCGCCCGCGTGCGCGAACGAAAACGAGGGATGATCGGCCGGCACGTTGGCCACTGAGCAGCCCGCGCGCACGAGACCCACAGGCCCGATCGGATCGGCTGTCAGATGGGCGCGCAAGGCGCGGTAGAGCGGATAGAACGGCGGCTTCATCGCCTCCATGAAGAGGCGCTGCGAGGCGCGCGCAGCCTGCAGCACGCCGTCGAGCTGCGCGGCGTTGACCGTCGCGGGCTTTTCGCACAGCACCGGCAGGCCGGCCTGCAAGGCGGCCGTGGCGTAGTGCGCGTGGCTGTCCTGCATGGTCGCGATGTAGACCGCGTCGATGCCGCTTGCGAGCAGCGCCTCGAAGCTCGCGCAGGCGCTCGCGCCGAATTCCTGCGCCAGAGCCTGCGCCGGTTCAGGGCGCCGCGACCACACCGCGCTCACGCGTGCGTTTTCGACATGTCCCACGCCCTGCGCGAAACGCCGCGCGATGCGGCCCGCGCCCACGATGCCCCATCGAATCGTGCCGATTCCAGCGATATCGCCCATGTCAGTCGTCTCTCTTTGTACGGATTGCAAAGAGACGCACGATACTGGCTCGCGCGCGCGAAGGCAAACGCCCACACGAAAGCCGCATGCGCCCGGTCAAGGACGCGCGCGGCGAGCGAGGCGCGGGACGTTGGCAGACGTGTGCGCGCAATGTTCCCGATCGTTCTGGACGCTATTCAGCCGCTTCCGCCGCGAGCGCACGATTAAGCTCGTCGGCGGTATAGGCGATCATCGCCGCCGCAGCCGCCTGTGCATCCGACGGCGAGCGGCGCTCGATCGCCTCCACCACGCGCCCGTGCGCGGCGACGACATTGCTCCAGCCGTCCGGCCGCTGGCTCAGCAGCGGATTGACGATAGTGAGCGCGCCGCGCACGATCGCCGCCATCTGCTGATAGAACTGATTGCCGCTGGCCGCAAGGATGCGCGTATGCAGCAGCGAATCGGCCGCCTGGCAGCCCGAATCGCCCGGACTTGCCTGATGTAGCGCATCGAAGGCGTCGCGGATGCCGGCGATATCCGCCGCGCCCGCGCGTTCGGCCGCCAACGCGCAGGCGGCCGGCTCGATCAGCGTGCGAAATTCGATCACGTCGCGCAGAAACGTCTTGTCCGGCTTGGCGCGAAAGCGCCAGCTCACGACGTCTTCATCGATCATGCGCCAGTCGCGCATCGGCCTGATGCGCGTGCCGATCTTGGGCCGCACGTCGAGCATATGGCGCGCGAGCAGCATCGACAGCGCTTCGCGCATGACCGTGCGGCTCACATCGAACTCCTTCGACAACACGTCCTGCGGCGGCAGAATCGCGCCATAGCGTTCTTCGACGATGCCCGAAATCAGGCCATCCATGACCTTGCTCACGAGTGAGCGTTCCTTGTTGTTCCCCAGTTCCATGACCCCTCCCCCCCGATGGCGTTAATCGCCCTGTTTGCCGGTTGCTGCGTGGGCCTCGTGCTTCGTCGAACTCAAACGTACGTTGCCATGCTAATTGCATAAAACGTAAGCCAGGATATCTCCTGACGCAAATTTCGCGTGACAAATGCCCAAGCTGTACAAGTTCTTCGTCAATCGGCCCTTCGGTTTCCCGAATCTCATTGTTAGAAGTTATTCGTTGTCTTTTCGTAAGCAGTCTGTATGAAGCAAAGACTGACTTAGCGTTGCTGAGGTTTGCGAGGCTTGTTTTTCAGCCTTGTTTTTGTGTGCATATGCAATCATGTAGCTGCGCAGCGGCGCACGCCCACTGGCCCACACCGCTGCAATTCAGTTAGCGTGCCGCCGCCGTGCGCCCGTATTGGTCCTCGAAGCGCACGATGTCGTCCTCGCCGAGATAGCCGCCCGACTGCACTTCAATGATTTCGAGCGGCGTCTTGCCCGGGTTTTCGAGCCGGTGTTTCACGCCAAGCGGGATGTACGTCGATTCGTTTTCGGAAATCAGAAACACCTCGTCGCCACGCGTGACGCGCGCGGTGCCGCGCACGACCACCCAATGCTCGGCGCGGTGATGATGCATCTGCAGCGAGAGCACGCCGCCAGGCTTCACGACGATGCGCTTGACCTGGAAGCGCTCGCCGCGGTCCACCGAGTCGTAGCAGCCCCACGGACGTTCGACGCGGCGATGGTGCTGCGCCTCTTCGCCGCGCTGCGCCTTGAGCTTGTCGACGATCGCCCGCACGTCCTGCACGCGGTCCTTGGCGGCGACCAGCACGGCGTCCGCCGTCTCCACCACCACCACGTTGTGCACGCCCACGCAGGCGACGAGCCGTCCGTCCGAATGCGCGAAGCTGTCGGTCGAGTCCTCGAACAGCACGCGGCCGCGCGCGACATTGCCGCTCGCGTCCTTGTCGGAGACCTGCCAGACGGCATCCCACGCGCCCACGTCCGACCAGCCCGCCACCAGCGGCACGACCACGCCCGCCAGACGCGCATCGGCGCCGATCGACTCCATCACCGCGTAGTCGATCGAGTCCGACGGGCAGCCCTCGAAGATCGCCGCGTCGAGGTGAACCGCGCCGTCCGTATCGACGCGCGCCAGTTCGAACGACTGCGCGCAGAGCGTCGCGATGGCCGGCTGCGCACGCGCGATAGCCGCGAGCCACACCGAGGCGCGCACCACGAAAATGCCGCTGTTCCACCAGTAATCGCCCGATGCCACATAGCTGGCGGCGAGTTCGGCATTGGGTTTTTCCACGAAACGCTCGATCGTGCGCGCGCCGCTGGTGCCGAGCATGGCGCCCGCGCAGATGTAGCCATAGCCGGTTTCCGCGCGCTGCGGCGGCACGCCGAGCGTGACGATGGCGCCGCGCGCCGCGTAGCTCACGGCCGCTTCGAGCGCGGCGGCAAACGCCGTGCGGTCGGCGATCAGATGATCGGCGGGCATGGCGATGAGGATGGGATCGCTGTCGAGCGGCGCGGCAGGGTCGCTCGCTGCCGCGCTGTGCGCCGCCTGCGCGGCGAGCGCTGCCACCGTGAGCGCCGGCGCGGTGTTGCGCGCATGCGGTTCGAACACCACACGCGCCTGCTTGCCGCTGCGGCCCAGACGGTCGACGGTCATATGGCGCAGTTCCTCGCTGCTCACGACAAGCGCTGCGGCCTTGCGGACCGCCGCGCCCTTCTGCTCGCCCGTGCTGGCGTAGAGACCGTCGAGACGGCGCACGGTGGCTTCGAGCAGCGACTCGCCATCGAGCAGGTCGATGAGCTGCTTCGGGCAGTGCTCCCGCGAGAGCGGCCAGAGCCGCGTGCCCGAACCGCCCGCGAGCACGACTGGCTGCACGACGAGCGCAACTTCGGGTTCATTGGCTGCGGCAATCAAGCCGGCCGGTGTGACGAGCTGGTTCATGCAATAAGCTCCCCGCTGGAATGTCTGGTATTGGGTCGGCGCGGGTGAGGCCCAGCGGGTTCGGCGTTGTCCGTCCGATCCCACCAGGTCATGCACATGCGCACTCCCTCGTTTTCAGATTGCATTTGAGCAAAGGCGGTGAGTCGAATCTGTACGCATACCCACACTGACCGAGCGCTGCCGCACGGCGGCGCGCTGGTGCGCTTCACTATGCTGGCGCCGAAGATGGACAGAGACGGTTGGGCCGGACGGCCGGAGAGGATCGTTGCGCGAACAACGGCGCGGCAACTGACGCAGAACCGCGGGGCCGCGCAAAGCCACAGCTGGCGCGGCCGTGTAGAGAAACCTGCCGCGCTCCGTGCGCCAGCCCACACAGCGTAACGTGACGCGTCGTAACGCAGCTATGTTTCACAGGAGAACGTTTATTGCCCAGTCAGCCGCACCGCAACAGCAATGAATCAAATCCACACGCCCTGCGGCACGCCCCGGCCCCGCCGCAATGGGCCGTTACGCGGCGTGTTTCAACCTGGAGTCATTTTTGCGATACCGCCTGGACGCGCCATTTACCCCATATAAATCAACAACTTATATCGATACAAATTGCTCAGTCCATTGACCGCCCCCGCGCGCGCGTCGTACAGAAGTGAAACAAAAACACGGCGTTCTCCCCCTACCCTTCGCACGTAACGTCCGCGAAGCCCAGCTGTGGCGTGGTTTGCGACCTTCTGGCACATCCCCTGCTTAGTGAGAAGCGCCACACAGGCGTAACGCAAACAAACAATGCGAACGCTTCGGGACTATGGGGCCGGCACGACGAATGAACAGCCGCTACGGGAAGCGGCAAACAACAAACGATTCGGCGACCGGAATGAAAAGACGGAAGGCAGCGCAAGCGCCTTCACACGAGGACCAAATCATGTTGACCCTTCAATCGGATCTGCACGGCAACCATTTGCTCGGCGCACTGCCGTCGCATGAATGGCAAGCACTCGCACCGCATCTCGAACTCGTCCATCTGCGCACCGAACAACTCCTCTGCGATTCCGGCCAGCGCATTCATCACGTCTACTTTCCGACCACGGCCATCATCTCGATGCTCTCGACGATGGAAGACGGCAGTTCCGTGGAAATCGCCGCAGTGGGCCGCGAAGGCATGACGGGCGTGCCCGTCCTGACGGGCGGCGAAACCATGCCGAACCGCGTGCAGGTGCAGTGCGCGGGCTTCGCCTACCGCATGAGCGCGCAAAGCCTCAAACAACAGTTCGCACGCTCGGACTTCCTGCGTCGCCTGATGCTGCTCTACATGCACGCCCTCCTCACCCAGGTCGCGCAAACCGCCGCCTGCAATCGCCACCACTCGCTGAGCAAACAGCTTTGCCGCTGGCTGCTGATCGAAGTGGACCGCGTGGCCTCGAACGACCTCACGGTCACGCAGCAGCTCATCGCCGATATGCTTGGCGTGCGCCGCGAAGGCATCACGGAAGCCGCCGGCAAGCTGCACGACGAAGGTTTGATCCACCACAGCCGCGGGCGTATCCGCGTGCTCGACCGCGAGGGCCTCGAAGCCCGCGCCTGCGAGTGCTACGGCCTCGTGCGCCGCGAGTTCGACCGGCTGCTGCCGCGCCTGCGTCAGGCCGAAACGGTGGAGTAAGACGTAGAAGCCGGCGGGGCCACTTTGCGGTGGCCCCAAGCCCCGTTTCTCGTGTGTGTGTGTTTGATTTTGCAAAGCGTTCCGGCTTCGGCGCGCTTTGCCTTTTCTTCGTTGGCGGCGGGTTGATTACGCGCTTGTGGATTGCCTGATTATCAGGAATCCATATCAATCGGTGCGCGCAATCGGCCGTCGAAAACCGCGAGCAGCAGCGTGACACGATGCACGCCGCCGCTCTGCCGATCAGGCCGTCAGACCTTGTAGTCGATGCGCTCGACGCCGGCTTGTACGTCACCCGCGCCGCCGAGCAGGCAGAAGTCCGCACCACGCGCCGCGAACAGGCCCACGGTCACCACGCCCGGCCACGCGTTGACGTGCGCTTCGAGCGTGCGCGGATCGCTGATACGCAGGCCCTTCACGTCGAGAATCTCGTTGCCGTTGTCGGTGATGAAGGGCGAGCCGTCCTTCTGCACGCGCAGCACCGGCACGCCGCCGAGCGCCGTCACGCGGCGGCCGATGGCCGTGCGCGCCATCGGCACGACTTCGATCGGCAGCGGGAACTGGCCGAGCACCTCGACGCGCTTGCTCGCGTCGGCGATGCAGACGAACACTTCAGACACCGACGCCACGATCTTCTCGCGCGTGAGCGCCCCGCCGCCGCCCTTGATCATCGCGCCGGAGGCGTCGATTTCATCGGCGCCGTCGACGTAGACGGGCAGCGATTCGATCTCGTTCAGATCGAAAATCTTGAAGCCATGCGCTTCCAGGCGCGCCGTGGTGGCGACCGAGCTGGACACCGCGCCGCGGTAGCGGCTCTTGTTGACAGCCAGCGCGTCGATAAAGCAGTTCGCAGTCGAGCCGGTGCCGACGCCGATGATGGCGCCTTCCGGCACGTTGGCGTTGACATAGTCGGCGGCGGCCTGGCCGACCAGTTTCTTGAGTTCGTCTTGAGTCATGATGGGTACTGCCCGAGGAGAGGAAACGCGGAAAACGCATAGTTTACCGGAGTTGCGGGCGGCGTCCGCCGGTGAGGTCTGCGTTTTCCGGTTTTGCGGCGCGGGCGGCCCCTGAATCAGGGTGCCGTTTCGGTCGTACCCGGCAGCGCGGGCGCACTGCGGTCCACATATTTGTCGAGCAGCGCCTGGGCGATGGCGTCGGTTTCCGCGTCCGGCGTGCCGGCATAGTCGCGCGGGCGGAAATGCATCTGGAAGGCCGCGAACACGCGGCGCGTGCGATCGTCGAGCACGCCGTCGGTGGCAACATCGTAGCCGTAGCGCGCGAGTTTCAACTGCAGAGCGCGCACGTCGGCGGGGGCGTCGGGCGCACGGCCCGCGAGATCGGCCTTGACCGTGGCGTCGTCGGGCCAGGCGCCCACGCCCGCGTCGTAGAGCTGCTTCCACGGGAACGCCGCGCCCGGGTCGATCTTGCGCTGCGGAGCGATGTCGCTATGGCCCACCACGCGCGTGGGCGGAATGCCGTAGCGCGTGACGATGTCCTTCGAGAGCGCGATGATCGCCGCCACCTGATCGGGCGGCCAGGGCGCCCATTCGCGGCCTTGCGGCGTGTCGTGCGGCCCCGAATTCACATTTTCGATGCCGATCGACGCGGCGTTCAGCTCGGTCGTGCCCTGCCACTCGCTCACGCCCGCGTGCCAGGCGCGCTGCGATTCGGGCACCAGCTGCAGCACGACGGGCTTGCCATCGCGCAGCGGCGGATGCTCGGGCACGAGGTAATGGGCGCTGACGTTTTCGCGCGTCAATTCCTCGAGCGAGGTCGGCTCGTCGCCTTCCGTGTAGTGCAGCACGAGGAAACGGATGCGCGAATCGGCGCTGCGCGCGTGGTACTGCGAGTCGGCGATATACGCGCCGCGATCGGTCATCGTGGCGCTCGTGCAGGCCGCGAGCGCGAGCGCCGCGCCCACCGCAGTCAGCGCAGCGCGCGCCACACCATGCAAGTTCGTCATGCTGCGTCGGTCCAACAGGATCAGGAGCCGGATCAGCGCGCGGCGCGCTGGCGCACCGCTTCGAACAGGCACACGCCCGATGCGACGGAAACGTTCAGGCTTTCGACCGTGCCGGCCATCGGAATCTGCATGATCTCGTCGCAGGTCTCGCGCGTGAGGCGGCGCATGCCCTCGCCTTCCGCGCCCATGACCAGCGCCACCGGACCGTCAAGCTTGGTCTGGTAGAGGCTCGCGGGCGCGTCGCCGGCCGTGCCGACCACCCACACGCCCGCATCCTTCAACTCGCGCAGCGCACGCGCCAGGTTCGTCACGGTGATGTAGGGCACCGTATCGGCAGCGCCGCTGGCCACTTTCGCGGCGGTCGCGTTCAGGCCCACGGCGCGGTCGCGCGGGGCGATCACGGCGTGCGCGCCGGCGGCGTCGGCCACCCGCAGGCAGGCGCCGAGGTTATGCGGATCGGTCACGCCGTCGAGCACCAGCAAGAGCGGCGAGCCCTGGATGCCGTCGAGCAGTTCGGCCAGGTTTTGCGCCAGCGCCAGATCGTGCACGCGCGCCACCACGCCCTGATGGCGTTCCGTGTGCGCGAGGCCCCAGAGGCGCGTCTCGTCGGCGGCGATGACGCGCGCGCCGGCTTCCTTCGCGGCGTGCAGGAATTCCTGCATGCGGCGGTCGCGCCGCGTCGGATCGTAATAAACATCCTCGACCGTGGACGCGTCGTGCCGCAAACGTGCGGTCACCGCATGAAACCCGTAAAGAACCTTGAGACGTGACATGACTGGAACAACCCCTGATAAACGGTTCGCGGCGCATCGAAGGCGCCGCGAACGAGTGATATTGCGCCGGCCGCTGGATGATCCAACGGTCCGGGTCACGGCACGCGAACGCTCGTTGGCAAGAGCGATCCGCGCGCCGTGGGTACGGCTTTAGCGCTGTTAGCGCTTCTTGTTACGCACGGGCGACTTCTTGGCCGTGGGCTTCGACGGTGCGCGCTTCTTCGCGGTCTTGGCCGCACCGCGCGCCGCGCGGGCTTCCTTGACTGCGGCGCTTTGCGGCGGCGCAGCTTTCTTGCGGCGCGGATCGTCGGCGGCCATCGGCACGGCGCGCACGCGCGGGCCGCCTTCGACCGCGCCACGCTCTGCCTGCTGGCCTTGCGCTCCGCGATTCACGCCGGGCTTGACCGGCGTATCGCGCACGAGACGGAAATCGATCTTGCGTGCGTCGAGATCGACACGGCTCACCTGCACGCGCACGCGGTCCGACAGTCGATAACGGATGCCGGTGCGCTCGCCGCGCAGCTCGTTCTTGATCTCGTCGTACTGGAAGTAATCGGAACCGAGTTCCGTCACATGCACCAGACCTTCGATAAAGAGCGAATCGAGCTGCACGAAGATGCCGAACGAGGTCACGCCGCTGACCATGCCGCCGTATTCCTCGCCGAGCTTGTCGCGCATGAAATAGCACTTGAGCCAGGCTTCGACGTCGCGCGAAGCTTCGTCGGCGCGGCGCTCGTTAGCCGAGCAATGCAGGCCCAGCTCTTCCCAGATCGCCGTGTTGCCGCCGCGATTGCGACGCGCGCCGCGCTTCTCTTCGTCCTCGGCCTGCATGGCGCGAGCGCGCGGCGACAGCGCCGTGTTGAGATCGACGCCTTCGGGCGCGGCCGGCTGATACTTCTTGCCCTGCAGGATCGCGTAGATCGCGCGGTGCGTGAGCAGGTCGGGATAGCGGCGGATCGGGCTCGTGAAGTGCGCGTACGCCTCATACGCGAGACCGAAGTGGCCGATATTGTCCGGGCTGTAGACGGCCTGCTGCATCGAGCGCAACAGCATGGTCTGCAGCATCTGCGCGTCGGGCCGATCGCGGATATGCGCCATCAGCGCGGCGTAGTCGCTGGCGTGCGGCGTGTCGCCGCCGCCCAGGCTCAAGCCCATGCCGCGCAGGAAGGTGCGCAGGTTTTCGAGCTTTTCCGCGCTCGGGCCCGCGTGCACGCGGTACAGGCCCGGGTGCTTGTTGCGCTTCATGAAGTCCGCGGCGCAGACGTTGGCCGACAGCATGCACTCTTCGATCAGCTTGTGCGCGTCGTTGCGCTGGCGCGGCACGATCTGCTCGATCTTGCCCTGCGCGTTGCAGACGATATACGTTTCGGTGGTATCGAAGTCGATCGCGCCGCGCTTCTGGCGCGCTGCGAACAGCGCCTTGTAGACGCCGTAGAGGTTCTGCAGTTGCGGCAGCAGCGCCGCGCGACGCGTCGCCTCCGGCCCCTTGGTGTTCTTGAGGACCGCCGCGACTTCGGTATAGGTCAGACGCGCCGCCGAATGCATCACACCCGGATAGAACTGGTACGCCTTGATCTCGCCGCGCGCGGTGATGACCATGTCGCAGACCAGCACACAGCGATCCACATGCGGATTGAGCGAGCACAGCCCGTTCGAGAGCTTCTCCGGCAGCATCGGAATCACGCGGCGCGGGAAGTACACCGATGTGCTGCGCTCGATGGCGTCCACGTCCAGACCGGTGCCCGGCAACACATAGTGCGAGACGTCGGCGATCGCCACCAGCAGACGGAAGCCTTCGCCCTTGCCGACCTGCATCGGCTCGCAATACACGGCATCGTCGAAGTCGCGCGCGTCTTCGCCGTCGATCGTGACGAGCGGCACATCGCGCAGATCGACGCGGTAGCGGATATCGGTCGGACGCACGGCGTCGGGCAGCTTCGCGGCATCCGCGAGCGCTTCCTTGCTGAATTCGTGCGGCACGCCGTACTTGCGCACGGCGATCTCGATCTCCATGCCGGGATCGTCGATATCGCCGAGCACCTCCGCCACGCGGCCGAGCGGCTGCGAATGGCGGCTGGGGAAATCGGTCAGCTCGACCACCACGACCTGGCCGACCTTGGCCTTCTTGGGGTTCTGCGTGACGAGAATGTCGTGGCCGATGCGCTTGTCTTCCGGCGCGACGATCATCGCGCCGTTCTCATTGAGCAGACGGCCGATCACGCGGCGGTTGGCGCGGTCCGTGACCTCGACGATGTGCCCTTCCGGGCGGCCGCGCCGGTCATAGCCAACGATGCGCGCGAGCACGCGGTCGTTGTGCATGACCTTCTGCATCTCGCCTTGCGGCAGGAACAGATCGTCCTGGCCATCGTCGCGGATCAGGAAGCCATAGCCGTCGCGATGGCCCTGAACGCGGCCCGCGACAAAATTGGAAGGATGCGCGAGCTGATAGTGGCCGCGCGAATCGAGCCGGATCTGCCCGTCGCGTTCCATCGCGGCGAGCCGCCTGAAGAACCCTTCGCGCTCCTGGCGCTTGATCGCGAGCGCCTCGGCGATATCGTTCGCGGTGCAGGGCGATTCGCTGGTCCGCAGCACGCCGAGGATTTCTTCGCGGCTGGGAATCGGGTACGGATATTTGCTCAAGGGCTTGTCGATGGTTGTTCTCGTTGCGTGGACGTCGGATATCGCGCGGATCGCGGCACAAGTGGCGAACGCGCCGCGCCCCGGTCTTCGTATGCTGCAACATGCGGCTGAGGCAGCAGGCGCGCGCCACAAAGCTGTAGTGCGCCATCCATACTGCTGCGAGGCATTCTAACACCCGCGCCGCACCCGACAATCCAGCGCGCAGGCCGGTGAGCGCTCGCTGGCGATGTGGAGTTCGCGGCTGGCGCGAGCCGACATCGTCGCAAAAGAATTTTGCATTCAGGTGTTGACAAGCTCTGCAGATGCGCTAGAATCTCGTTCTCTGCTGCACGACACAGCGCAGCAACAAGTAGTAAGCGACACCTTGCCCAGGTGGCGGAATTGGTAGACGCACCAGGTTCAGGTCCTGGCGGTGGCAACACTGTGGAGGTTCGAGTCCTCTCTTGGGCACCAAGATTCATGAAAAAAGCCAGCTATAAGCTG
>NZ_DASZJJ010000117.1:0-10405 GCF_035948235.1 Paraburkholderia sp. | reverse complement strand
CCCCTGTGCGGGGCGGCAGTTACTTTTCTTTGCCGCGGCAAAGAAAAGTAACCAAAAGAAAGCCGCTCACACCGCCAGTGTGACGCCGTCCACCACTTGCCCATTAGCGGAGTGGTGACTGGTCTTGCTCGCATCACGCGCGCACTAACGGAGTGGTGACGCCCGCACATCCGGGGCCGCTACGCGCCCCGTGGGGCATAACCACAAACCCGCGCAAGCACGGTGGGTTTCCCTTGCATACCCAACCGCTGCGCGCGAAGCGAGCAGCGGGATGAATGAGTCCTTTGTCACTTCGTCTTATGGCGAGAGGTGTGATCAATGCCCAGTCACCACTCCGCTACTGGGCAAGTGGTGGACGGCGTCACACTGGCGGTTTGAGCGGCTTTCTTTGCCTACTTTCTTTGCCGCCGCAAAGAAAGTAGGTGCCGCCCCGCACAGGGGCGACGCTAATAGACCGACACGACCACAAGGAAACGCGAAATCAAGCATTACTTCCCGCAGCGACAAGATAATTCCTCCGTATCTTCGCAACATCCACATGCAGAACATCGCGCAAATACCGCTGCATACCGCCATATCGCGTATCAATTACCTCCATCGCCGCACCAATATAATCAGCATCGACATCCAGCAACGGCTGCGCGACATCACCTACCACCCCAATCTTCCGCAACTGCTCCAGCGCCCGCGCGTTATACCCCGCGTTGACCCGATTAGATTCCAGATAATTCGCGATGACAGTAGCGCGATCGACGCCCAACGCGGAAAGCAGCAGCACGGTAGCAAAGCCAGTACGATCCTTCCCAGCCGTACAGTGATAAAGCAAAGTCTGATCGTCCTCTGCAAGCTTCAGGAATCGCGCAAATTGCGGCTGATAATCCACAGGAAACTGTCGATAAAGCCCCACCATGAAATCATGCATCTGCGCAGGCGTAGAGTGCTTTAGCATAGGCACGATAGCCGCTGGCGATAGGTCACCCGCCAGAACCGGATCAGCCCTCCACGGAAATCGCTCACCAAACACCGCTTCAGCTGGCGTCTTTTCACTTGCAGCACGAAAATCCACCACAGCATCGAGATGCAGCGCCTCAAGCTGTGCAAAATCGGCAGGCGTGCCAAGCGCAGGATTACCACTGCGATAAAGCCTGTGCGGCGCGACGATCATCCCACCGGCGCCAACAAGGCCACCCAGATCCCGCAGATTCTGAACGTGCTGCATGGCAATAACGTGGTCAGCGTCCGAAGAACGCCCAGCCTCCTGCGCGTGAGCGCTACCTCCAGCAAGTCCAACAAATATCGACACACTAATCACCCTCAACGCAAACAAAGTTCGTTTCATCGATTCGATAATCAAAAAGAAAAGACAAAAACGCGCGCCATCCTGCGACAGCGCGCGTGCGATTGAATAGACGATAAATCAGGCCAGAAATCAGGCCGCAGCGCTCAAGCCGCGCTCGCGCGCGAGCGTCATCGCCGTATCCTCGATCATGTCTTCCTGGCCGCCCACCAGCCGCTGGCGGCCCATTTCGACAAGAATGTCGCGCGCCGGAACTCCGTATTTCGCTTGCGCGCGTTTGGCAAACAGCAGGAACGACGAATAGACACCCGCGTATCCGAGCGTCAAGGCATCGCGGTCGATGCGGATTGGCGCGTCCATGATCGGCAGTACGAGGTCTTCTGCCACGTCGGAAATCGCGAACACATCCACGCCCGTTTCGATCCCCATGCGTTGGCACACGGCCACGAACACTTCCATCGGCGTGTTGCCCGCGCCAGCGCCCAGTCCCGCAGCGGCAGCGTCGATCCGGTTTGCGCCCGCCGCAATCGCTGCGAGCGAGTTGGCAATGCCCATCGCCAGATTGTGGTGGCCGTGAAAGCCCAATTCCGTCTCCGGACGCAATGCTTCGCGAACCGGCACGAGACGCGCGCTTACGTCGTCGGGCAGCATATAGCCCGCCGAATCGGTGATGTAGATGCAGTTCGCTCCGTACGATTCCATCAGTTTCGCCTGCTCCACGAGCAGGGCAGGCGGGGCCATGTGCGCCATCATCAGGAAGCCCACGGTATCCATGCCCAGTTCGCGCGCAAGGCCTATGTGCTGGCCGGAAACATCGGCTTCGGTGCAATGCGTCGCCACGCGGATCGTATTCACGCCCAGGCCGTGCGCCATGCGCAGATGATCGACGGTACCGATGCCAGGCAGCAGCAGCGCCGAAACCTTCGCCTGTTTCAGTTCGCCGATTACGGCTTCCAGGTAGGCTTCGTCGCTATGCGCGGGAAAGCCGTAGTTCACCGAAGCGCCACCCAGGCCGTCGCCGTGCGTGACTTCGATAAGCGGCACGCCCGCGGCGTCGAGTCCGCGCGCGATGCCGCGCATCTGTTCGAGCGAGATCTGGTGGCGCTTGGGGTGCATGCCGTCGCGCAGCGTCATGTCGTGCACGGTGATGCGCCGGCCGGCGAGCGGGTGCGCAGTGATGTTTTCCATCGTGATTCCCTCAATGTGCGTTTTTAGACTGCGGCCAGCATCTGTTCGGCGAACACTTCGCCTGTGCGCGCGGCAGCGGCCGTCATGATGTCGAGATTGCCCGCGTAGCGCGGCAGATAATCGCCCAGGCCCGCGACTTCCATAAATACGGACACGCGCTTGCCGTCGAACACCGGGCCGTTCTTGAGCGTGTAGCCCGGCACGTAGCGCTGCACTTCTTCGACCATCTTTTGTACCGATGCGGTGATGGCTTCGACGTCCGGTTCGTCGACGGTCAGGCAATGGATCGTGTCGCGCATGATGAGCGGCGGTTCGGCGGGGTTGATGACGATGATCGCCTTGCCGCGCTGCGCGCCGCCCACGCTTTCAATCGCGCGCGAGGTCGTGCGCGTGAATTCGTCGATGTTCTTGCGCGTGCCCGGGCCGACCGAGCGCGACGAGACGGTCGCGACGATTTCGCCATACGCGACCGGTTGCACGCGTGCGACCGCATGCACGATGGGGATCGTCGCCTGGCCGCCGCAGGTGACCATGTTGACGTTGAGCGTGTCGGCCAGATGTTCGCCCAGGTTCACGGGCGGCACGCAGAACGGGCCGATCGCGGCGGGCGTGAGGTCGATCACGCGCACGCCGCGCGCCGTGAGTTTGTCGGAGTGCTCGCGGTGCACGTAGGCCGAGGTGGCGTCAAAGGCGATACGGATGCCGTCCGCTTCGAGATGGGGCAGCAGGCCGTCGATGCCTTCGGAGGTGGTCTTGAGGCCCAGCGCCTGGGCGCGCGCGAGTCCTTCCGAGGACGGATCGACGCCGACCATCCAGACGGGGTCCAGCACGGCGCTGCGGCGCAGCTTGTAGAGCAGATCGGTGCCGATATTGCCGGGACCGATCAGCGCGCATGGAATCTTGCTCATGGGGATGTCCTTGTTGAGACGATACTCAAATCATCTGGATAACTGATTAAATGCAGAGAAATCAGACGAAACTCACTTCGCAGCCGCCAATGCCTTCGATACGCATCGACAGGCGGTCGCCCGCCGTGACGGGTATCAGCGCGGCGAGTGCGCCCGACAGCACGACTTCGCCCGCGAGCAGCGGCATGCCCAGTTCGCCGAGCGTATTGGCGAGCCACGCCACGGCGTCGGCGGGGTGGCCCAGTGCGGCGGCGCCTATGCCTTCGCCCGCGTTCACGCCGTTTTTCTCGATGCGCATGCGGCACGCCGCCAGATCGACAGCATGCGGGGCGACGCGCTCGGGGCCGAGCACGTAGACGCCACTCGAGGCGTTGTCGGCCACGGTGTCGCCGATGCGGATGGCCCAGTCGCGGATGCGCGAATCGACGATCTCGAAGCACGCGCCCACGGCTTCGGTCGCCTCCAGCACTTCGGTACGATCGACGCCGGGGCCGCGCAGGTCGCGGCGCAGATAGAAGGCGATTTCGCCTTCGGCGCGCGGCTGGATCAGCGTATCGGCGCGAATGGCTGCGCCGCTTTCGTGATGCATGCCGGAGAGCAGCATGCCGAAGTCGGGCTGGCGCACGTCGAGCATGTCCTGCACGGCCTGGCTTGTCACGCCGATCTTCTTGCCCACCACGGCTTCGCCTGCCGCCACGCGGCGCGCGATGTAGTGCTGCTGGATGCGGTAGGCGTCGGCGAGCGGCAGCGCGGCAAGGCGCGCGGTGAGCGGCGAGATAGGCGCGCGCTCGCGCCAGGCGGCGTAAAGCGCGTCGCCCAGCGCGGCGAGTTGGGCTGAAGTCATGGCAAAGGAACCGGATGAATGAGGAACGCGCCCGCTCGCGCAATCGCAGGCGGGCGCAGAAAGGGCAGCGGGCCTTAGACGCCGTCGCCGCGAATCGCGTCGGGCGAGTAGTACGCCTCGTTGGTCTGCGTGGTGGGCGTGAGGATCGGCATCGGCTCCTGATTGGTCAGGCGGTCCGCGTAGTACGCGCCCGAGATCAGGTCGTGATAGAACACCGAGGTCGAATAGAACGTCTTCGCGTCGAACGCATAGAGCGTGGGCGCGAAATTGGTGCGCCAGAGCGTGCCGCGTGCGTCGTAGTTGTCGGCGGCCACAGCATTCCAGGTGTCTTCGTCGAGATAGAGCACGCGCTTGGCGTACTGATGGCGATAGCCCGGCTTGAGCGTCGCTTCGAGCACCCAGACGCGATGCAGTTCGAAGCGCATCGTCTGCATGTCCTCGTGGCCCTTGGTGAGTAGCGCGGTGTATTTGATCGACGGGTCCATCATGCGGTAGTTGTCGTACGGCACGTAGATTTCACGCTTGCCGGCGATCTTCCAGTCGTACCGTTCGCCCGAACCGTTGAAGAGGCGGTCGTCGTCCACGGTGCGAAAGCCGCCCGGGCCTTCGGGCTGGTCGAAGCCAAATTCCGGCGACTGGCGCACGCGGCGCGTGCCGGGGTTGTACGACCAGGTACGGCGCGTATCCGAGCCTTCCTGATCCCACATTTCGTAGCCCGTAATAATCGTGCCTCGATCGGAGAGCGGCAGCACCGTGGTCTGGCGGAAGAAACTGCGGCCGTTGAGCTTGTTATCGGCCTGGAAGGGCACGGTCGCACGCGGGCCGTAAATCGAATACTGCACCTTGCCCCATGCGATATTGCCGTCCGGGTACACCACCGCCTGGTCATAGGTGGCGTTCTCGGATTCGATCATCGAGGCAAACCGCAGATCCCACATCGCCTCCACACCGGTCTTCGGCACCGGGAACGGCGTGACGGGCGGGAAGTCCTTCAGGCCGTTCTGGTCCTTCGTCATCACCGTGTTGGGCGCGTAGGCGTGGATCGCCTTGTAGACGGCGTCCGGATACGCGAAGTCGCGATGGCTCGGATACACCGTGATCTTGAAGGTATCCGGGTACTTCTTGAAGAGCGCCTTTTCGCCGTCGGTCAGACGCGCTGCGTATTGCTGCACGTTTTGAGCCGTGATCGTGAAGAGCGGCTTGTCGCTCGCGTAGGGATCGGGATAACGCTCACCCGCTTTGTAATTGACGCCAGCCGGTGCGCCTACGTATTTGCCGGTCCACGCGGGGATGCTGCCGTCCGCGTTGCCGGCGCGCTCCGCGCCCATGGGCGTGAGCGTGCTGTCGAGTTTCGCGAGATCGGCGGCGCTTGTCTTCGCGAACGAGCCCGCGGCGAGCGCGACGCCTGCCGCGAGCGCGCAGACTTGCATGGCGTGATGAAAGGTTCTGCTCATGACCATTCCTCTTGCAGTGAAAATTGAGCGGTATTCAGAAGGAGTACGTAGCGGTAGCGAGTACGTAATCGCGATCCGCGAGCGGACGCAGCGACGGGTTTGGCGTGCCCAGGAACTTCGCATAGACGAGCGAGAGCTTCAGATTCGACAGGCGCGTGAAATCGACGCCAACCGTCACGCGATGGTCGCCCACACCGGTGAGCGAGCCGAGCGCGCCCGAAAGTGCCGACGTGCCGGTGAAATCATCGGAGTAGGTGAGCGGCACATCCATGTCCCAGCCGTTGAACACGTTCTTGTAGCTGAGCGTCCAGGCCACTTCATACGCTGCCGCGTTGCGCGTGTTGGCGAGCGTGGACGAGCCGTTGACCGGCGTGACGTTGCCGGTGTGCACATAAGAGACTTCCGCGACCAGCGTTTGCGAGGCGGCGAGGAAGGTCGGTCCGATCGAATAGATCGCCGAGAGATTCGATTGCCACACATCGCCGCGCGTGGCGGTGGCGCCGGTGGGCGCATTCACGAGCACGGCTGCGCCTTGACGATATGAGGTTTCGCCCGCGAAGTTCACGCCTGCGGCTTCGGTCGAAAAGCTCAGCCCGGTGAGCTTGATGTGATCGAAATACTTTTGTTGATATTGGAGAGTCGGGTAGTAGCTAAAAACGACACTCGGATTCATGTCGTTGTAATGCAGGTAATACGCGCCGATCTCCGTATCGCCAAACACGCGCCAGCGCGCGCCGATACCCCATTGATCGTTGTTGTTCGGCTTGATGTCGGCGCCGCGCGGAATCAGCGTGCCGCCCGGCCCGATCAGGAATTGCGCTCCCGGCCCCGTAATATCCGAATAGCTGAAATAGCTGCCCGGTGCAGTGAGATCGTTGTGCTCGAAGGCAAATTGCCAATAGCCGAGCACGCTGAAGTTATTCGCAAGCTGCCATTGCGCCGAAATCTGCGGTACTGGCAGCAGGATGTCTTTGACTTCGGCGCCGGCCACATAGGATTTGCTGGCGTCGGCAGGGCCCTGCGCACCGGCGATATTCGGGAAGAACACGCTTTCGCCCCAAGCCACCACCTGGTCGCCCACCTTCACGTTGAGGTTGGTTTTGCCGATGTGAAAGGTGTTGTACGCGTAGGCCGCAAGCAATTGCGGGCGTGCGCCGGCCCAATAGCTGGTGTCGCCGGTGAACTGGTTGTAGACGCCCGAATGATTGACGGTGTCGGGCGCGTTGTTGTAGTTCGGGCGGTGATAGACCTGATCGTAGAAGGCATCGGCCCGCACGAAAACGCCCCAGTCGTCGTGCTTGAGGTTGACTTCGCCCAGGATATTGGCCTGGTTCTGCATCAGCTTGCCGGACTTGAAGTTGCGGTCGCCGTCGTCGCCGTTGATGTTGGCCGGGGCCAGCAGATTGCCGCTGGGCGCACGCGTGCGCATGCCCAGTCCATAGCCGACCGTGAAGTTGTAGTCGAGCGTGGTGTCCGCGCCGAACGCGATCGTGTCGCCCGCCCAGGCCGGAGCCGCGGCGCTGACGCACGCCGCCGCAAGGGCAAGCCGGCAGGCGGCGGTGATCGGTCGTAAAGCACGCGGTGTGTCGATTCTCATTGCGTCTCCTCTGAGGCTCCGTTGTGGTTTTGTTGTGGCGCTGCGGTGTGATGACGTCGGGTGTTCAGAGGTTAGGGGGCACGCGTGGAGCGAGAATCGTCAAAACGGACTACCTGGTTCCCCTCAGTGTTTGCGCGTCGATGTCGTGATCGATCTGTGCTTATGCACGCTCGAAGACCTTCCCCGACGAAGTCGCGGCGAGAAATGCCGGCACTTCGCCGCCGCCTTCGAGCACGAGATTCGATCCCGCTGCATATGACGCGTAAGGCGAAGCCAGAAAGAGACACGCATGCGCGACATCGTCGGGCGTGGCAAGACGCCCGGCGGGCACGGTAGCAGCAGCGGCTTTCACGCCTTCTTCGCTGATGTGATCCGCCGTGGCCGCTTCCGTTTGCACAAGGCTCGGGCTGACGGCGGCGACGCGCACCTTGGGCGCCCATTCCACGGCGAGCGAGCGCACGGCGCTGAGCACGCCGGCCTTCGCCGCGCCATAGGCGGCTGTGCCGGGCGAGGGCCGCAGACCGCTCACGCTGCCCACGAACAGCAGCACGCCGCCTTCGTCCTGGCGCTGCATCACGGCGTTGGCGCGCTGCGCGAGCCAGAGCGGCGCGATCAGGTTCAGGCGGATCACGGACTCCGTGAAGCGCGGCGAGGCTTGTGCCGCGAGTGCGAAGGGTGCGCCGCCCGCGTTGCTCACGACCACGTCCAGGCGCCCGGTTTCGGCTTTGATGCGGGCAATGAGTGCATCGATAGCGTCGATGTCGCGCACGTCGGCGGCGACGGAACGTATTGGCGCCAACGCTTGCACATCATCAGGCGCGGCGTTGGGAATGCTTCGTCCGCATACGTATACCGTTGCGCCCGCGAGGCGGAACGCCTGTGCGATGGCCGCGCCGATACCGCGCGTGCCGCCCGTCACCAGCACGGTCTTGCCGCTGAAATCGAAGGCTGTCATGGCCTGTCTCCGTAGTTAGAAAGATCGAGGCCGATGGTAGAGAAAAGCCCGGGTGGCTTCTTAGTCTGAAAAGACGATGCGGCGCATGCTCGCGCCCTTGATCATCGTTGGCAGGGCGGTTTCGCCACGCCAAGGAACAAAAAGATCAGGAGACAAGCGCGCATGACAGCAACCCAGAACAGTGCATTGCCGGATAGCGCCATCGGCGCTTTCACTGATGCCCCCGGCGGCCTGAAACTGCATCATTTCGAAGCCGGCAGCGGCGCGCCGGTCGTGTTCATTCACGGCAGCGGGCCGGGCGCGAGTGGCATCAGCAATTTTCGCCATAACTATCCGCAGTTCGCGGCGGCCGGTTACCGCGTTATCGTGGTGGATCTGCCCGGCTACGGCGCATCGTCGAAACCGGCGGATGTTCAATACACGCTCGATTACTTCGTGGCCGCGCTGCGCGCGCAGTTGAGCGCGCTGGGCGTGGGCCGCGCCACGCTGCTCGGCAATTCGTTGGGCGGAGCGATTGCGCTGAAATACGCGCTCGATTACCCCGACGACGTGGCGGCGCTCATCATGATGGCGCCAGGCGGCGTGGAGGAGCGCGAGACTTACTTCCGCATGGAAGGCATCCAGAAGATGGTGTCGCTGTTCACCAATCGTCAGATGAACCGGCAGACGATGCGATATCTGCTGGAACTGCTGGTGCACGACCGGTCACTGGTAACCGACGCGCTGGTGGAAGAGCGCCTGAAAGTGTGCGAGACGCAGCCGCCCGAAGTGCTGGCGACCATGCGCGTGCCGAACCTTACGGATCGGCTGGTGGAATTGCGTTGCCCGGTGCTGGGTTTCTGGGGCACCAATGACCGCTTCAATCCGGTGAGCGGCGCGATGCAATTTCTTGAACACTGCGAGGACGCGCGATTCGTGCTGATGAATCGCTGCGGGCATTGGGTGATGGTGGAACATCGCGACTATTTCAATCGTGAGTGCCTTGATTTTCTGGCTGGCTTGCAAGCTGGCGAAGGCACGAATCACGACGAGAAGCACAACGACAAGGAGACAGCATGAGCAACCTGCAGGCACTTACGCAACAACTCTTCGATCTGAGCGGCAAGGTCGCTGCGATTACGGGCGCGGCGCGCGGGATTGGCGCACAGACGGCGCGCACTCTGGCATCGGCGGGCGCTGCCGTGGCGGTGCTGGATGTGTCGCCGCAAGGCGAGGAACTGGCGGCGGAGATTGTCGCGGCCGGTGGCAAGGCTTATTTCTGGAAGCTCGATGTGACTCAGGAGGCTGAGGTGCAGCGTGTTTTCGGCGAGATCGTTGCGCGGTTTGGTGGGCTTGATGTGCTGGTGAATAACGCCGGTATCGAAGGCGCGAATTTGCCGACGCATCAGATGTCGCTCGAGCAGTGGCGGCAGGTGATGGATGTGAATGTCACGGGTGTGTTTCTTTGCACCAAGTATGCGATTCCGGCTATGCAGCAGGCCGGTGGCGGGTCGGTCGTTAATGTGTCGTCGATGTATGGGATCGTGGGTGGGCCGGATGTGCCGGCCTATCATGCGTCGAAGGGCGCGGTGCGCTTGATGGCTAAAACCGATGCCATGCTTTATGCCGCGCAGAATATTCGGGCTAATTCCGTCCATCCTGGGTTTATTCGTACGCCGTTGCTGGAGGAGGCGTTTCAGAAACTCGGCGATCCTGAGGCGATCTTCGGGCAGATGAAGCAGATGGTGCCTCTGGGCAAGATTGGCGATCCGCAGGATATTGCGGCTGGGATTCTTTTTCTGGTTTCGTCGGCGGGGAGGTATGTTACTGGGGCTGAATTGGTGATTGATGGGGGGTATACGGCGCGCTAACTGCGCTGGTTTTGCGGTGGGGTTGGCATTTCCTTGTTGTCGTGTCGGTCTATTAGTGTTGCCCCTGTGCGGGGCGGCACCTACTTTCTTTGCGACGGCAAAGAAAGTAGGCAAAGAAAGCCGCTCACACCGCCAGTGTGACGCCGTCCACCACTAACCTTTGAGCGGAGTGGTGACTGGGCATTGATCACACCTCTCGCCATAAGACGAAGTGACAAAGGACTCATTCATCCCGCTGCTCGCTTCGCGCGCAGCGGTTGGGTCTGCAAGGGGAACCCCCCGCGCTTTGCGAGGGTTCGCGGTTATGCCCCA
>NZ_DASZJJ010000116.1:0-11473 GCF_035948235.1 Paraburkholderia sp. | reverse complement strand
ACGGCTTCGCGTCTAGTCTTTGCTGCTGCGTCCGGTTGACCGGATCTTGGATCTCCTACGCTTATGCAGCCTCGGCAATGCCGTCCGGCGTTTCCACCGGAAGGTTGCGCTCGGTCTGCTCTGCGCCCCGTCGCGCTGCAGCCGCCTTCTTCGTCTTGCCGGCGCGCGAAGGCGGCTGGCATGCACCACACACGACGTTGTGCTGCAGGTCGTGTTTGTGCGCGACGAACTTACCGCCACAACGGCAGCAAGGCGTCATCTGCAGAATATCTGCA
Source organism: Paraburkholderia sp. (assembly GCF_035948235.1). GTDB lineage: Bacteria > Pseudomonadota > Gammaproteobacteria > Burkholderiales > Burkholderiaceae > Paraburkholderia. The sequence continues at coordinate 11,198 of NZ_DASZJJ010000116.1, read as the reverse complement.
TCGAAAAAACGCACCAGGGTCCACGCACGGGTGAGATCGAGCACCGGCTCGGTCCCGCTGTGGCGGCAGTGTTCCAGATACAGCCGGAACCCCTTGGTGAGCGCGTCGAGATGCGAGCAACGCGCTTCGTTCTTGAGGAACAGGTACGTGTTGTAGAACAACGAGGCGTGGATGTTGGCCAGCCACGTCATGTACCAGTCCGCCGAGAACGGCAACATACCCTTGGGCGGCGAAACGCCGCGGATCTCGCGGTACAGACGGATCATACGGTCGCGTGAAAGCGAAAGTTCGCTCTCCAGCACCTGCATCCGTGCACCCAGCTCGATCAGCGCGATCGCGCGAAAAACTTCCTGCGCGTCTTCGGTGAGGCTGCGGCGGTTCGTCGTCATGACCCGTCCCTCAGGCGAATTGCACAGCCGGCTGACCTGCAAGCAGGATCGCCGCGTGAGTGGCCGCCACGTCTGCATGCTTTGATGTCTGCGTAAGCGCAGTCAGCATCGCATGGTCGTCGAAGCGGAAAAGACAAAGAAGCTGGTCGGAAGCAGCCAGCTTCACAATCTGTGCGAGCGACAGATTGGAAAGCAGATCGGCCAGTTCCGACGACAGGCCCAGGCGGAACATCCCGACTGGCTTGTCCTCGCGCAGCATGCGCTGTGCGAGCATCAGATACGACAAATTAATTTCGCGGATTGAATCCAGCGTCTCGCTGCTACGGTCCATTTCTCTCTTTTCCGAAGCCCCGATTAACCCCCCGGCATTTGCTGCCGTTGTAACTTTTTTGGCTCTTGCGTCGGTCCACTCATTCACGGTGGCGCCTGACTTCTTGATACAACGTGTTACAACTCGTAACACGTTGGAGCGAATTGTATGAGGACTAATCTCAGAAATCAATCCCTTCTCAAAAAAATAATGCCGCTGTTACAAATAATTTCGGTAACTTTTTCTGAGGATTGAAGACGCTTCTGTGACAGTCGCCAGCAAAGCCTTATGGGTTGGGGAATTAAGCCAAAAAGCCCATGAAATAAGGGTTTTCAGGGTGTTGTCGATGCATGCGCAACGAATCGGAATAGACTGCTGCGCCAGGATATGCCGAATAAACGGTTTGAAAGGAATTACGTTGACAGGTAAGAACTACCCAGTGAATTGTTAATACATATGAGGATTAATCTGTAACAGGTGTTTCGACCCCGTGTAACTGGCTTTGTCAAGATGTGACAGAGCGTGTACATCTGCGGTGCATTGACGCGCTTTTTACCGATGCTGGTTTACGCGTATATGTAATTCGCATTAAAACAACAGTTTTTTTGGGGTGAGAGCGCGGTAATGGCCCGAAAGTTTATGTCATGACGTGATGCAAGGGCGTCGAGAGCCGCGAATTGGCTCGCTCGAGGCGAAACCCCGGCGTTTTTGGCACAGCCGGCCAGCGCAGCAGCATCAGAGAAAGTGTTACCGACGAAGTGTGGGTTTCGTGGGCTCAGGTCGATTTGTAACAGCCCCGGCGCATTTCGCGTTCAGGGCCATATGCGCCTTTATTTAAATGCCTTGATTGCCCCATTAATTCCGCTTTGTTCGCAGCGCTTCGGCGGTTGATGCATCGGCGGGAAAAAACGCTTCGATGGCCAGTTCGGAAAGCGTGATGTCCACGGGCGTGCCGAAGATCGTCGTGGTGCTATAGAACGACAGTTCGCCGATTGCGGTGCGCAAGCGCAGCGGCACGGCAATGTGGTGGGCAATCGTTTCGGCGCTGGCGGGCGATGCGCCGGGTGGGGCGGGATAGGCGGCAAGCTCGTCTTGAAGTGTAACGAGGGCCGCATCCGCACTAGCGTCGATCTGCCGTTGCAGCCTCGCAAGCAGATGCGCGCGCCAGGCGTGCCAGTTAACGATGCGCGGTGCGATGCCCTCGGGATGCAGCGAGAGCCGCAGTGCGTTGACCGGGGCAACCAGCAGCGCCGGCGATGCATCGCCAATCAGCGGCGCGAGCGCGCCGTTCGACGCCACGATATTCCAGTGCCGGTCCACCGCAAGCGCGGGGTAAGGTTCGTGCGCACGCAACACGAGTTCAACCGCTTCGCGCGCCGCCGCCAGTTGCGGGTCGTCGAGCGCGCGTTCGCGATAGAGCGGCGCGTAGCCCGCCGCGATCAGCAGGGCATTGCGCTCGCGCAGCGGCACATCGAGCCGTTCGGCCAGATGCATCACCATTTCCCGGCTAGGCGTCGCGCGTCCCGATTCCACGAAGCTCAGATGGCGCGTGGAGATTTCGGCTTCGGTCGCGAGCAGCAACTGACTCATACGGCGGCGCATGCGCCATTCGCGCAGCAGTTCGCCGACGCTGCGGCGCGCTTCGCCGGCAGCCATTGCCGGCAGGACGAATGCAGAGGACGCGAGCGTGTTCATGTTGCGGATTCTAGCGAAACGCTGTGCACGATCCATTACCTCCGGCGTCATGGAGATTCTGCAGAGCGCTTCGCAGCGGCATCGGCAGGGATATAAGCAAACCGTGCAAAAGAACGCATGCGACGATCGCGCGCGGCGCTTACCGGTCGAGTTTTGATCGCCTAGAATCTAATCCTCACACTCTGTCTGGCGGCTTGGCGAAGGAGACGGCCATGAGGGAAACGGTTGCTGCTTATTTGCTGGGCCCAGCCGTGATGGTGCTGGTTTGCGCGGCATCGTGGTTTATTTCACGCCATAGCCGCGGCTCGATCGAGCAGCGTGTGACGCGCTGGCTCGATGGCAGACGTCCACACGGTATGCGCCATAAGCATTGACTGTGCCCGCGCGTCGCGCAAGTCAGCTCGGGTAAACGCGCGGCGATCTTTTTGTCTGTCGAATCGGTCGCCAGATAAATCGGAGTCCGAAGTATTGTGCCGGTCATCGGCACGGTCCGGTTTTGCTGTGTCCTCTCTCCTTGCCTTCATGTAATCCGAAAACCAGGGGAACTGTAGGGCGCGAACACGGTCACTGCGTTATTGCATACCGGAGCCCTCCATGACCCGTCCCGCCGATTCCCTCATCATCTTCATCGCCCGACTCGCGCTTGCGATACTGTTTCTCTGGGGCGGCGCCATGAAGCTCTTGGGGTATGCGGGGTTCGTCGGCTATCTGCACGCGCATAACGTGCCCTACGCGCAGATCGCGGCGCCCGTCGCCACGGCGATCGAACTGCTGGGCGGGCTCGCGGTCGTGTTTGGCGTCCGCACGCGTTTCGTTGCTTTCGTGCTGGCCGTGTACGCTATCGTTACGGCCGTACTCGGGCACGATTTCTGGAACGTCACCCAGGCCGCGTTGCAGCAGGATGCGGTCGTGCACTTCTGGAAGAACGTGGCGATCGCGGGCGGTTTCCTGCTACTGACCGTAACGGGCGCGGGACGTGCTTCCATTGATGGACTGCGTGCGCCGCGCGGCGGTTTCGGCGGCTAGGCCAGTCAAGACGCCATGGCGCAGCGCAGGTCGATCACGGACACGATCCATTGAATCCACACGAAACAGGGAGCCGGCTTTGATACAAAACTTCGATTTCAACGTGGGCGGCAAGACGGGGCAGTTCTGCGCGAGTCTCGCCGAAGACGGCACGCGCCGCGTGCTGATCAGCACCGCCGATACGGCGACGACACTGGTGATCCTCGATGCCACGGGCTTGCTTGGCGCGCTCAAGGCGGAACTCGAGGAGCCAGCCCAGTTGATCGCCCATGCCATCCGCAAGGCGCAGAACGACGGACTGATCGAGCGTGCCTTGAGCACCGGCGCGATCCAGGAGACCTCGCTCTAGGCGCACGATACGCAGTTCGCTACGGCTAAAAGGCTCCGCAAGGAGCCTTTTTTCGTCTGAATCGTCTGGATCGTGCGCTGGGTTCAGCGCGATGTTTTCATACCTGGCGTTGCGGTGGTGGCTTGCGCCGGATGGGCGGTATCGGCGCGCATGGTCCACGCCAGCCAGGCGGCGATGAAAAGAATGGCCGCCGAGATCGCCGCGTCGCCGTGCAGACCGCTCACGACTTCGCGGGCCGCTCCGCCGCCCGTGAGCGCACCGAACGCCGCCACGCCCACCGCGCCTCCCGCCTGGCGCGCGGTGTTCAATAGCGCCGATGCCGTGCCGGCGCGCGCTGGCTCGACGGCGCTCAGCACGGTCGTCGTCATGGCGGGCACCGCGAGACCCATGCCGCTCGGGATCAGCAGGAAGGCAGCCAGCAAGGCGGCGAGCGGCGTGCCCGCATCGACGGGAATCAGCAGCGCATAGCCAAGCCCCGCAACCAGTGCGCCGCCGATCATCGGCAGGCGCGTGCCGAAGCGCGCAACCACATGCCCGCTCGCGATATTGGAGATCAGGAAGCCGCCGGTGAGCGGGATGAACGTGAGGCCCGCCTGTAACGGCGTCTGGCCGCGCGCATGCTGGAGAAACAGGGCGAGCACGAACACCGTGCCGTAATAGGTCAGGTTCACGCAGATGCCGAACAGCACGGCCGCGCTGAAGGTGCGATTGCGCAGCATCGCGAGCGGCAGCATGGGATCGGCCGTACGCGCTTCCTGCGCAACGAACCCCATGCCCGCTGCCACGGCCAGCAGCAGGCCGCCCCAGATCGCCCAGTGCGTGAAGCCGAGCGGCCGCCATTCGATCACCGCGCCCGTGAAGGCCGTGAGCGCGACGACGGCGAGCAACTGCCCGCGTACGTCAAGGCTGCGCGGGCGCTGCGGGGCGGCGGTGTTTGCATCGCCATCGCGCGGCTTCGCTGGAATCCATGCCAGCGTGGCGGCCAGTCCCGCCGCGCACAGCGGCAGATTGACGAGAAAGATGCTGCGCCAGCCGAAGGCCGCAATCAGCAGTCCGCCTGCAACCGGCCCGGCGGCGATCGAGATCGCGCCCGCCGCCGTCCAGAAGCCCACGGCGCGGGCGCGCAGCGAGCGCTCGTGGCGGCAGGCCTCGTTGAGCAACGCGAGCGAGTTCGGCAGCATCGCGGCGGCTCCGGCGCCTTGCAGCGCGCGGGCGGCGATCAGCAGGGCAGGGTTCGCCGCAAGCCCGCAGGCCAGCGAGGCGAGCGCAAAGACCACGAGGCCGACTGCGTACATGCGTCGCGCGCCGTAGCGGTCGCCGAGCACGCCGCCCGAGAGCATCAGCACCGCGAAGGCCAGCGTATAGGCATCGACGATCCATTGCAGCCGCGCGATGTTCGCGTGCAGATCGGCGGCGATGCGCGCCAGCGCGATATTGACGATGGTGACGTCGAGCTGGGTGACGACGAAGCCCACACTGACCGTCCCCACGACGCGCATGAGCGCGGGCGTGAAGCGGACGTGAGGGGCGGCGGGCGGGGTGAGGTGTGCGGGTTTCATGCGTCCTATGTTAGGACGCAGGCTGCGCGGACGTTTCGCTCTGGCGTGAAAGGTCGAAGCAGCGCCGGGCGATCGAACAGCAAAATAAAAACGGCGCCGGATCATGATCTGGCCGTTTTTAAGGCCGTTGCGATTGCCGCACTGCGCTTTAATCGCCCCGCACCGGATCCTTGAAAAACAGCGTGGTCAGGGCGCCCAGCACGCAGATTGCGGCGACGTAGTAGGTCGGCGCGAATGGCTGCGACTTCATCAGCAGCGCGACGACGATCGGCGTCAGGCCGCCAAACACTGCATAGGCGACGTTGTAGGAGAACGAGATGCCCGAGAAGCGCACCACCGGCGGAAAGGCGTGGACCAGCACAAACGGCACCGCGCCGATCGTGCCCACCAGCAGACCGGCGACGGCGTACAGCGGCAGCAGCAGCGAACTGTCGACGGCCATCTGACGGAACAGCGTGTAATAGGAGATCGCCAACGCAATGCCGCCGATCGACAGCACGCGGCGCGCGCCGAAGCGGTCGGCCAGCGCCCCCGCGCTCACGCAGCCCACGGTCAGGAACAGCGTGGCGACGCAGTTGGCGAGTAGCGAAGTGGTGGCGTCCAGATGGAACTGCTTCTGCAACAGCGGCGGCGTCATCAGGATCACCACCACGATGGCGGCCGAGAGCATCCACGTCAGCAGCATCGACACGATCACGGCGCGGCCGTGGTCGCGCAGCACCGCCTTGAGCGGGATTTCATCGGCGAGCGACTTGCGCGCCTGCATTTCCGCAAAAACCGGCGTTTCGTGCAGCCAGCGGCGCAAATACACCGAAAACAAGCCGAAAACGCCACCAATCAGGAAAGGTATGCGCCACGCATATGAGGCGATTTCCGTCGGCGCGAAGTGATGATTGACCGCTGCCGCGATCAGCGAGCCCAGCAGGATGCCGAACGTGAGACCCGCCGTCAGGGTGCCGCAGGCGTAGCCGGTATGGCGGCGCGGTACGTGTTCGGAGACAAACACCCACGCGCCTGGCACCTCGCCGCCCACCGCTGCGCCTTGCAGCACGCGCAGCGCGAGTAGCAGCACGGGCGCGAGCGCGCCAATCGTCGCGTAAGTGGGCAGGCAGCCCATCGCCAGCGTGGGCAGCGCCATCAGCAGCACGGACAGCGTGAACATGCGCTTGCGCCCAAGCAGGTCGCCAAAGTGCGCCATGACGATCCCGCCGAGCGGTCGCGCCAGGTAGCCCGCCGCGAAGATGCCGAAGGTCTGCAGCTGGCGCAGCCAGTCGGGAATCGCCGCCGGAAAGAACAACTGGCCGATGGCCGGCGCGAAGAACACGAAGATGATGAAGTCGTAGAACTCGAGCGCGCCGCCGAGAGCGGCGAGGCCGAGCGTCTTGTAGTCGCTGCGCGTGAGCGCGCGTGCCGGGGCGCTCGCGCGAGCGTCCAGATCCGTTGCCTGCATTTCCGAAATGGTCCGTACCGTGAAGTTGTTATCGAGTTCGCGTTTGAAGCCCGGTTTGAAGCCGGTTTGAAGCCGATTGGCGTCACGCCGGCATGCGCGCGGGTGGCGCGTGGGGCGGCGGTGGTCGGAAGGCGGGCGCGGGTGGGCACGGGCGCGCGCGGGGCCGGGTAGGCCAAAGGCAAGGGCGCGCGTCGACGACTTCTAGCCAGCCGGCGATTTTACAGGAAGCCGACGATGCGCCTGGCATCGTGAAAGTTGTCCCAATCGATGAGGCGGTTGTGCAAAGCGCATCAATTCGGATTGTTCTGATGGGCGGCCTTTGCACTTCTCCACAAAATTGCACGTTCCGAACTTAAGAGATTCCACTATGCGTATCGCGATTCTCCAGCGCGACACCATCCAGCGCGGCCAGATCGAACGCGTGCTCGTGCAGAGCGGCCATGCCTGCCTGCCGTTCAGCGACGGCGTCATGCTGGCCAAGGCGCTGGCCGCTTCCACCGTCGACATGCTCGTGCTCGACTGGCAGGGCTCGCGGTTTTCGGGCGCGGATTTATTGAAGACGGTGCGCGCCGTGAACGGCAACCAGATCCCGGTGCTGTTCGCGTCCGAAGACGGCTCGGACGACAGCGTGGTGCGCGCGTTTTCAGTGGGCGCCGACGACTACGTGAGCCTGCCTGTGTGCGCCTCGGTGCTGAGCGCCCGGGTGAATGCGCTGCTGCGCCGCGCGTTTCCCGAGCGCTACGACCTGCCGACGCTCGACGCGGGTGCCTACCACTTCGATTCGCGCCGGCAGCTCGTCACCGTGCGGGGTAATGCGGTCGAACTGTCGACCACGCAGTTCCGACTCGCCTCGCTTTTTTTCGCCAACGTCGGCCGGGTGCTGTCGCGCGACCACATCTATGCGATGGTCTGGGGCCGCGAACTGCACACGCTCACGCGCACGATCGACAGTCATGTTTCGCGCCTGCGCGTGCTGCTCGACATCGAAGAGCACAACGGTTTTCGCCTGCAGCCGGTCTACAAGAGCGGCTACCGGCTGCTGCGCCTTCAGGACGACGTGCCCCAGCGCGCGGCGGCCTGATCGAGCCTGCGCACGTCTGCCCACGTCAGCGGGCAATAAAAAACGGCGGCACGCCCATGCGTGCCGCCGTTTTGCTATTCGTGCCGTGTCAGTGCCAGTCCATGCCGATCGCACGCCAGGCGCGCGGCTTTCACTGCCTCAACGTGCGAGGCCAAGCCCCTGCAGGACCGCGTTGCCCTCGGGCGTCAGGCGGATCTGCGTGGCGCCCGCTACGACGTCGCCGGGCACCTGCTCGACGAGACCCGCTTCCTGCAGCGACGAGATCTCCGGCTTGGCGTGTGCGTCGATGGGCGCGTGCAGCAGCACCAGCAGGGTGGCCAGTTCGTGATGGCTCAGCAGGCGGCGCAGGATCGTGCGCTTCGCAGGCTTCGCGGCCTTTTCGCTGCTTGCTTCTTTTGTTGCCGATTGCTTTGAACCTGTCCAGTACACGGGCACCTCCTGCTGCGTTTCTTATGGGTGACGCGATGATGCGGACGAAGACTTAAACGATTCTTAAAACCCGCTCGCGAAAATGTGTCGCCGTACTACATGACGTTACGTCACGTAAGCCGAAGTAACCGGGCTTGCACCACGTCAACTTATGCGGCGCAAAGCCTTGATTACAGAAGACAAACGGTAAACGAACGCGCGAGAGAAATCAGGGCGCGCAGGTCTTGCTCGCGCCCTCGATCCAGAGGTTGGCGGCGTGGCGCTTGCCCGCGTAGAAGCGGTAGGTGGTGGTGCCGTTATCGGCGCGCACCTTGATGACGTTGGAGTCGCCGAAATCAAGCATTTCGCCTTGCGGCAGCGAGGTGGTGCTGAAGCTGGAGTTATGCCGCGTGGCTTCCACGGTCAGACACGAAATCACATCGCGGACCGAACGGTTGGTCGTCGAATCGATGACCGGCTGGCCCGAATCCGGATTGCCTTGAAACCAGGCGCAAGCGCCGAGCGTGAGCGAAAAGGCAAGGGGCACGACTAGCTTCTTCATATTGCTCCTGATGCATGGGCCGCTGGCGGCCGGGGGACCGAAGATTATATCGGCAGCACGTCGCATGCCGCGTTGGGTCGCCCACATTGGCAGCGTGTCGATCAGGCGTCTGGCGGTTGATGACGGACAGATGGCGCTTGCGCACGCATGCGTTCCAGATCGTGCGGGCACGCCTGTTGCGAGCATGCGACTGTTGCACTCGACGTGCGTCAAGAGCGCACACGAACACGCATGAGGCGAGATAGACTATCTTCCAGAGGTGTACTCCGCGATCTGACGCGACGTCAGGGAGAATAACCATGAGCCGCCCGTCGGTCCGTTTTCCTGTTCGCGCCACCGGTGCCGGTTCGATCTGGCGGTGGGTCAAATGGGGTTTCATTGTCGCGTTTCTGGCCGCCATAGTCATATTGGCGCGCATCGTCCAGATCGAGATCGACACCTCCCGGCTGCAGGCGCGCTACCTTTCCGAGCTAACGCGAGACATCGGCTTTACAGTCGAAAGCGGGCCGAGCCACAACATCCAGTTCCCCACTACCAACGGTCCGTACGACGTGCGGCTTGGCTACGCACAGCTACCGTCGTTCACTGATCGACTCACGCAGCGCGGCTTCACCATCGCGGCGCAGGCCCGTGATTCCGAACGCATGATCCAGCTTGCCGGAGACGGACTTTTCCTGCCCTACGAGGAAAAAGACCAGGCCGGCATCGCGCTGCGCGACGCCAACGGCGGCACGCTGTTCCACACGCGTTATCCGCAGCGCGCCTACGAGAGCTTCGACGCGGTGCCCCCGCTCGTGCGCGACTCGCTGCTCTTTATCGAAGACAAATATCTGCTGGCCGCCGACCAGCCGAACCGCAACCCGGCCATCGACTGGGGACGCTTCAGCCGCGCACTCGTCGATCAGGGCGCGCGCATCGTCAATCGCCATCAGCAGACGCCAGGCGGCAGCACGCTCGCCACGCAGATCGAGAAGTTCCGCCACTCGGCCGGTGGTCGCACCGCCACGCCGCCTGAGAAGCTGCGCCAGATCGCCTCGGCTTCGGTGCGTGCATATCTGGACGGCCCGCAGACGATGCCCGCGCGCCAGCAGATTCTCGTGCACTACCTGAATTCCGTGCCGCTTTCGGCGAAGGCGGGCATCGGCGAAGTGAGCGGGATTGGCGACGGCCTTGCGGCCTGGTACGGGCGCGATTTCCGCGACGTGAACCGCATCCTGCGCGAACCGGTGTCGAGCGCCACACTCGACGAGCAGGCGCTAGCTTTCCGGCAGGTTCTTTCGCTGCTGATCGCGCAGCGTGCGCCCTCGTATTTCCTGCAGAAGAATAACGACGCGCTGGCGAAGCTCACCGACAGTTATCTGCGTCTACTCGCCAGCGGCGGCGTCATCTCGCCCGCGCTGCGCGACGCCGCGCTTGCGACCCAGCTCTCGCTCGACCGCTCGAAACCTGCGCCGCGTCCGCCCGCATCCTATGTGGACCGCAAGGCGGTGCTGACGTTGCGCACGCAGTTGATGCAGGCGCTGGGTCTCAAGACGCTCTACGATCTCGACCGACTCGACCTGACCGCCACGGCCACGCTCGACGACTCTGTGCAGCAGGCGGTGAGCGACCGGCTCGCCGATGCCGCGACCAAGGACGGCGCGCGCGAAGCGGGGCTGGTCGGCTTCGAAATGCTGCGGCCTTCCGACGATCCTTCGAAGATCGCCTACAGCTTCACGCTGTTCGAGCGCCGCAACGGCGAGAACCTCGTACGCGTGCAGACCGACAGTGTGAACCAGCCCTTCGACATCAATTCGGGCGCGCGCCTGAATCTGGGCTCGACGGCGAAGCTGCGCACGATCATTACGTATCTGCAGATCGTCACCGCATTGCATGAGAAGTACGCAAACGAAGACGCGAAGACGCTGCGCGCAATGCTGTCGCAGGTCGACCCGAGCGACGCGCTCACGCGCTGGGCGATCGACTATCTGTCGAAGACGCAGGACCGCTCGCTCGACGCGATGCTCGAAGAGGCGGTGCAGCGCAAGTATTCCGCGAACCCGGGCGAGACCTTCTACACCGGCGGCGGTGCGCAGAGTTTCAACAACTTCGAGTCGAGCGACAACGCGCAGATCCTAACGGTGCAGCGTGCCTTCCAGCATTCGGTGAATCTCGTGTTCGTGCGGCTGATGCGCGACATCGTGCACTACGAGATGATCCAGACCTCGGGGCAGCCTTCGACGTGGCTCGACGACCCGGTCGCGCGTAATCGCTATCTGACGCAATTCGTCGATGGCGAAAGCCAGGTGTATATGAAGCGCTTCTACACGCGCTATCAAGGCAAGAGCAACGACGCGGCGCTGGCGCTGCTGCTGCAACATACGCGTAAG
>NZ_DASZJJ010000115.1:0-70304 GCF_035948235.1 Paraburkholderia sp. | reverse complement strand
CTTGAGTACTTCGCAGGTGCAATTGCAGCGTACTTTAAATCCGACTGTAATTCATTCAAGGAGATGCCTAAGGCGATTAGCAGGCCAAAAACGCCGACCAAGCTTTATGAGCAGTTAAACCAACTGCATGCGAGTGGGTTGGAATCGTTTGCCTTCGTACTCTCAGCGGGCAACAATGGCCGCTCCATTCGCGATGAAATTGCGCACTATTCATTCGTCAGTGCTGGGTGCGTCAATTTAAGCGCGCGCGGCTTCGTGCTAGCGGGCGGTGGAGAGGGACTTGAGCCGTTCTCTGGCTTGTCACTCACTGAAGCGCTCAAGTCTCGCGTGGACCAGCTGTCTGGATTTTTAAACGAATCACTACGAATCTTCACCGATACATTGCGAGAACACCATAGCGGCGACACCATGACCACAGACGGGCTGGCTATAGATGACACAACGAAGGGTTGATGCGTGGTAACTCCTTAAATCCACCACAGCGACACGCCCACGGTATAAGGCTTGGCAGCACTCGGTTCGATTCCCAGATTCCAGCCCGAGGCACCAGATGAAAAAGAAGAAGGCCCCCGTCCGACAGAACGCCGATGGGGGCCCTTTGGTGTTTCTGGGGGGCTTCCGCTACGGATGGCGCGTCTTCTTGCCTATGCTCTACGCTATGCCGTCAAATTGTCCCAACGGGACATCCGTGGGACAATCTGGGACACATGAAGGGATTTCTGGGACAACTCAGCAACTAGCAGCCGAAACTCAATGCAGACCCTGGCTCGCCAGGAAGTCCTCATAGTTGCCGCTGTAGTCGTTGATCGTGCCATCGGTTTTCACTTCGATGATGCGATTGGCCAGGCCGTTCACGAATTCACGGTCGTGCGAGACGAACACCAGCGTGCCGTCGAACTTCTCAAGCGCGATCTGCAGCGACTCGATCGATTCCATGTCCATGTGGTTGGTCGGCTCGTCCATCAGCAGCACGTTGTGGCGGCCCAGCATCAGCTTGCCCCAGATCATGCGGCCCTTCTCGCCACCCGAGAGCACCTTGACCGACTTGCGGATATCGTCCGCGTTGAACAGCAGACGGCCCAGCGTGCCGCGCACGGACTGCTCGTCGTCGCCTTCCTGGCGGTACTGGTCGATCCAGTCCATCAGCGTGACGTCGTTCGGGAACTCTTCGTACGTGTCCTGCGGCATATAACCGATGCTGGCGTTTTCGGCCCACTTCACCGTGCCGTTATCGACCGCCAGGCTGCCCATCAGCGAACGCAGCAGCGTGGTCTTGCCCGCGCCGTTTTCGCCGATGATCGCGATGCGCTCGCCCGGCTGCACGCTGATGCTGAATTTATTGAAGATGCGGCGCTCGTAGGTCTTCGTGATCTCTTCCGCGACCACGACGATGTTGTGCAGCTTCTTCTCGAATTCGAAGCGGATGAACGGGTTCTGACGCGACGACGGCTTGAATTCCTCGATCTTGATCTTGTCGATCATCTTCAGACGGCTGGTTGCCTGACGCGCCTTCGACTTGTTGGCCGAGAAGCGGCGCACGAAGTCCTGCAGGTCGGCCACGCGTTCCTTCGCCTTGGCGTTGGCGTTGGCCTGACGCTCGCGTGCCTGCGCCGAAGCGAGCATGTAGTCGTCGTAGTTGCCCGGATAGACCTTCAGCGTGCCGAAATCCATGTCCGCCATGTGCGTGCAGACCTGGTTCAGAAAGTGTCGATCGTGGGAAATGATGATCATGGTCGAGTTGTACTCGTTCAGAACATCTTCCAGCCAACGGATCGAGTTGATATCCAGGTTGTTGGTCGGTTCGTCGAGCAGGAGCACGTCCGGCTTCGAGAACAGCGCCTGCGCGAGCAGCACGCGCAGCTTCCAGCCCGGCGCCACGCCGCTCATCGGGCCATTGTGGAATTCCGTGCCGATGCCGATGCCTAGCAGCAGTTCGCCTGCGCGCGCTTCGGCCGTGTAGCCGTCGTACTCGGCGAACTTCGCTTCGAGTTCGGCGGCGTGCATGTAGTCGTCGTCGGTGGCTTCAGGGTTCGCGTAGATCGCGTCGCGCTCGCTCATCGCGGCCCACATTTCGGTGTGGCCCATCATGACGACGTCGAGCACGCGCACGTCTTCGTACGCGAATTGATCCTGGCGCAGCTTGCCCAGGCGCACGTTCGGTTCAAGGATGACGTTGCCCGAGCTTTGCTCGAGATCGCTGCCCAGGATCTTCATGAACGTGGATTTGCCGCAACCGTTCGCGCCGATCAGGCCATAGCGGTTGCCTTCGCCGAATTTGACCGAGATATTCTCGAACAAGGGCTTCGGCCCGAATTGCATGGTGATGTTGGCGGTAGAGAGCACAGCGCGTCCCGGTAAGTAGATCGACGAAAAACCTGTAATTTTAGCAGGTTATGCCAGTTCGCGCGCGTCTGCCAGAGTCTGGACGCATTCCAGAGCCGGCGGCGCGCGCTTTCGAAATTACCGGAAATTCGTGGCAGATTCGTGCAGAGGCATCTCTGCGCACTGGCGCGCTAACCCCGACGCGGCGTTTGCAACACATCGACGAAGCCGGACAGATCCGCCTGATCGAGCCCCATCGCGGCGCCAAGCCGCAGGATCTGCTGTACCGTCCCCGCTACGGGCATCGGCGTGCCGGTCTGTTGTGCGGCGGCCGCCACCGTATCGACATCCTTCTGGAACGTTTTCAGCGCGCCGATTGGCGCAAGACCCTCCTGCGTCATGCGCGGCACGAAGGTGCGCAGGAGCGTCGAGTCGGCCCAGCCGCCCGCGAGCGCCTCGGGCAGCTTCGCGGCGTCGATGCCGCTGCGGCGTGCGAGGCCCACGGCTTCGGCGATCGCGGCGACGGTCGCCGTGACGATGGCCTGGTTGCAAAGCTTGGTGGTCTGCCCGGCGCCCGCCGCGCCCATGTGCGTGACGCGCGCCGCGTAGGCGGCGAGGATCGGTGCGACGGCTTCGACGTCATCAGCCGCGCCGCCCGCCATCACGGCGAGCGTGCCCGCCTGCGCCCCGCCCACGCCGCCCGACACCGGCGCATCGACCCAGCCGACGCCCAGCGCCGCCGCGCGCGCGGCCAGTTCACGCGTGAGTTCTGGCGGAATGCTCGAATGATCGACGATGCGGCGCACGCGCGTGGTGCCAGCGCCGCTCAGTCCTGCCAACAGGCCGTGCTCGCCGAATACCGTCTGCTCGACTGCCGCGCCGTCGGCGACACATAGCAGCACCACGTCCGTGCGTTGCGCCAGCGCCTGCGGCGTGTGCACGACCTGCGCGCCGTCGGCGATCAACGCTTCGGCCTTCGCGCGCGAGCGGTTCCACACATGAACGGCGTGACCCGCGCCCAGCAAATGGCGGATCATCGGCGCACCCATCAAGCCTGGCCCGCAAAATCCCAGTTCCTGCTTCTGCATCTTTCTCGTCTCCTGCTGCATGTTTTCAATCGCATTTATTTGCTGCGCGCCCGCTTACGGGCACGAGCGATGCGGCTCGAAGTTCTCCGCTAAACGCAGCGCGCGCGAGGCGCCATGATACCCGTCGACATCGCTCACGCGACGCGCCGGAAAGCGCACTGGCGTACGACGTGGCGTTACCTATACTCGTTTGACGTGCCTTCGGAATGTCACGCGCGCGCCGCCCCCATCGAGGAGACTTTGCCATGAGCGACCACGTCTACAAACAAATCGAACTCACCGGTTCGTCCACCGTTTCTAGCGACGAAGCGATTCGCTGCGCGATTGCGCGCGCGTCGAAAACCTTGCGACATCTGCACTGGTTCGAAGTCACCGAAACGCGCGGGCTGATCGAAGGCGACAAGGTCATGCACTGGCAGGTAACCATCAAGGTCGGTTTGCGTATCGACGAATAACGCGCCGCATAAAAAACGGCTGCGCGCGCCGGGAAGGCATCGCGCAGCCGCATTCGGCTGCTTTTATCCTACGAAAGCAGACTTACTTCGGCAGCGATCCGTCCACGCCTTCGACATACCAGTTCAGACGCTGCAACTCCGGATCGGTCAGCGTTTTGCCCGCAGGCACCTTCACCGCGCCGGTCTGATCCTTGATCGGCCCCGTGAACACGTCCCACTTGCCGCCTGCAATCGCTTCACGCTTTGCGGCAACCGCCTTTTGCGCATCGGCAGACAGCGCGGAAGTGTTCACATCGCCCAGATCGACGGCCTTTTGCGGAATGCCCCACCAGACCGGATCGTTCTTCCACTTGCCGTCGAGCACCTGCTGGATCGCGGCGACGTAATACACGCCCCAGTTCGCTTCAACCGAACCCAGATGCGCGTCGGGGCCGAACTTCTTCATGTTCGAATCCCAGCCGAACGCGTGCACATGCTTCTCTTCGGCGGTTGCCAGCGTTGCGCTCGAATCGGTGTTCTGCAGCAGCACGTCCGCGCCCTGGCCGATCAGCGTTTCAGCAGCCTGCTTTTCCTTGCCCGGATCGAACCAGCTATTGATCCAGATAACCTTGGTATGGACCTTCGGATTCACCGAACGCGCGCCCAGCGTGTACGCGTTGATGTTGCGCACCACTTCGGGAATCGGCACCGAGGCCACGAAGCCCAGCGTGTTCGTCTTAGTCGCATAACCCGCCGCGACGCCCGCCAGATACGCGCCCTGATACATACGCACATCATAGGTGCCGAAGTTCGGCGCCTTCTTGTAGCCGGTCGCGTGCAGGAACACGGTGTCCGGGAAGTCCTTCGCAACCTTTAGTTCGAAGTCCTGATAACCGAAACTCGAACCGAAGATGATCTTGTTGCCCTTGCTCGCGAGATCGCGGAACACCCGCTCCGAATCCGCCGATTCCGGCACGTTCTCCACGCGCGTGATCTTGATCTTGCTGCCGAACTTCTGTTCGGCGGCCTTCGAGCCCTGATCGTGCGCGTAGGTCCAGCCGGCATCGCCCGGATTGCCGAGATAGACAAACGCAACGCCTGGCACATCAGCGGCCTGCGCCGACGGCACGAGCGCCGCCGCGCCGCACGCAGCGGCCACGGCGAAAGCGGTCAGGATGGTTTTTTTCATTGTGACTCTCCGGTCCCGTTGGGATGCTTGCTTCTGTGGTGGTTGAGAAACTGCGAGCACTTCGAATCGTTTTGACGACAGGTCTTAACAACAACTACGCGGCCCCAAAGAACGATTTGCCGAGCGACGCAGGCGCGTTCAGGCGGATCGTGTTCGGGTTACGCGAAATCAGCACGAGCACGACAACAGTAGCCACATACGGCAGCATGGCGAGGAACTGCGTGGGCACCGGCACGCCAATGGCCTGCGCGTAGAACTGCGCGCCCGTCACCGCGCCGAACAGCAGCGCGCCGATCAACAGACGGCCCGGTCGCCACGTTGCGAACACCACCAGCGCAAGCGCGATCCAGCCGCGCCCCGCGGTGATTTGCTCCTGCCAGAGATGCAGTTGCACGACCGAGTAGTACGCGCCCGCCAGACCCGCCATCGCGCCACCAAAGGCCGTGGCGCCATAGCGCACGCCGATCACCGGAAAGCCCACCGAATGCGCGACCTGCGGCGACTCGCCCACCGAGCGCAGCACGAGCCCCGCACGCGTGCGATAGAGGAACCACGCGACCACGGCGAACATCAGGAACGCGAGGTAATCAACGGGTGTGAGACTGAAGAACGCCGGTCCGACCACGGGCAGATGCGATAGACCGGGAATCGGCCAGGCATTGATCGTGACCGACGTGGCCGCCGAGGTATACGGCTTGCCCACGTACGCCGACAAACCCACGCCGAAGATCGTGAGCGAAAGGCCCGTCGCGACCTGATTCGCGAGCATCGTCAGCACGAGAAAGCCGAACAGCAGCGACATCGCGATGCCCGCCGCCATGCCCGCAACGAGTCCGAGCCACGGATTGCCGCTGATCGTCGTGACCGCGTAGCCGGTGACGGCGCCCATCAGCATCATTCCTTCCACGCCGAGATTGAGCACGCCCGATTTTTCCGTGACGAGTTCGCCCACGCCCGCGAACATCAGCGGAATAGCGGCGGTGACGGCGCTCGAGGCGAGCGAGCTGGCTTGCTGGATATCCATATCGTGTTGCCTTGTTTCGTGTAAGCGGGTGATTCGATCAATGCGCGGTTGCAGCGGTGGGACGGCGGCGAATGCGGTAATTCACGAACAGATCCGCGCCGAGCAGGCAGAACAGCAGCAAGCCCTGGAACACGCCCGAGAGCGCCTGCGGCAGTTGTAGCGAGGTCTGCACCGCTTCGCCGCCCAGATACAGCAGCGCCATCAACAGACTCGCCAGCACGATGCCGACCGGATGCAGCCGCCCGACGAACACGACGATGATCGCCGTGAAGCCATAGCCCGGCGACCAGGTCGCCTGCAACTGGCCGATCGGACCGGCGATTTCGCCCATACCCGCGAGACCGGCAAGACCTCCCGAGAGCAGCAGCGAAGTCCAGATCGTCTTTTTCTCCGAGAAGCCCGCGTAGCGCGCGGCCAGCGGTGCGAGGCCGCCCACGCTCATGCGGTAGCCCGCGAAGCTGCGGCGCATGAAGAGCCACACGAGCGGGATCGCCGCGAGCGTGAGGAAGATCGACGCATTCAGACGCGTGCCACGCAGCCAGTGAATGCGCCAGTCGCCGCCGAAGGTGGGATAGAGCGCATCGCCGCTGAACATTTCGGAGAGCGGAAAGTTCATGCCGTTCGGATCGCGCCACGGGCCGCTCACGAGCCAGATCAGCAACTGCGTCGCCACATAGGTGAGCATCAGGCTGGTGAGGATTTCATTGGTGTTGAAGCGGCTTTTGAGCCAGGCCGGAATCGCCGCCCACGCCATGCCGCCAAGCACCCCCGCGATCATCATCAGAAAGAGAATCCACCAGCCGCTGGCTTGATCGAAGTAGATCGCCACGCCGCTCGCCGCAATGCCGCCGAGCACCATCTGCCCTTCCGCGCCAATATTCCAGACGTTGGCGCGATAACCCGCCGCCAAGCCCAGCGCGATCAGGCACAACGGCGACGCCTTGAGCAGCAGTTCCGACCAGCCGTTGACGCTCGAAAGCGGTTCGATGAAGAACGCGTGCATGGCCTGCACGGGATCGCGGCCCACGAGGCCGAAGATCAGGAAGCCGATCGCCAGCGTGAGGAGCGCGGCGATCAGCGGCACGGCGATGCGCACCGTGCGGGACGGCGTCGTGCGGGCTTCGAGTCGGTAGGGAAAAATCATGACGTGTGGTCTGGCGGTCGCGTTGTCGTTGGCGTTTTATGTAATGCGTGTGGCCGTGCCCGTTCAGGCATGTGCGGCAGGCGCGGCAGGTTCCGCTGGCGGCGGGCCGCCACTGGTTTGCGTGGCGCGATCGCCGAACAAGCCCGCCATCCAGCGGCCGATTTCCTCGGCATTGGTTTCGCCGGTCAGTCGCGCGGGCGAAAGCCGTCCGCCTGCCAGCACGGCGATGCGGTCGCAGATATCGAAAAGTTCTTCGAGTTCTTCCGAAATCACCAGGATCGCGACGCCGCTCGCCGACAGATCGAGCAACTGTTGACGGATGAACGAGGCCGCGCCCACGTCCACGCCCCAGGTGGGCTGCGCGACCACGAGCACCTTCGGCGCCTGTAAAATCTCGCGCCCGACGATGTACTTCTGCAGATTGCCGCCCGAGAGGCTTTGCGCGAGTGCGTCGGGACCGCCGCAGCGCACGTCGAAGGCGCCGATACAGCGCTCGGCGAACGCGCGCATCGCGCCGGTCTTGAGCCAGCCGGAACGCACCATGCCTTCGCGGTGCGCCGTGAGCAGCGCGTTTTCTGCGAGCGACATCGCGGGCACCGCGCCGCGCCCAAGGCGCTCCTCCGGCACGAAGGCAAAACCCAGCCGCCGCCGCGCGCCCGCCGAAAGCCGCCCCGCCGGCTTGCCGCAGATCGTCACCAAATCCGCCGCGCCGTGGCGTCCCGCCGGCGTCTGGCGCGACTCGCCCGAGAGCGCCGCGAGCAGTTCCGCCTGACCGTTGCCCGACACGCCCGCGATCCCCAGAATCTCGCCCGCATGCACGCCGAAGCTCACATCGCTGAGCGACGTGCCGAACGGATCGTCGCTCGCCATCGACAGATGCTTGACGTCGAGCAGCACGTCGCCCGGCGTATGCGTGCGCCGCGTGTAGGCAGGCAACTCGCGCCCCACCATCAGGCGCGCGAGCGACGCATGGGTTTCTTCGCGCGGAATCACGTTACCGGTCACCTTGCCGCCGCGCAGCACCGTGGCGGTATCGCAAAGCTCCTGGATTTCGTCGAGCTTGTGGCTGATGTAGAGAATGCTGCAGCCTTCCGCGGCCAGCCGCCGCAGCGTGCCGAACAGCTTGCGCACGGCTTGCGGCGTGAGCACGGAAGTCGGCTCGTCCATGATGAGCAGACGCGGGTTCTGCAGCAGGCAGCGCACGATCTCCACGCGCTGGCGCTCGCCCACGGTGAGGCTATGCACGTGGCGCTGCGGATCGACGTCGAGGCCATATTGCCCCGACACCTCGCGAATGCGCGCAGCCAGCGCCTTGAGGTCGAACTTCTCGTCGAGCGAGAGCGCAATGTTCTCGCCCACGGTGAGCGTTTCGAACAACGAAAAATGCTGGAACACCATGCCGATGCCGAGCTTGCGCGCCGCCGCCGGACTGGCGATCTCGACGGCCTCGCCTTCCCAGCGGATCTCGCCCGCATCGGGCCGCACCGCGCCGTAGACGATCTTCATCAGCGTGCTCTTGCCCGCGCCGTTCTCGCCGAGCAGCGCGTGGATTTCGCCGGGCATGACTGTGAGCGTCACGTCGTCGTTGGCGCGTACGGCCGGATACTGCTTCGTAATGCCGGATAGCGCGAGGCGCGGCACGGGTTGCCCCGCGCGTTGCCCGGAATTCATGCCCGCCCCGGTCGCCTGACGGGAAGAAGAGTCGCCCATGGAAAGTCCGCCGTAGTACGTTATTGAGTACGTGATGCTGGTTCGTTGTTCGTTCTAGTCCGCTCGCCTGAGCCTTCCCTATGGCCGCGCAAAGCGCCCCACATCCGGGCTGACCGCCGGGTGACGATACCTTGCCAGCCGGGCCAGCGTCGAGCCGACAAAAATCCCCATGACATGCCGTTGTGCCCCGCGCAACAGGGACTTGTCAGGATGGCTCAGTACAACCCTGTCTTGACGGGTCTTTTTGTCCATATTAAAAAACATATATCCACAAAGCCCCTCGATCAGCCAAAACATATAATTCGGAGATTTCATGAGCCAGCAACGCGAGGCGATCGACACGTACCTCTTGCGCGTCTTGCACACCCTCTTGATGGAGCGCAGCGTGACGCGCGCGGCCGTCAAGCTCAATCAGTCGCAACCCGCAATCAGCGCGGCGCTACGGCGTCTGCGCGACATTACCGGCGACCCGCTGCTCGTACGGGGCAAGTCCGGCATGGTGCCCACCGAATACGGTCTGCGCCTGCTCGAACCCGTGCAGAACGCCCTGCGCGAGATCGAGCGCATCCGTTTCCAGCAGCACAATTTCGATCCGGCTACGTCCATCCGCTGTTACCGCATCGGCTGTCCGGACTATCTGAACGTGCTGTTCGTGCCCACCGTGGTCGAGCGTTTCCGTCAGGCCGCGCCCAATGCCACGCTCGAGTTCCATTCGCTCGGGCCCGCTTTCGACTACGAACTGGCGCTCGAAGAAGGCAAGCTCGATATCGTGATCGGCAACTGGCCGGAACCGCCCGAGCAGCTTCACCTGTCGAATCTGTTCGTCGACCAGATCGTCTGCCTGATGAGCAACACGCACCCGTTCGCCAAGCGCGGCGGGCTGACGCTCGACCAGTACCTCAACGCGCCGCATCTCGCGCCCACGCCCTATTCCGTGGGCCAGCGCGGCGCCATCGACGTGCATCTGGCGCGCGAGCGCCTCAAGCGCCACGTGGTCGTCACGCTGCCGTACTTCAATCTGGCGCCGTACGTGCTCATCAAGTCGGATCTGGTGTTCACCACCACGCGTCTGTTTGCCGATCATTACGCGCGTTTCCTGCCGCTCACGGTCGTGCCCGCGCCGCTCGACTTCCCGCCGATGCAGTACTACCAGTTGTGGCACGAGCGCTGTCACTATTCGGATGAAGTCCGCTGGTTGCGCAGCCTTGTCGCCGAAGCGACCAAGACGCTGATCGACAAACCTTAACCAACGCCGATGCCGTTTTGCCGAACGGCTCAAGCGTTACAGCACGGGCGGCCCGCTTTCGCGCGCCGCCCGTTTTGCATTTACAGCGGCTTACGGGCCGCCTTAGCGCGCCGCCTGCACGAGCTGACCGGCAAGCCGGTTATGGCGCTCGATCACGGGCCCGAGATCGAGCGTCTGCAGCACGCCCTCCTTCACCACCACGCGCCCGCCGATCACCGATAGCGCGACCTGCGACGGCGCACAGAACGCCAGCGCCGCGACTGGATCATGCAGCGCGCCCGCGAACAAGGGCTGACGCAGATCGAAAGCCACGAAATCCGCCGCCATGCCGGGCTCGAGCGCGCCGATATCGTCGCGGCCCAGCACCTTCGCGCCACCCAGCGTGGCAATCTCCAGCGCCTCGCGCGCCGTCATGGCATCGGGCCCGAAGCCCACGCGCGCGAGTAGCATCGCCTGACGCATCTCGCCCATCATCTGGGCCCCGTCGTTCGAGGCCGAACCGTCCACGCCCAGGCCCACGGGCACGCCCGCGAGACGCATCTTCTTGATCGGCGCGATGCCCGAAGCGAGGCGCATGTTCGAACACGGACAATGCGCGACGCCCGTGCCGGTGCGACCGAACAGGCCAATGCCGTGTTCGTCGAGCTGCACACAGTGCGCATGCCAGACGTCGCGGCCGACCCAGCCCAGATCCTCGGCATATTCGGCGGGCGTCATGCCAAATTTTTCGCGGCTATAGGCGATGTCGTTGACGTTCTCGGCGAGGTGCGTGTGCATCGACACGCCGTAATGGCGCGCCATCACCGCCGATTCGCGCATCAGATCGCGGCTCACCGAGAACGGCGAGCACGGCGCCACCACCACGCGCAGCATCGCGTAACGGCCCTCGTCGTGATACGTCTCGATCAGGCGCTGGGTATCGGCGAGGATCGCGTCCTCATTCTCGACCACCGAATCCGGCGGCAGGCCGCCGTCCTTCTGCCCCACGCTCATGCTGCCGCGCGCCGCATGAAAACGCATGCCAATCTGCTGCGCGGCGCGGATGCTGTCGTCCAGACGGCTGCCGTTCGGGTAGATGTAGAGGTGATCGCTCGACGTCGTGCAGCCCGAGAGCAGCAGTTCAGCCATGGCCGTGAGCGTGGACACCTCGATCATTTCCGGCGTCAGGTTGGCCCAGACCTTGTAGAGATTCGTGAGCCAGCCGAACAGTTCGGCGTCCTGCGCGGCGGGCACGGCGCGCGTGAGGCTCTGATACATGTGATGGTGCGTATTGACGAGGCCCGGCGTGACGATATGGCCAGTAGCGTCGATCACTTCGTCGGCGGTTTGCGGCAGTTCCGCCGTCGGGCCGACCGCGACGATGCGATTGTCCTCGACATAAACGCCGCCGCCACGGATTTCGCGTCGCGCGCCGTCCATCGTCACCAGCATGTCGGCGTTCTTGAGCAGCAGGGTTTTCGTGCCGGGCTTGCGTTCCGGGTTGCTTGCGGTAGTGCGTTCCATCGTGTCTGTTCGCTCCGTTGTCCGTGAATTGACTGTGAATGTGAAGCAGACGTCCTTGCCGCACCGCCGTTCCACCGGAACAACCGGTGCCGACGCATCCTGACGAGGACGCCGCTGGCCCGGTTACCCGGCGCCCAGCGCCGTCTTCGGGTTACGCGCACCGGTTTGAGCCGAAGCGCGCATGACCGCTACCTTCGGCAACCAAAATTCCGCTGGCAATTCGCCTGGACGAGATACCGGAATTCAGTCCCTTCATATAAAGGTCGATTTTTGGCGCGGATACGATGTGCACATGGGTGAAAACCCGAGGTTTCGACCGCCGCGAGAGCCGCATGCAGCAAGGCCCGGCGGCCAGGCTCATGCGGCGGGGATTATCTTTCCTATCGCTCGCGCGATTGCGGCCCGAACGTTCTTAAAATGCGTTCACGGCGCTCGCTTCGATCCGCCGACGGGTATGTAGCCACTGACGTGGAGCCTCGATCCGCCGCTTGAGCATCATGGGATCGAGACGCCGCCGAAACCTCGCAATGACACCAGGAAAAGACAAGGAAAACTGCGAATGGGCAAGCTGACTACCCACGTGCTCGACACCGCGAACGGCCGTCCCGGCGCGGGCATCAAGGTCGAACTCCATGCGCTCGACGGCGACGCCCGCCGCGCGCTGAAGACCGTCACGACCAACCACGACGGCCGCTGCGACGAACCGCTGCTCGAAGGCGCGGCGCTCACCCCGGGCGAATACGAACTCGTGTTCCATGCCGGCGACTACTTTGCGTCGATCGGCACGAAAGTGCCGGAACCGCGTTTTGTCGATCGCGTCGTGCTGCGCTTTGGCGTGGCCGATGCCGGCGCGCACTATCACGTGCCGCTGCTGGTCTCGCCGTGGTCGTACAGCACCTATCGCGGCAGCTAAGTCTGCTGCTCTGGCGTTCACGGCTCATCAACAACACAACAAGAGACAGGCGGCGCGCCCACGCGTGCCCGCTTTGCGGCGCTGCACTTTTGCCGCCCCCGCAGTCCCGCGCGAGACGTCCTGACGTCCGCGCGCAACGAATCAGGAGTGGAGGAGTTTCATGGAAGGCTTTATTACCGACTGGCTGAACCTCGCATTGCGCTGGTTCCACGTCATCGCGGCGATCGCCTGGATCGGCGAATCGTTCTACTTCGTCGCGCTCGACAACAGCCTCAAACCGCCTACGGACCCCAACCAGAAGCGTCGCGGCGTGTTCGGCGAACTGTGGCACGTCCACGGCGGCGGCTTCTACAACATGCAGAAGTACACCGTCGCGCCGCCCGAAATGCCCGACGATCTGCACTGGTCGAAGTGGCCGTCGTACACGACGTGGCTCTCGGGCGCGTCGCTCTTCACGGTGCTCTACCTGTTCGCGCCGAACACGTACCTCATCGACAAGAACGTGCTCGATATGGGTCCGGTCGTGGCGGTGGCTTCGGCGCTGGGCTTCCTGGCTGCGGGCTGGATCGTGTATGACTCGCTGTGCCGCCTGCTGGGCACGAAGGACAAGCTGCTCGGCGTATGCGTGGGCATCTACGTGGTGATCGCCGCTTACCTCGCCTGCCATATTTTTTCGGGCCGCGCCGCGTATCTGATCATGGGCGCGATGCTGGCTACGATCATGTCGGCGAACGTGTTCTTCGTGATCATTCCTGGCCAGCGCAAGATGGTCAACGCGATGCTCAAGGGCGAAGTGCCGAACCCGATCTACGGCAAGCGCGGCAAGCAACGTTCGGTGCACAACACGTACTTCACGCTGCCGGTGGTGTTCGCGATGCTGTCGAACCACTACGCGATGACCTACGCGCATGAATATAACTGGGCCGTGCTCGTGGTCATCATGCTGGCCGGCGCGCTGATTCGCCAGTTCTTCGTGATGCGTCACCGTGGCCAGCAGCTCTGGTACCTGCCGATCGGTGGCGTGGCGCTGATGTTCGTCGCGCTGGTCTGGACGCTGCCGCGCCCGGTCGTGCCGCAGGCCGAAGCCGCCAATGCGCCGACGATCAAGATCGGCGACATTCAGCCGATCCTGCAACAGCGTTGCGCGGGTTGCCACTCGGCCCACCCGACGATGATGGGCGCAGCGCCCGCTGGCGTGATGTTCGATACGCCCGATGAAATCTCGCAGAACGCGCAGCGTCTGTATCAACAGGCCGTCACGCTCAAGGCGATGCCGCTGGGCAACGTCACCCACATGACCGACGACGAACGCATGAAGATCGCCGCATGGTTCCAGGGCGGCGCGAAGCAGTAATTCTGTTACGCCAGTTCGGCTAACTAAAAAGCCCGAAGCATTTTTGTGCTTCGGGCTTTTTTTGTCGGCGTTGCGCGAGGCTAGCGCTCCGCACTTGCCCCCGCGGGCCGCACAGCGAATAGCTGCGTATTGAGGCGCCCGACTTCGTCGAGGTCGAGCATCGCGGTCTGCCCAAGAAGCTTGAGGACCGCGAGCACGACGTCGTAACGCGCACGAATCAGGTCACGGCGGCCAGCGTACAGCGCGTCGGTAGCTCGCAGTACATCCAGGCTGGTCCGGCTACCTGCGCCAAAGCCGATACGGGTGGCCTCAAGCGATGCCTGCGCACGCTGTACCACCTGATCGAGCGCCGCCATACGCGTGCCGCCCGCGCTCACGCGCAGCCAGCCGTCGCGGGCATTCGCGCCGGCATCGCGCACCGCGGCGTCGAGCTCGTCACGTGCCTTGTCCTCCAGTGCGCTTGCTTCGTCGACTTTCGCCGTGGTTTCGCCGCCGGAGTAAAGCGGAATCGTAACGGCGAGCATGCCCGTGGTGGTGGTGGTCGGCCGCGAATAACCACCCGCCGCTCCCGCCGGAGTATGAGTGATCTGGAGACTCACGTTGGGATAGCCCGCAGCCTGTGCCTTTTCGGTCTCGAAGCGCGCGATCCTCAGCGCCACTTCGCCGATCTGCACCGCATAGCCGCGCGACTGCGCCTGCGTGATCCAGCGTTGCGCGTCCGGCGGATCGAGTCGCGGCACACCACCAGGCGCCAAAGTCGAGATGGCATCGACGGAGTGACCTGTGATGCGCTCCAGCGCCGCCTGCGCAAAACGTGCCTGGCTTTGCGCGTCGAGTAACTGCAGTTGGGCCTGCGCACGGCTCGATTCGCCGTCGCGCACGTCCACCAGCGTTGCTTCGCCAGCGGCCTTCGCCCGCGCGAGCAGCGCGAGATGCGCGTCGAGCGCATGTAGATAATCCGTTGCGCGCGCCACCTCTTCAGCCGCTGCGAGCACGTCGAAATAGGCCTGCGCCGCTGCAAGGATGGCGTTTTGTTCGGCGCTGGCGGTTTGGAGACGGCCCTGCAAGACCATCCAGTCGGCCTGACGATACGCAGTCCAGCTTGCCCAGTCGAACACGGGTTGCGTGAGCCCGACGGTCCAGCCGCTTTGCCAGTAATGCTGGGTGGGAAAGTCCTCCGTGACGATGCCGTTATAGGCCCGGCCCCAGCCGCCGGAAACGTGAGGCAACAGCGCCGCGCGTGCTTTCGGCACGGCCTGCGCGGCGGCGCGCGCCGAGTCGCGCGAAGCGGCCAAAGCCGGATCGTGGTCGAGCGCGTCGCTCACGACCGAAAGCAGGTCGGCTCCGTGCGCACCGCCTGCCAGCAGGGAAAGGACGAGCGTTATCGTGGCTGCCGTGCGGTTCATCACGCCCCCTCCATCGCCGCTTGCGCATCCCGCCGCTCGACGCGTACGAACCCGCCATCGACGAGCCGGTAGTGCTTTTCGAAGCCCTCCGCCATCGCCACATCGTGCGTAATCACCACGACGGTTCGATCGAGCCTCTGAAGCAACGCCGAAATGCGCCGTACCGCAACCGGATCGAGGTTCGATGTCGGCTCGTCGAGCAGCAGCAGTTCCCGCGACTGATAAAGCGCGCGCGCCAGAAGCAGACGCTGGCGTTGCCCGGCCGAGATATTGGCGAGCGTGTCGCTGATGACCGTGCGCGTGCGCATCGGCAAGCGCATGACATCGTCGAGCAGACCGACGGCTTCGAGCAGTGACAGAATGCGCGCCTCATCGGGATTGCCCTCGAAAAGCGCGATATTGTCGGCGATTGACCCGTGCAGAATGATGTCGCCCTGTCGCATATGCGCGGCGTGGCGGCGAATCTCGTCGACGTTCAGATTGGGCCAGGCGATACCGTTGAACGTGATTTCGCCCTGTTGCGGCATATCGGTGGCCGCGAGCAATCTGAACAGCGTCGATTTGCCGGCACCGGACGGCCCCGTGATGACGATTTTGTCGCCGCGCACGATATCGAGGTTCGCATTGGACAGCACGGGCTGGTCGGAAACGCCATACGAGAAGCCGACGTTGCGCAGGGCGATGCGTTCAAAGCGGCGTACCTCGACGGTCTTGTGCAGGTCCGCGAACGGTGTGTAGCGTTCGGCCTCGCATTCGACAATATCGTCCACGCGTGCGACAGGCACGCTCAGCATGAAATACGCGAAACCCGTGTTGATGGCCAGTGCCATGCGCTCGGAGAACAACGACTTGTAGATCATGAAGGAGTAAAAAGCGCCCACCGAGATTGTGCCGGCAAGCATTAGCTTCGCTGCAAACCAGGTGATGACGAGCGTTTCTGCGTGCGCGAGCAGCTTGAGCAGTGCATCGCGCGTGGCCGTCAAGCGGCTGCTCTGAAACAGCGCCGACGCGTAATTGCGGAACAGTTCCATGAAACGCGCCACGCGGCGCGTCTCGCCTTGGGACAACTTGATGAGCGACGCTCCTCGCACCGTTTCGAACAGCGCATCGTCGCAGCGCGCGCTTTCCTGCAGCACACGCGCGTGTGTGTCGCGCATTGCCGCGAACATCGATCCGGACACCAGCAAGTACAGCGCGAAGATCGTCACCACAACCACCGACAGTTTCACGTCCTGAACGAACATCAAAAGCATGGCGAGCAGGCCGACCATCACGTCCACGCAAAACGACAGGACCGATCGCGACGCGAAAGCGTTGATTTCGTCCTGCGATTTGAAACGCGTGAAAATATCGCCGAGATTGCGTTTTTCGAAGTACGCGATCGGCACGCGCAGCAGATGCGCGAACAGGCCTTCGGTTGCGTTCACGCTCACGCGCGCGTACAGCAATTCGACGAGTACGCCCTGGACGTACTGGCTGACTGCGCCTACAAGGAAAACAGCGGCGAACGTGAAGACCAGCACGTTAAGCAGGTTCAGGTTGTCTTCGGCGACTACGTGGTCGAGCACGAACGAACCCAGATATGGCTGCGCCAGAATCGCGAACTGCGCGCCGAGTGCAACGAAGAGTGTCTTCGCGAACTGGCCGCGCAACTGCGGATTGAGCTGGCGCACGCGCGCAATGGCATCGGGCACGCGCAGACGGCGACGGATACGCTTTAGCGTGGGTGCCGGTGCGCACTCGATCAGATATCCTGAAATGCAGGCTAGAAACGTGTCCATCGCGATGCGCCGGCGTCCGACCGCCGGATCGATCAGCATCACGTAGTGACGCGTCGCCCGCTCGAACACGACGAAATGCGCGCCGCCAAAGTGGATGACCGAGCCGGGCTTGATCTGACTGACCTGCGACGCGTCGAAGCGGAACGCCTGCACTTCGAGCCCAAAGTCCGTCGCCACGTCATACAGGTCCATCAAGGACAGACCGTTTGCCGAAATCGGCCGGTAAGCGGAAAGCTCGCGGACTTCGGTGGCACGCCCGAAATGCGAAAGCACCATCGCAAGACACGCATAGCCGCATTCCGCGACTTCATTCTGGTAGATCACCTGCATGTCAGCCTCGCACAATCTTGAACAACGGCTCGAGCACCCATTCGGCGATGGTGCGGCGCTCGATCACTACGCTCGCCGTCGCCTGCATGCCAGGCAGGATGTCGAAATGCTGCGCGCCATAATCGAAGGTATGACGCGGGAGCGTGACCCATGCGACGAATTCGTCGCCCGGCGTGGATGGCGCATCGCCCTCGCCGGCCTTCGCGGGATTGGGCGCCGGCGTCGACACAGTCGTGCGGGAGATCGAATCGATGCGCGCTTCGTACGATCCGAAACGCGCATAAGGGAACGCATCGAACTTGAGGTGTACCGTCTGCCCCGGCCGCACGAAACCGCGCCGTCGCGACGGAATACGCAGTTCGGCGCGCAGCGGGCCGCCGGCATCGGTCACGATCACCATGGCGATATCCGCGGGCTGAAGCGTGCTGCCTTGAACGAGCCGCGAGAACGTCACGATGCCGGCTTTCGGTGCGGAGATCGTCGCGTCGCGACGTGTCTGCTCGAAGCGGGCATCCGCCTCCTGGAGATCGCGTGCCCGGCTTGTATCGAGTTCATGCAACTGCGCGTTGAGCGTCTGCTGCGTATTGCGCAAGTCAGCGAGCGCCGCGACCGTCTGCTGGCGTCGAGCCGCCAGTTCGGCGCGCGCGATGCGGCTCTGGTGCTGATCCGCCTGGGCTTGTTCGATGCGATCAGCGGGTACGTAGTCTGCAACGGCTTCGAGGCGCGCAAGCTTCTTCTGCGCCTCGCCAACCAGTTGGTCGCTTTGCGCGCCTTGTACATCTAGCTCAGCGAGCTCCGCGCGCCGGCTCGTTTCGTTCGCGCGTGCAGTGGCGAGTTGGGTCGTCAGATCGACGTGGCGCTGCGTGTATCGTGCGTTAGCCGCACGGCGCTCCTCGTCGCGCACCTGCGCGTCGAAGTCTGCCCGACTCATACCGCCGTGCGCGAGCGAGAGGTCGCGTTCCAGCCGGAATAGCGGCTGCGCCGCCTCGACCCGCGCGGGCGGCTGCACGTAGATTGCCGAAACGAGCCCGCTTTCGCCCTGCAACTTGATCTCGGCTGGCGAAACGATTTCGCAGCGTACGTCCTGCTTGAGTTCCACTTCGTGCGTGAAAGCAAAGCCGACGCCGAGCACGACAACGCTCGAAGCCGCGTAAGCGATCCAACGCCAGCGGATATCCCTGAACTCGGGAAGATAAAGTGGGTCCACGTTGTGAGAAGGTCCCCGTGACCGGTGTTCCGGCCATCCATGTGGTTATCGTGCCGTTGCCGGATATGCCCGGCTCCTATGCACTGGAACGTTTTTGAACGACAGGCTATCGGACCGGCGCGAAGTGATACACGCTGGGATGACCCGCGAAAAGCCAATGCGGATAGTTTTTCCGGCGCGCCGTATCGATGTTGTCAGCAAGTCGCTGTGGCGCGGCTTCGTCGGCTAGCGCAATGGGATCAAAAATGTGGATGCCGAATCGCCCACGCTCGAAGCGCAGATAGAACGACAGCAGCGTCGCGTCGACAGGCGCACCCAGCCGGAATATGCCGTTGTGCAAACGCGCCGGCCGGCCGCTCAACTTGACGCTCACGGTCTCCATCGGATATTTCGCCAGCGCAAACGGCGGAACATCGGCAAACACCACTGCCACGCCGTCTCGCCGCAGCGTTCGGATGACGCGCAAGCCGAGGCCGTTGCGGCTATCGCGGCCATTTTCGTCGTAGGTGTACAGCACACGGAGCGAGGGGATCATCTGCGCGTCGTTGCCGTACACGTCGCGCGGCACGCCCGATACAACGGAGAGGGATGCGAGTCCCAGCGCCTCGCGCACATTGTCCACGACGTAAATGTTCGCGTACTGCGAAACGTAATGGAATGGCGACAACACAACGACGCGTCCGGGCTCTGCGGCTTTGATCTGTCTGATACGAGCGGCCAGTTGCATCGCGGCGGCACGCAGATCCGGCCAGACGTCACGGCCGAGCGCTCGCCCTGCATAGAGGCGCTCGTCGAGCCAGCGCTCGCGCACATTCGCGCTCATGACACTCAATGCATCCTTGCGCGTGAGGCCCACATCGCTGCGACCGGCGTCATAACGGGCAATGCCTGTCGAGCGGGCACGGCCATCGCACGTCGCCTTAATCAGCCAATGAACTCGCGCAGCCGAATCGAGTACTGGAAATGGCGTACAGAGCAACAAACGGCGCCGTAGCAGGAATCGCCCTTGCGCCAGGCGGCTCAGGAAACGCAAGAGAGGTTGTTTAAGCACTTCGTAGACAACTGCAGGCAGCGATAAGTAGCGGTGTAATAACTAAGCGAAAAAAAGGGGGGCGCCCCCCTCTTCATTAAACGACGCTAATTAGCGCGGCACGACGGGAGCCGGGCACGGCTTCGGAGCCGGTGCCGGTTGGCTCGAGCAGCAGCTCTTGCAGCAACCACCTGCAGCGTCGATGTTGGCGAGTTGGGTACGGTCGATTTTTTGCATCGTAGTTATCCTTTAAGAATGGTTACCGCGATTTACAGCGGCGATGGCATCTTATCAATCTGCAATCCGAAGAAAAAGACAATGCAGCGAATTTATCCATCGATTTACAAAGTTCGACATAAATCTCAAACAATCAGTCATAAACCCTATAAATATAAGAATTTCTCACGAACTCGCTATAAATAAGATTAGGCGATTCGAAATTAGACCACCCTATATCCAGCAATTTTTGCTCAAAAATATTTAATAAATTCAGAAATATCGTATTTACGGCGTTCGAACGTATCAATAGATTCTACGCAAGCATCGTCTCGTGAATTCGACTGTGTCAAAGGTGTGTGAGTACGTGACAAACCCTTATTAATACGGCATCCTGAATGAATAATACTTATCGCTGTGTGTGGAGTGAAACAGACCAAACTTGGGTCGCAGCCCCCGAAACCGCCACCGCCGGCCGCAAGGCGTCCAGGCGTGTTGCCGTTA
Source organism: Paraburkholderia sp. (assembly GCF_035948235.1). GTDB lineage: Bacteria > Pseudomonadota > Gammaproteobacteria > Burkholderiales > Burkholderiaceae > Paraburkholderia. The sequence continues at coordinate 49,903 of NZ_DASZJJ010000115.1, read as the reverse complement.
TCGCCACCAGCGCGCTTGGGATTGCCGTCGCACTCTCTTCGCAGGCAGTAGATGCAGCGACTGTTGGCACTGTCGGCCAGGGTGGCCTTGAACTGTGCACCGGTGCTTCTGGATACGCGTGGGGTTCGTCGGGTGGTAGCGAGGCACTCGACTGCTCGACCGACGGCAAAGGTACAACGGATGGCCTGGCTTTTTCGTTGAACAACGCCGCGGACACGAAGGGTGGCTACGGGATGAACGCGTCCACCGCCCAGGTGGCGGGTTACAAAAACGGCACGCTCAATATCAAAGGCGCGAGCGTTATGGTCTACGGTCCAACGACTTTCGACAGTGTCGTGACCATGAGCAACCAGAAAATCGTGCAGCTTGCGCTTGGCAAAGTTTCGTCGGATAGCACTGAAGCTGTCAATGGCTCGCAACTCTATGCCGTATCTTCTAGCGTAGCCAACGCCGTGCAGTACGACTCGTCGGCGCACAACTCGGTGACGCTGGGTGGCTCGGGTCATGCACCTGTCGCACTGACGAACGTCGCTAATGGCGCGTTGAACGCAAACAGCACCGACGCGGTGAACGGTTCGCAACTCAATGCGACGAACGCGAACGTCACGTCCGTTACCAACACGGTGAACAACATCACCAACGGCGGTGGCATCAAATACTTCCACACTAATTCGACGGCGGGTGATTCGTCGGCGGCGGGCGCGAACTCGACGGCAATCGGCCCGGTCGCTTCCGCGGCGGGCACAGCCGCGATCGCGCTTGGCGCGAACACCCAGGCAACTGGTGACTATTCGGAAGCGATTGGCAACAGTGCGGTCGCATCGAATCTTGGCGATATTGCCCTGGGCGCATCTGCCACGGCCACGGGCGGTGGAAGTTACTACGCAACGGCAATCGGCACGAACAGCTCGGCCACGGCATATGCCACGACCGCACTGGGCGCGGGCGCAAAGGCAACGCAAGGCAGTGGTACGGCGCTTGGCTATCAAGCCAATGCTGCGGGTTTGAACTCAACCTCAATCGGCACGAACTCGGCGGCCACGCAAACGGGCTCGATGGCAATTGGTCAGGCTGCGAATGCCTCGGTGGCGAACTCGGTCGCGCTGGGCACGGGCTCGGTGGCGAACACTGCAGCGGTAGGCACGGCAAGCGGCACGATTGGCGGCACGACCTACACCTACGCGGGCAAGTCGCCGACGGGTACGGTGAGCGTGGGCGCAGCAGGCGCTGAACGCACGATCACCAATGTCGCTGCAGGCCGCCTCGACGCCGACTCCACGGATGCCATCAACGGTTCGCAACTGTACGCCTCGGACCTGGCAATGCAAAACCTCATCACGGACGGAAATTTCGTCGCTTACGACGATTCGACCCGCAGCCACGTGACGTTTGGTGTCGCCGGCAGCCAGACGACACTCTCCAATGTCGCCGCAGGGACGCAGCCCACCGACGCAGTCAACGTTGCGCAGATGAAGCAGGCGGTCATTACCGGCAATCCGTACATCTCCGGCTTTGGTTCGGGAGAACCCGCGCAGTCCACATCGATAGGCGCGGTGGCGCTGGGTCTTGGCTCGAAGACAACCGTGCCTTATTCGATTTCAGTGGGCGACGCGTCTTCCGGCCTCCTTCGTCGAATTGTCAATGTGGCGCCTGGCGTGGAGATGACGGATGCGGCTACGGTGAGCCAGTTGGGTTCTTCGGAAACCAACATGCTGTCGGCCGTGAACAACCTTAAGAGCAGCACCCAGACGGCCCTTCAGTCGCTCGACGCCCGGGTGGGCGCGCTGAGCGAGGCGTCGAGCGGCACGGGCGAGGTTTCGGCGAGCACCAATGCCCAGTCCAGCGGGAATGCGAGTTCGGCGCTGGCCACAGGCAACGGTTCGGTCGCACTCGGCTCGGGGTCGGTCGCGAACGAGGACAATACTGTGTCGGTCGGTAGCGACGGCACGACCAGGCGCACGCTGACCGACGCGGACGGCAACACGACCACCGTACAAAGCCAGATCAACACGCGGCGCATCGTGAACCTCGCTGCGGGCCAGGACGATACGGATGCGGTCAACGTCTCGCAGCTCAAATCCGTCGCAAGCGCATTGGGCGGCGGCGCCGGCATCAATGCTGCCGGTGGCTTCATCGCACCGTCATATTCAGTGGGCGGAACGACGGTCAACAACGTCGGCGACGCGATCGCCAATCTTGACAATCGCGTACTGAAAAATACCGCAGACATCGCTTCGATCAACACCGCACTCGACAGCGTCGCGTCGTCTGGCGCAGCGGCTTCGTCTTCCTCAACCCCGCACCTGGTTACCGCCACGCGCACGCTCCTTGGTGCAAGCCCCGTCGGTGCAGCTAGCGCCGTAGGCGACACTGCCAGCGGTTCGGTCTCAGCAACCGATACAGCATCGACGACCGATGTGGATGCCGTCCACTACGACACCGCAGATCACTCGAACATCACGCTTAGCAGCACGAGTGGCGCCAACGTCGGCTTGAGTGGATTGCAGAACGGAACCCTCTCCGCAAACAGCACCGATGCGGTAAGCGGCCAACAACTCTACGCCACGAACCAGCAGGTCGCGAGCATCAGCCAGGCCGTGCAGAACATCAGTACGACGGGATCAACGGCGGTTTCGGTGAATTCGACGAGCGGTGTCGCCGCGGCATCGGGCGCGCAATCGGTCGCGGTTGGCGGTGGCGCGGTCGCGACAGGTGCAAACTCGAGCGCGATCGGCGACAAGGCTAACGCATCGGCCAACAACGCCGTTGCGATCGGCGCGAACTCGATTGCGAATCGCGACAATGCAGTCTCGGTCGGCCAGGAAGGCGCCGAACGTCAGATCGTGAACGTCGCCGCGGGCACGTCAGGCACCGATGCCGTGAACCTGAACCAGTTGAACAGCGCGATCGCCCAGCAATCGAACGCGATCGGCCAGCAGATCTCTAATCTGCAAGGCTCGATCAACACGGTGTCGAAGAACGCCTACGCGGGCGTGGCGGCGGCCATGGCCATGCCGAACCTCACGCCTTCGGGCCCGGGTCGTACTGTCGTCGCGGCGGGCGGCGGCTACTACATGGGCGGCAGTGCGGCAGCGGTCGGTGTGACGTATCGTTCGGCCAATATGCACTGGCTCATGAACGGCGCCGTGTCCGTCACGAGCACAGGCAATCCTGGCGTGCGTGCGCAAGTCGGCTACGAGTTCTGATCGCGGCGCGTCGTATCCGGCGCGCATAGTTGGCGTACGCGCAATGCAAAAAGCCACGGCCCAGGCCGTGGCTTTTCCGTTTCATGCTCTAATCAATCCGACGCGTTTTAGCGTTGCCCTTCGCGCATCGCTTCTTCGGTCAGCCAGAGCGATTCCGGCAGATCCTGCTCGTTGAGGTTCAGTCCTTCGCCACCGCGATCGACGACGATGAAGTCGCTCACGTCGCCAAGCGCAATTAGCGGATGGTGCCAGACGCCCTTCGCATAGTTCACGCCCTGCCAGCCACTCGACACGAACGCGCGAATCTTCGTCGCGTCCAGATCGCCCGCCGGCGCAACAACGACGAGATACGGCTTGTCGTTGAGCGGCACGAATGCCTGGCTGCCGAGCGGATGACGCTCGAGCATCTTCACCTCGAAGGGCAACACGCGCGGCTGGCCGCGAAAGAGATTGACGAGCGTGCGCCCGCCCTCTTCCGTGACGTCGACGTTCGCCAGATCGTGATAGCGGATCGTCGTGCCGAGGTTGATCGGAATCTGCTTCGCGCCCTCAAGCTCGATCACGTCGCCGAACGGCGCGAACGCTTCGCGCGTGAGCGGCTCGATGGTCAGCGTTGTCTTCACTTCGCTCATGATGGTCTCGTCGCCGGATCAGGCGAGCGTGCCCCACAGACGCACGCGCGACACGCCGCCGTCCGGGATGATGTTGAAGCGCACGTGCGTAACCGGACCCAGTGCCGCGAGTTCGTTCTCGAAGTAGTGCTGCTTGTCCATCTGCAGCTTCTGTTCGTCCAGCAGCATCGGCCAGAACATCGCCTGCGTCACGAGCGAGCTGTCGGTGCCGCCCACCACGCGTGCGGCCTGGAACGAGCAGCGGTCCGGGTAGTTGCCCTTGAAGTGAGCCGTATCGACTTCGATCTTCTTGATGATGCCCGGCTGCGCCAGCGCGATGATCGCCCAGTCGTTGCCCGGTTCGCGGCGGCGGCGCGTTTCCCAGCCGTCGCCCATGTTCACGCCACGGCCCGGCATCAGCAGCGTCGAAGCCACGCCGAAGTGCTGGTTGTTCGCGCTGACAAGATACGCACCGTTTTCCATCGCAGCCAGATCGAACAGTTCCGAGCGGCTCGCGCCCTGCCAGTCCACCTGCGGCTGGCCGTACACGCGCAGACGCGCAATGCCGCCATCCGGATAGATGTTCACGCGCAGATGCGTGAAGGGCTTGTCGCTCGATACTTCCACGTAGTGGTGGCTGTTGCCGTTGAGCGAGGTCGACGGGACGATTTCCGTCCATTGCGTCGATGCGCCCGGTGCGCCGTCCACCACATAGGCGGCTTCAACCGACGCTGCCGGCGGGAAGTTGCCCGTGAAGTGGCTGGTGTCGAGGTCGAGCCCCTTGATGACGCCCGGACGCGCGAGCTTCACGACGCACCAGTCGTAGCCGTTGCTGCGCTTGCGGCGCGTTTCCCAGCCGTCCATCCACTTGCCGTGGTCGTCGTACTTGCCCGGGATAAAGACGGCCGGCTCCGGATTGAGCATGCGCTCCTTCGGCGCGAAGAAGTCGTCGCTCGCCTCGAGCGCCTGCGCCCCTAGCCGCGGGTCCGCGAGATTGACGAAGCGGCGCGTGAAATCAGGTGCGTTGGGGTCGAGAGTCGGGAGTGCCATCTTTGTCTTCCTTCGTATCTTTTCTGTGGTTCAAAACGGCGCTGCGCCCGGCGGCATGCGACTTGTTGCTGCTGCCTGCCGGAGCGCATCGCCACGTCACGCGTCGATCAGCTCATCCAGCCTGAAGCGCGCGATACGGTAAATCTGGTCGAGGCTCGCGCGCATTTCGTCGGCGCGATTGTTGTTCACGCGCGATTCGAAGTTCGCGATGATGCCGTGGCGGTCATAGCCGCGCACCGCGAGAATGAACGGAAAGCCGAACTTCTCGCGATAGGCGCGGTTGAGCGCCTGCAGCTTGTCGAATTCTTCCTGCGTGCACAGGTTCAGGCCCGCGCCGCTTTGCTCGCGGGTCGATTCCACCGTCAGTTCGCCGCGTACGGCCGCCTTGCCCGCAAGTTCCGGGTGGGCGTTGATGAGTGCGAGCTGCTGCGCTTCGCCCGAGGTTTCCACCGCCTTCGACATCGTCGTATGCAGCGCGTCGATGCTCGCGTAGGGCCGTTGTTGCGCCGCCGTCTCGGCGACCCAGGGCGAGTGCTCGAAGATGCCCGAGAGCGCGGCCACGAAGGCGTCAGTCGAGGCCTGATTCAGCTGTTCAAGGGTGTAGTGCATTGCCTTCATGCGGCGACCCCGCGGTGATCGTTCTGTTGCGGTTGATAGGGATGGTGTTCGCGCCAGTGGCGCGCGATATCGACACGGCGCGTCACCCAGACGCGATCATGTTTTTCGATGTGATCGAGAAAGCGCTGCAGCGCGCGCATACGGCCCGGGCGTCCGAGCAGGCGGCAGTGCATGCCGATCGAGAGCATCTTGGGCGCTTCGTCGCCTTCTTCGTAGAGCACGTCGAACGCGTCGCGCAGGTACGTGAAGAAGTGATCCGCCGTGTTGAAGCCCTGCGGCGTGGCGAAGCGCATGTCGTTGGTGTCGAGCGTGTACGGCACGATCAGTTGCGGCACCGTCTTGCCACCCGTTACTTCGACGTCCATCCAGAACGGCAGGTCGTCGCCGTAGTAATCGGAGTCGTAGAGGAAGCCGCCGTATTCGGCCACGAGCCGATGCGTGTTGGGGCTGTCACGGCCGGTGTACCAGCCGAGCGGGCGCTGGCCCGTCACGCGTTCGATCGCTTCCATGCCGAGCTTCATGTGCTCCGCTTCGCGCTCGGGCGTGGCGTCCTGATAATGAATCCAGCGATAGCCGTGGCACGCGATCTCGTGCCCCAGTTCGACGAAGGCGCGCCCGAGGTCCGGATGACGCTCGATCGCCATGCCCACGCCGAAGACCGTGAGCGGCAGGCCGCGCTTTTCGAATTCGCGCAGGATGCGCCAGACACCTGCGCGCGAGCCGTATTCGTAGATCGACTCCATGCTCATGTGGCGCGCCGGGTAGGCCGCGGCGCCGACGATCTCGGAGAGGAACTGCTCGGAGGCGGGGTCGCCGTGCAGCACGCAGTTTTCGCCGCCCTCTTCGTAGTTGAGCACGAACTGCACCGCGACGCGCGCCTGGCCAGGCCAGTTGGCCTGCACCGGATGGCGACCGTAACCGATCAGATCGCGGGGATATTGGGGATCGAGTGGCATGCTGTCGAATCTGTCGAAGGGTGATGACGAAACGAAACTACGCGACGAAACTACGCGAAACTGGCTATCAGTCCATGCAACGATGCCCTTTCACCGCATTAAAACCTTGCGCCACAAGGATTTGCAGGTACGGGGGCATTCTGCTTCGAGGACCGGCCCAGTGTAGCGAAATCGTTGGGGCGCGCCCATACGCGAGGACGGATAGTACGGGTCAACGGAGGTGTATGTGCCGGGCCCGTGCGGCCCGGCATCGTGCGCTTGCGTTACGCGTTTACCCGTAGCGCAGCGGGCGTACGGGCGGCGGCGTGTCGGTCGCGCTCGCCGCGCTGGTCGGACTGAAGCGAGCGAATTCACCGTCGTAACGCTTCGCGAGCGGTCTGGCGAAGTCGCCGCGCTTTGCGGTCGTCAGGCGCAGCGCCACCAGCGCCTCGACCCATTTCACGGCGGCGGTGACGCCGTCCACCACGGGCACACCCAGCGCATCCTCTACCTGCGCGCACAGGCTCGTCATGCCCGCGCAGCCGAGCACGATGGCGTCAGAACCATCCTCTTCGAGCGCGCGACGGCATTCGTCGACAATCGCCCGACGCGCCGCCGACCCCGGCTCGTCAAGCTCGAGCACGGCCACGTCGATCGCCCGCACGTTGCGGCAGAAGCGCGTCATGCCATAGCGCTCCGCGAGATGCCACGCCATCGCCTTGGTGCGCGAGAGCGTGGTGACGACCGAGAAGCCCGGAGCCAGCACGCTCGCTGCATGCATGGCTGCCTCGGCGATGCCGACCACCGGCCCGCGCGCAAGCTCGCGCGCGGCATAGAGGCCGGGGTCGCCAAAGCAGGCGATCACATAGCCGTCGAAGCCCTCACGCTCGCCCGACTCCACTTCCGCGAGCAGGCCGGGCGTGGCCAGCGCCTCGTCGTAATAGCCCTCGATCGAGGGCGGCCCCATGGTCGGACTCACGGCCACCACTTCCGTGCCGGATGCGACAACAGCACGCGCGCACTGCCCCATCGCCGCCGTCATGCGCTGGGTGGTGTTCGGATTGATCAGTTTGATACGCATGGCAATTCCTTGATCTTCACGTGTTGGTACGCAGATTCACGTGTTATTCAGGCCTGCGCACGTGCGCGCTCGCCCATCGTCAACGCGCGATAGAACAATGCGCCCAGCGCCGCGCCGATGAACCACGAGAAGTTTGCCGCGTTGCTCAGCGCCGGCACCATCACGCACAGAATCGCGATCACGGCAGCCGGCAGCAGCGCTGCAACCGCACGCCAGTTCACGCCGTTGGTGTACCAGTAAGCGCCTTTGGGCGACACCGTATAGAGATCGTCCACCGCAAGACGGCCACGCTTGACGAGGTAGAAGTCAATAATCAGGACACCATACAAAGGACCGATGAAGGCGCCGAGCACATCCAGCGTGTAGTGAATCACGGCCGGGTTGTTGAAGAGATTCCACGGCGTGATGAAGATCGAGGCCACGGCGGCCAGCATGCCGCCTGCACGCCAGCTAATCAGGCGCGGCGCGACGTTGGAAAAATCGAAGGCCGGAGAAACGAAGTTGGCGACGATATTGATGCCGATGGTGGCAATCGTGAAGGTCAGCGCGCCGAGAATCACCGCCGTCGGATGATCGATACGGCCCACGGTTTCGACCGGATCAGTAATCAGTTGTCCGAACACAGGCAGCGTGGCTGAAGTCGTGATGACGGTGACCAGCGAAAATGCGAGGAAGTTGACCGGCAGACCCCAGAAGTTACCGCGATGCACGCTGCGCAGCGACTTGCCGTAACGCGAGAAGTCACCGAAATTGAGCATCGGCCCCGAGAAATACGACACCACGAGCGCAATCGCCGTAATCATCACCGGGATCACTTGCGCGCCGTGATACTTCACGGTGCCCAGGTTAAGGCCGATGTTCTGCCAGCCCGCGCGATACACCATGTAGCCCGCGAGCGCGAACATCACCACATAAACAGCCGGCCCCGCGAAGTCGATGAACTTCTTGATGGTGTTCATGCCGTTCCAGAACACAAGGGCCTGCAGCACCCACAGCGTCATGAAGCCCGCCCAGCCCACCGTCGAAAGCCCCAGCATGCCGTGCTTGTGCACATCGGCGTAAGGCATCAGTTGCGGGACGAACTTGAGCACGACAATAACGAGCGCGCTCGACGCAAGAAAGGTCTGGATGCCATACCACGCAACCGCGATCAGGCCGCGAATCACCGCAGGAATATTGGCGCCGAGCACACCAAAGGTGCCACGGCAGGCCACCGGATACGGCACGCCGTGACGCTGGCTGGGACGCGCGATCAGGTTGCACAGCACATTGACGATCGAGATGCCGACGATCAGTGCGACGAGCACCTGCCAGCTCGTGAGGCCCAGCGCGAACAGGCTGCCAGCAAACACATAACCGCCGACGCTGTGCACGTCGGACATCCAGAACGCGAAGATGTTGTAGGCGCCCCAGGTCTGTTCCTTGAGCGGCGCGAGGTCGTGGTTATAGAGGCGTTCGCTATAGCCGGCCGGCATGCGCATGCCGTCGCCTGGGTCGCTGCTATCGCCTGAGTCGAAGGTGGGCACTGCCGGACTGCCATGTGACGCGCTGAACTGAGCCATGATCCGCTCCTTGGGATGGATACGCCGACGAAAAAAAGACGCCTGAACGCCTCAAAAAACGCGTGCTGCACCGCCTGATGCAGAAACTCATGCGGCTGCCGCGATCTCTGCGTGGATGGCGTAGCGTGTGCACCGCGCCGGTCGCCGTTTGGCGCCCTACCCGCCGTGCCGCTGCCGTCCCAATTCCTTCGTTCCTTCCCTGCACGGCGGCGTCATGCCTCGCGCCGCGCATCATTCAGTTGTCCTTCAGTTCAGTCTTGCGGGAACGCATGGGTTCCCACTTTCTACCGGTCACACGTCAGCGCGCGGCAACCGCTGCGTCACGCATGCCGAAAACATCCTGCAGATCCACCGACGCACCGGTCGGCCGATCAAGCATCTTGAGTTCCACGCCCTGCAAGTGGCGCACCATCAGCGCGGCCGCTTCCTGTGCTTGCCCGGCCTCCAGCGCCACCAGAATCGCTTCGTGATCGTCGAACGAGCACGGGCTGCGTCCGGGCGATTCGTAGAGCGCCGAAATCAGCGTTGAACGCGCGACGAGTCCGTTCAGGCAATCGCATAAGACCGTATTGCCGGTGAGCGACGCGAGTTCGGTGTGGAACTCCCCGGAAAGACGAATCCAGGCCGGAAAATCACGCCCCTCGAAAGCCTTGCGCTCGCGGCGGATGGTTTCGCCGATGCTCTTGAGCCGCCGCGTGCCGTGCTGCGCGCTGCACACACGCTCCACCACCGCCAGTTCGATGATGCGACGCATCTCGAACACTTCATGCACCTCCTGGAGCGACGGGCTGGCAACGAAGGCGCCGCGATTCGGCTCCAGATCGACGAGGTGATCGGTGGCGAGCAGCGCAAGCGCCTGGCGGATCGGCCCGCGCTTGACACTGAACACCTCGCACAACTGCGCTTCCGTGAGCTTCGCGCCAGGCGGCAGACGATGCTCGAGGATCGCGGCGCGGATGCGCGCGGCGATGGCTTCGGGCTTCGTGCCGGTCGCGTCGGCTTCGGTAGCAGCGTTTTGCACGTCTTTGGCCATGTCTGTCACCTTGATGTTGGGTATGCTAGTTTGGACATAAAGATTGTCAACAATTTTATCGACGAACCTGGGGAAGATGCCTGGTCTGACCGGTCAGCCGCGTGCATTCTTCTGGTGAGATCCGCTTCAATACGGGGAATGCCGCACTTTCATGGTGACTGGATGCCCTCAAATGGCCCAATTTTTTGTCAACAATTTATGTCGATGAGGGCTCTAGAACATTTCGCTAAAGAAGGATTTTCTGGCTGTTAGTTGCATAACGACGATCGAAAACAGCGCCCGAAGGCGCTGGCAAAATCAGCCGAGGTGCGGATAACCGCTCACATTGAGCTCGAACCCATGTGCGTTTGCGCTCAGCTGCGCATCGGCGCCGAACGGCAGCGTAACCATATCCGCGATATGACCGAACGGCAGGCCGGTAATGACCGGAATGCCCGCCAGCGCTCGCACCTGCTCCACCACCGCGTGCATGTCGTAGCCGTTGTCGTAATCGAAAGGCTTGCCGCCAGAGAAGTCGCCGAGCACGAGCGCCTTCTGGCGCGCGAGAACGCCCGAGAGATGCAACTGGTACAGCATCCGCTCGATGCGGAACGGCTGTTCGTTGACGTCCTCGACGAACAGGATGCCGCCCTCCACCGGCGGCAGATACGGCGTGCCGATCAGCGACGTGAGCACGGCCAGATTGCCACCCCAGAGCATGCCGGAGACATCGGCATGCTGAGTCTGCGGCGCCTTCACCTTGAGCGTGAATTCGGGCTGCGTGAGCGCCTGCCAGAAGTGCTGCATCGTAAAGCTGCTCAGCTCCGGTGCACCGAAGTCGCTCAGCAGCATCGGGCCGCCGAACGTCGTGAGCCCCGCGCGCGCGTAGAGCGCGAGCTGGATCGCAGTGAAGTCGCTATGGCCCACCAGCGCGATGGGCTGATCCGCCAGCCGCTTCTGCAGCCCCTCATAGTCGAGACCGTGCAGGATGCGCACGGCGCCATAGCCGCCGCGCACCGCCAGCGCGACATCGGGCAAGGCGCGCGAGGGATCGGCCAGACGATTCAGTTCGGCGGCGCGCTGGCCGTCGGTGCCGGCAAAGCGCTGAAAACGGCGCTCGGTCGCTTCGATGTTTTCAACCCGATGCCCCTGCGCGCGCAGCCGCGCGATGCCGCGATGCACGGCTTCCGGATCATGGGGATAGCCCGACGGCGCAATCAGTTCGATGGTGCGATGGGTGGTCATGTTCGACTAGTTCGAATTCCACCAGAGCGCCATCAGGCTGCGTCGGCGCGACGTGGTGGTGTGAATCAGTGAGAGTCGGTCCCGCCAGCCTCGGCCTGGACGGCTGATGCGCTGGCCTCTGCGGCGGCGCGGCGTGCTTCGCGGCTCGCCCGACGGCGCTCGGCGAAGAAGGCGCGCAGCGCGTCGCCGCATTCGGTTTCGAGCACGCCGCCCACCACGCTCGTATGGTGGTTGAGCTGATCGTTCGAAAACGCATCGACGACACTGCCGCACGCGCCCGTCTTCGGATCGCGCGCACCGTACACCACGCGCGAGATGCGCGCATGCATGATCGCGCCCGCGCACATGAGGCACGGTTCCAGGGTCACATAAAGCTCGCAGCCGGGCAAGCGGTAGTTACCCAGTGCGATACCGGCCGCACGCAGCGCCGCCATTTCGGCATGGGCCGAGGGATCATGCGTGCCGATCGGATGATTGAAGCCCGTCGCGATGACTTCGTCGCCGCGCACCAGCACCGCACCAACCGGTACTTCGCCGGCTGCGCGCGCCTTATCGGCGGCGGCCTGCGCGAGGCGCATGAAATGGCGGTCGCGTTCGGTGACGGGATCGGGTTCGGAGACAATGGGAGATTCAGAGGAAGCCGCCAGCGACTCCGCGGCTTCGGGTGCGAGGTCGCCTTGTGCGGGCTGATCGTCGGGCGCGCCGGACGGCGTCATGTCGCTCACGCTCAAGCGGCACCCGCCGCGAAACCCTGGGCGCTGGCCGCGCGCTCGGACAGCCGCTCGGCGATGCGGCGGCGATATTCCTGCGGCACCACCATCGGTCCACCGCGCAGCGACTCCAGCGCCATATCGAGGGCGAGCAGACGCGCGCGCAGACGGCACTGCGCGGCCTTGTCGCCAACCTTGGCGAGTTCTTCTTCGAAATCGCGCAGGGCGCGAAGCTGTTCGACCGCGGGCGGCACGAATCCGGCATTCTTCAGAATGCGGTTCGCAACACGCACTTCTTCGGGCACGAAGAGGTCGTCGTCGAGGTCATGGGGCGCTCCGGCACCGGGCAACCCATCGAGATCGCCACGCGCTGCTGCGGCGGCAATCCGTTGTTCGACGAGGGCATCAAGCAATTTCATCAGCAATCCACTACGTTGCGGCCACGGGATTCTATCAGGGTAACACCTGGAAGACCGCGCGAGTCCGACATGGACGACATGGAGGCCGTACACGTTGACAGCCACACGTTTTGATGCAAGGCGCATGCAAAACGTCGTCAAGCTAAGGTCGTGAAAAGCCGGAATCGTCCGATAGGCGTGCCTGAGCGGGGGAAGTATGGTCGTTTGATTCACCGCCAGCAAACCAGGCGGTGTGCCCTTCCCTTACTTGTGCAGGCAACGATGAAATCTTCTTCATTTTTCCGCTTCCCGATCACGCGCATGGTGCTTCTGGGGGCGGTTTCCATACTGCTCTGCGCCAGTCTGAGCGGTTGCAGCGTGTTTTGCGGCGCGGCGGGAGGTAGTGGCGGCGGCGCGGCAGGCGTATGCGGAGTGGGGACGGGGATGCGATTCTGAAGCGGCGCCCGAGGATCGGGCGCCGCTTTAACAACTGAAACGGGGCTTAGTCCTTCAGCACCTTGGCCACGGCATCGACCACGATGCTCACGTTCTTCTCGTTCAGGCCCGCCACACACATGCGGCCCGAACGCAGGATGTACACGCCGAACTCTTCCTTGAGCCGATCAACCTGCTCCGCGCTCAGACCCGTGTACGTGAACATGCCGCGTTGCTTCACATAGCGCGACAGCGCCTCGCCGCTCACGTGCGCCTTCAGGCCGTCGTGAATCGCTACACGCATGCGCGCGATACGCTCGCACATGGCCGCCAACTCGCTTTCCCACGACTGACGCAGCGCGGGCGTCGTCAGCACGCGCGTGACGAGCTTCGCGCCGTGGGTCGGCGGGTTGCTGTAGTTCGAGCGCACCGAGCCCGTCAACTGGCCCAGCACACGATCGGCCGCCGCCGCGTCTTCGCAGATCACGTGCAGACCGCCGCAACGCTCGCCGTACAGCGAGAAGTTCTTCGAGAACGAGTTCGCCACCAGCGCCGGGATACCGCGACGGCCCAGTTCGCGCACCGCGAAGGCGTCCGCGTCCAGACCCGCGCCGAAGCCCTGATACGCCATATCGACGAAAGGCAGCAGATCGCGCTTTTGCAGCACGTCGATCAGCTGCACCCACTGGGCGTCGTCCAGATCGACTCCGGTCGGGTTATGGCAGCACGCGTGCAGCAGCACCACGCTCTTCGCCGGCAACGCGTCGATGGCCGAGAGCATGGCGTCGAACTTCAGACCGCCGGTCGCTTCGTCATAGTACGGGTAGGTGTTCACCTCAAAACCCGCGCGCTCGAAAATGAAGCGATGGTTTTCCCACGTCGGGTCGCTCACCCACACCTGGCTCTGCGGGAAATAGCGCTTGATGAAATCCGCACCCACCTTGAGCGCGCCCGAGCCGCCGAGCGTCTGCACCGTGGCCACTCGCCCTGCCGCGCGCGACGGGCATTCGGCGCCGAACACCAGCGCCTGCACCGCATCGCGATACTGCGCGAACCCGGCCATCGGCAGATAGGGCTTCGCGCCCGGCTCGTTCAGCAGCGCGGCTTCCGCTTCGTGGACAGCCTTCATGACCGGCAGACGGCCTTCGTCGTCGAAATAGATGCCAATGCTCAGATTGACCTTGTTCTGCCGCGGATCTTTCTGGAAGTTCTCGTTGAGCGAGAGGATCGGGTCGCCGGGATAGGCATCGATATGTTCGAACATGGCCTTAGCTTGTCGGTTACGGGAAATTTGCTGGAATACGGATGATAAGCGCCGGATCGGGGTTCATGGGGCGGGCTCGCGCCCTTCTGCCCCACAAGCCCCGCCTCGCCCTTACTTAGCGCGTCTGCACGCCGCCGTGCAGCGCGGGCGCCGCACCACGACGCCAGAAGCGATACGCGCCGCCGAGCACCGCCAGCCAGACGGGAATCAGCCAGACGGAAATGCGCAGATCGGGAATCAGATACATCACCACGAGGATACCCGCGAGGAACACGAGACACAGGTAATTCGTGAACGGATAGCCAAGGCTGCGAAACACCGTCGTCTCGCCGGCACGCGCCTTCTCGCGGCGGAACTTCAGGTGAATCAGGCTGATCATCGCCCAGTTGATGATGAGCGCCGACACCACCAGCCCCATCAGCAACTCGAACGCCTTGCCCGGCATGAAGTAGTTGATGACCACACAGGCCGCCGTCGCCACCGCCGTCACGGCAAGCGCCGTCAGCGGAATGCCGCGGCTGTTGACCTTGAGCAGCGCCTTGGGCGCATTGCCCTGCTGCGCCAGACCGTAGAGCATGCGGCTATTGCAGTACACGCCGCTGTTGTACACCGACAGTGCGGCGGTGAGCACGACCACATTCAGGATGTGCGCCACGATATTGCTGTTCATCGCGTGGAAGATCAGCACGAAGGGGCTGCCGCCCGACACGACCTTTTCCCAAGGATAGAGCGAAAGCAGCACGCCCAATGCGCCGACGTAGAAAATCAGGATGCGATAGATCACCTGGTTGGTCGCGCGCGGAATGGTGTGCGAGGGATCGTCCGCTTCAGCCGCGGTGATGCCGACCAGTTCCAGGCCGCCGAACGAGAACATCACGACCGCCATCGACATCACGAGACCCGAAACGCCATGCGGGAAAAAGCCGCCATGCGCCCAGAGGTTCGAGATCCCGGCCTGCGGTCCCGCATTGCCCGAAAGCAGCAGCCAGCCGCCAAACGCGATCATGCCGACGATCGCGAGCACCTTGATGATCGCGAACCAGAATTCGAGTTCGCCGTACGACTTCACGCTCGCCAGATTGATGGCGTTGATGACGACAAAAAAGACCAGCGCCGAGACCCAGGTCGGCAACGCGGGCCACCAGTAATGCATATAAATGCCGACCGCCGACAACTCCGCCATGCTCACGAGCACGTAGAGCACCCAGTAGTTCCAGCCGGAGAGGAAACCTGCGAACGGGCCGAAGTACTTATCGGCGAAGTAGCTGAACGAACCCGCCACGGGCTCGTCGACGACCATCTCGCCGAGCTGCCGCATGATGAAGAACGCCACGATGCCCGCGATCGCGTAGCCGAGCAGCACCGAAGGGCCGGCGGTCTGGATCGTCTGTGCGATGCCGAGGAACAGGCCGGTGCCGATCGCGCCCCCGAGCGCGATCAACTGGATGTGTCGATTCTTGAGGCCGCGTTTGAGATGACCGTTCTCGTCGCCGCGGCTGCCCGAAGGCTTGGCTGGTGTAGTGGAAACCATGTCTCTTCCTGTGTCTTTTTTATCGATGCGTCGGCAAGGAGGCGGATTCGTGGTCCGTTCCCTGCGCGACCGCGCGAAATAATATTGCGCGCACAACCTTCTGCGCCGGCGCGCTCCCAAGGCCGCCACATCTGGCTGACCGCCTTGTCAGGTGCGCCCAGTGTATAGGCGACGAGGAAAAATATGATTTCATCTGATACGCAGGCAAACCCTGATTGGTACAATTTCGTTTCGCATTGAACTCATCCCGAGCAAGAAAAGTGCAGACACTCGCCCTCGACCCCATCGATCTGCGGCTTCTGGCCGCGCTGCAGGAGCACGGACGCGCCTCCAACCTCGAACTGGCCGCGGCTGTGAAGCTCTCGCCCGCGCAGACCTTGCGGCGTCACCGCCGGCTCGAAGAGCTGGGCATCATCAAGCGCTATGAGACGAGGCTGGACGCGCAGGCGCTCGGCTTCGGCGTGGTCGCGTTCATTCAGGTGACGATGGAGCGCGGGCACATGCGCGAGCTGGTGAAGTTCAAGGAGCTCATCGCAACGCTGCCGCAAGTGCAGGAGTGCTACTCCGTGACCGGCGATATCGACTACGTACTGAAGGTGGTGGCGCGCGATCTCAAGGCGCTATCCGAATTCCTGCTCGACACGCTCATGCGCGCGCCTGGCGTCAGCAGCGTGCATTCGATTGTGTGCCTCGATGAACTCAAGGGGACGAGCGCGATGCCGTTGGAGGCGTGAGCGGAGCATGAAGCCGGCTCGCTGGGATAAGTCCAGTGCGGATACGCAATTTTATCTCATTTGGGTCGCCCAGATGAGGGATGATTGCGTTTTAGCACCCTGAATAGCGGAGAAATGGCGCCATAACAGGAAGCTCAACTCATTCGCTGAAAACAAAAAACCCGCGCCAGATCAAGATCTGTGCGCGGGTTTTTCTCTTATCGCCGACGGTCTATCGCGTCGAGCGAAGCGGGACGCTTATTCCCACTCAATCGTCGCAGGCGGCTTGCCCGAGATGTCGTACACGACACGGTTAATACCGCGCACTTCATTGATGATGCGGTTCGACACATTGCCCAGCAGCTCATGCGGCAGATGCGCCCAGTGCGCCGTCATGAAGTCCATCGTCTGCACTGCGCGCAGCGCGACGACATACTCATACGTGCGGCCATCACCCATCACGCCCACGCTCTTGACCGGCAGGAACACCGCGAACGCCTGGCTCGTCAGTTCGTACCACGACTTGCCGGTTTCCTTGTCGATGGTGTTACGCAGCGTCTCGATGAAGATCGCATCGGCGCGGCGCAGCAGATCCGCGAAATCGCGCTTCACTTCACCCAGGATACGCACGCCCAGACCCGGGCCCGGGAACGGATGGCGATACACCATCTCGTGCGGCAGGCCGAGCTTCACGCCCAGTTCGCGCACTTCGTCCTTGAACAGTTCGCGCAGCGGTTCGAGCAGCTTGAGGTTCAACGTTTCCGGCAGGCCGCCCACGTTGTGGTGGCTCTTGATCGTGTGCGTGCCCTTCTTGCCCTTGCCCGCCGATTCGATCACGTCCGGATAGATCGTGCCCTGTGCGAGCCACTTGGCGTCCGTGAGCTTGCCCGCTTCGGTCTGGAACACTTCGACGAATTCCGCGCCGATGATCTTGCGCTTGGCTTCCGGATCGGTCACGCCCGCCAGCTTCGACAGGAACGCTTCGCTTGCGTCGACGTGAATCACCTTCACGCCCAGATTGCCCGCGAACATCGACATGACCTGTTCGGCTTCATTCAGGCGCAGCAGACCGTGATCGACGAACACGCAGGTCAGCTGGTCGCCGATCGCGCGATGCAGCAGCGCCGCCGCCACCGACGAATCCACGCCGCCCGACAGACCCAGGATGACGTGCTCCTTGCCCACCTGCTTGCGGATCGCTTCGACGGCTTCGTCGATGTAGTGACCCATTTCCCAGTCGGCCTTGGCGCCGCAGATGCCCAGCACGAAGCGTTCGAGCATTGCGCGGCCCTGCACCGTGTGGGTGACTTCCGGGTGCCATTGCAGGCCGTAGAAGTGGCGCGCTTCGTCGGCCATGGCCGCGATCGGGCACGACTCGGTCGATGCCATCAGCTGGAAGCCGGCCGGCATTTCGATGACCTTGTCGCCGTGGCTCATCCACACCTTGAGCATGCCGTGGCCTTCGGCCGTACGGAAGTCTTCGATGCCGTCGAGGAAGCTCGTGTGGTTGCGCGCGCGCACTTCGGCGTAGCCGAATTCGCGCAGGTGGCCGCCGTCGACCTTGCCGCCGAGCTGTTCGGCCATCGTCTGCATGCCGTAGCAGATGCCAAGAACCGGCACGCCCAGTTCGAACACGGCTTGCGGTGCACGCGGCGTGTCGGTTTCGGTGACCGAGCTCGGGCCACCCGAGAGGATGATGCCCTTCGGTGCGAATTCGCGGATGAAGGCGTCGTCAACGTCGTAGGGATGGATTTCCGAGTAGACGTTGGCTTCGCGCACACGGCGCGCGATCAGCTGGGTGACTTGCGAACCGAAGTCGAGAATCAGGATTTTGTCGTGCATGGCAGCGGACGAGACCTAAAAAAGAACGGATACAGAAAGCCGCGCACTGGCTGAAAGCCTCGCACGCGGCGTGAATTCATTGGCGCCCGGGGCGCCTGCGCCTCTGCGCGGCAAAACCGGGGGGTCCGGTGCAGCGCGGTTCGGGCGCAGGTCTGGGCGCACTCTGGCGGATGTCGCGTCTGACGGTTGGCGTCGACGCGCATCGCACCTCAACCTCGCAGCGGTGGCCGCTGCGCGTCGGCGGCTTCGTCGCGGGCGCTCTGGCGCGCCTGTTCGGCTGCTTCGGCTTGTTCGGCCTGCACCGTCGTCGCGTGTGGCGCGACCACCGGCGCAACCGGTGCTGCGTATGTTTCTGCAGTCGCTGGCGCCACAGGTTCAACAGGCACAGCAACCGGCGCGGTCTTTACATGCGAGAAACCCGGCTTCGCATACACCACCGGTTCATCACGCCTGCCTTTGGCTGCAACGCGCGCCTCACGCTGTTGCGCCGCGGCTTCAGCCGCCAGCGCCTTGTCGCGCAGCTTGACCATTCCCGCCAGACGCGCACCACCCAATCCGATGACGATCAGGCAGAGCGCCACCGCACCGGCCACCAACTGGCCGAAGCCCGTCAGCTGCGGCGTGTGCAAGCCAATCAGCCAGACCAGCATCAGCACACCGGCAATCCAGTTGACGTGGCCCGCCGTGCGACCGACCGTGGCGGTCAGCGCGCCGTCGAAGGCCGCACGCAGCGCGAGCCAGCCAAAACCGAGCAGCACCACACCGAACGCCTGTCCGATGAGCGCCGGCTGCGCCTGCACCAGTTGCAACGCGTCGTAGAGCTGGGTCCAGGGCGTGAGAAGAAACAGCACGCCAAACCCCAGCAGCAACAACGCATCGGCAATCAGCACTACGCGCAGCAGCGGCTTCATCGAGGCTTAGTCCACGTGGTAGTTGGGCGCTTCCTTGGTGATCTGCACGTCGTGAACGTGCGATTCATTCAGGCCCGCACCCGTGATCTGCACGAACTCCGCCTTCGTGTGCAGTTCGTCGATCGTGCGGCAACCGCAGTAGCCCATCGAGGCGCGCACGCCGCCGATCATCTGGAACAGGATCGCGTTGATCGGGCCCTTGTAGGCCACACGGCCTTCGATGCCTTCCGGCACGAGCTTGTCGATGTTCGCCGAGTTGTCCTGGAAGTAACGGTCAGCCGCGCCGTCCTTCATTGCGCCAACCGAGCCCATGCCGCGGTACGACTTGTACTGGCGGCCCTGGAACAGGAACACGTCGCCCGGCGACTCTTCGGTGCCTGCAAACATGCTGCCCATCATCACGGCGTTCGCGCCGGCGGCCAGCGCCTTCGACACGTCGCCCGAGTAGCGCACGCCACCGTCGGCGATGCACGGCACGCCGGTGCCCTTGAGCGCTTCTGCAACATTCGAGATCGCCGTGATCTGCGGCACGCCCACACCTGCGACGATACGCGTCGTGCAGATCGAGCCCGGGCCGATACCGACCTTCACGCCGTCCGCGCCGTATTCGACCAGCGCACGCGCGGCATCCGCCGTCGCGATGTTGCCGCCGATGACTTCGACGTGCGGGAAGTTCTGCTTGACCCAGCGAACGCGCTCGAGCACGCCCTTGCTGTGGCCGTGCGCCGTATCGACGACGATCACGTCGACGCCGGCCTGCACCAGCAGCTCGACACGCTCTTCGTTGTCCGGACCCACGCCGACTGCCGCACCCGCGCGCAGCTTGCCGTGTTCGTCCTTACAGGCGGCCGGGTGTTCGGTCTGCTTGGTGATGTCCTTGACGGTCATCAGGCCACGCAGTTCGAACGCATCGTTCACAACCAGCACGCGTTCGAGACGGTGGCTGTGCATGAGCGACTTCGCTTCGGCGAGCGGCGTGCCTTCCTTGACGGTGACGAGGCGCTCGCGCGGCGTCATGATCGAGCGCACCGGCTCGTCCAGACGGGTTTCAAAACGCAGGTCGCGGTTAGTAACGATACCGACGAGCTGTGCGCCTTCAACGACCGGGAAGCCCGAGATGCCATGCTGCTGCGACAGCGCGATGACGTCCGCGACCTTCATCTGCGGCGGCACGGTGATCGGATCACGCACGACGCCCGACTCGAAACGCTTCACTTTCGCGACTTCGCGCGCCTGCTCAGCCGGCGTGAGGTTCTTGTGGACGATACCGACGCCACCCTGCTGCGCCATGGCGATAGCAAGACGCCCTTCCGTGACGGTGTCCATCGCGGCAGAGACGAGCGGAATGTTCAGGGAGATATTGCGGGTCAGCCGGGTCTTCAGGCTGGTGTCGCGCGGGAGAACGTCGGAGAAGGCGGGAACGAGGAGCACGTCATCGAACGTGAGTGCTTTCTGGATCAGACGCATGGCAAATCCTATAGGCGCAAAAGCAGATTATACGGGATAGCGCCCTGGAAATCATCAGCGCGTACAGTAGCTTAGCGCCGATTACGGGATTTTTTTGAGGTTCGGGCGTCGCCGCTCAGGGCCGCTGGAGAAGGGTTTCCGACCCGAATTTCGATTCATCGCGCATGACCGCCCGACGAACGATACGCATGCGGCGTGCAGGATTGAACAAGACGCCAACCCGTCGCCACAGTTAAGCTGCGCTCCGTTGAACCGGAATAAATGACTTGCGGAGGCAATCGAAATGCAGCGTGGTGTGTTGTACGGCGTGCTCGCCGGAGCGTTATGGGGAACCGTGTTCGTGGTGCCCCGGCAACTGGCGGACTTCTCACCGTTGCTCCTGAGCGCTGGACGCTACGCGATGTATGGGCTCGTTTCACTGGCCGCCCTGCTGCCGATGCTCAAACGCGTCTGGCCGCGCCTCACGCGCGAAGATCTGATTGCGCTCGTGAAGCTCGCGTTGATGGGCAATCTGCTTTATTACCTCTTTCTGGCGAGCGCCATCCACCTCGTGGGCATCGCTCCGGCGTCGCTGATCGTCGGCGTGCTGCCGGTAACGGTTACGCTGCTGGGGCGCGCGGACCATGGCGCCGTGCCGCTCTCAAAGCTGGTCTGGCCGCTCGCGATGATCGCCGCGGGCATCGTCTGCATCAACGTCGATGTGTTCACGGCGTCCGCCAGCGCGGGCGATCACACAACGACGCTGACGAAAATCGCGGGGATTTCCTGCGCGGTGGGCGCGCTGATCTGCTGGACGTGGTTCGCGGTGGAAAACTCGCGCTATCTGCAACGCAATGCGCACTTCAGCGGCAACGAATGGTCGGTGCTCTGGGGCGTCGTAACAGGTGCGCTGGGCGGTTTGCTGTGGCTCGCGATTCTGGTGATGCCGGCCGGCGTGGCCCAGGACACGGTCGCCGATGGACGCTGGACGACGTTCTGGCAACTCAACCTCGTGCTGGCGATCGGCGCGTCGTGGCTCGGCAACGGTCTGTGGAACGCCGCCGCCAAGCGTCTGCCGCTCACGCTTTCAGGGCAGATGATCGTGTTCGAAACGCTGTTCGCCCTGCTCTACGGCTTTATCTACGATCACCGTCTGCCGCGCGGACTGGAAATCGCGGCCATCGTGCTGCTGGTGGTGGGCGTGAGCTGGTCGGTGCGACAGCATGCGGGCGGTCCGGAGGACATGATGCACGGTGACGGCATCGTGCCGGAAGGCGATTTGCCCGGCATCGGGCATGCGGAGAAAGACGCGGGGAGCGGCACGGAACGGCGCCGCATAGCCAACTAAAGCAAGCTCAGCGCGAATCCTTGTTCTGCCACTTGCGCCCTTCGATCGAACCCGCCTTGCGGGTTTTGTCGACGCGGCGCTGACGTGCGGTCTTGGGATCCACGACCAGCGGCCGATAGATCTCCACGCGGTCGTGATCGGCGAGTTCGGCGTCGAGCGGCTTGAGCTTGCCGTACACGCCTACCTTCAGCTTCGTCAGATCGATCTCGGGATGGCGCGTCAATATGCCGCTGGCATCGATGGCCTGCTGCACGGTGGCGCCAGCCGGCAACTGCACGCCGATGAGGGTCTGCGCGTCCGCCAGCGCGTAGCAGACATCGACATTGAGGCCGCTGGAAGTTGAGTTCGCGCTCATGCTCAGGCCTTGCCGTAGCGCTGATCGGCGCGCTTCACGAAGGAATCGACGAAGGTGTTCGCGATGTGATGGAACACCGGACCGATGATTTTTTCGAGAATGATGTTAGAAAACTCGTAGTGCAACGCGAACTCGATCTTGCAGGCGTCCGCGCGCAGCGGCGTGAAGCGCCACGACCCGGTGAACTTCTTGAAAGGGCCGTCAGTGAACTCCATATCGATGTATTCAGGGCGCTTCTGCACGTTACGCGTGGCGAAGTGCTGCTTGATGCCCTTGAAGTTGATATCGATCTTGGCCTCCATGCCGGCTTCGTCCTTGCGGCGAACCTCGACGCCGCCGCACCACGGCAGGAAGTTGGGATAGTCGTCGACATCGGTGACGAGGTCGAACATCTGTTCCGCCGAATGGCGAATCAACACGGTTTTCTGGACATCCGCCATAAATTGCGCAATGCGATGCAAGGGTGAATGCGCCACGGGCTTTCGCTGGCCCGCTTTGCTAAAATCGTAATTTTAAACGAGTTGGGCGTTTCCCATTTTCCTATGAGCATCATCGACAACAGAAAAGCCTTCTTCGATTACTTCATCGAAGAGCGCCACGAGGCGGGGCTCGTGCTCGAAGGATGGGAGGTCAAGGCGATGCGCGCCGGGCGGGCCAACATCAAGGAAGCCTACGTCATCATCAAGGATGGCGAGCTTTACCTGATCGGCGTGCACATCAGCCCGCTGCCCGAAGTCTCGACCCACATCCAGCCCGACCCCACGCGCACCCGCAAGCTGCTGCTGCACCGCGAGGAAATCGACAAACTGATCGGCAAGGTCGAGCAGCGCGGCTTCACGATCGTGCCGCTGAACTTCCACTACAAGGGCGGGCGCGTGAAGTGCGAAATTGGCCTGGCCAAGGGCAAGAAGCTGCACGACAAGCGCGAAACCGAGAAGCAGCGCGACTGGCAGCGCGAAAAGGCGCGCCTGATGCGCAACCCCACCTGAAGCGCCAAGCGCGCTAATCCCTCAGACATGAAAAAGGGCGGCCCCGGCCGCCCTTTTTTCGTTCTGTCACATTGGACCGAAAGCTCAAACGCCTTTGGTGGTGTCCCGGGTCATCTGCGTTTCCTTCATGCCCGTGCGGTTCACGATCGTCAGCGCCGACGCAATCATCGAACTCAGATCGCTCATATTGCCCGGCACGATCAGCGTATTGCCCTGCTTCGCCAGATTGCCGAAGGCCGTCACGTACTGTTCGGCGACCTTGAGGTTGACCGCATCCATGCCGCCCTGCGCCTGGATCGAGTTGCCGATCTTCTGGATCGCGGTCGCATTCGCCTCCGCGACGGCCAGAATCGCCGCCGCCTGACCCTGCGCCTGATTGATCGCAGCCTGCCGCTCGCCTTCGGACTTCTGGATCGCCGCCTCGCGCGCGCCCGCTGCCAGGTTGATCTGCTCCTGCTTGCGCCCTTCCGACGCCGCGATCAGCGCACGTTTTTCACGCTCGGCGGTGATCTGCGCCTGCATCGCATGAAGGATCTCCTTGGGCGGCGTGAGATCCTTGATCTCGTAGCGCAGCACCTTCACACCCCAGTTCGACGCCGCCTCGTCGAGCGACGACACCACGCTGTGGTTGATGAAATCGCGCTCTTCGAAGGTCTTGTCGAGTTCGAGCTTGCCGATCACCGAGCGCAGCGTCGTCTGCGACAGCTGCGTGATCGCAAACACAAAGTTGCTCGATCCATACGACGCCTTCATCGGATCGGTCACCTGGAAATACAGCACGCCGTCCACCTGCAACTGCGTGTTGTCGCGCGTGATACAGATCTGGCTGGGCACGTCGAGCGGGATTTCCTTGAGCACGTGCTTGTAGGCCACGCGGTCGATGAACGGCAGCACGATCGTGAGACCCGGCGTGAGCGTGGCGTGGTAGCGGCCCAGCCGCTCCAGCACCCACGCGTGTTGCTGCGGCACGATCTTGACGGTCTTGGAGATCAGGACGATGACGATCACGAGCAGAATCAGCCCGACAACTGGTACTTGCATGCGCTTCCCCTTTTGCTTAGTTCAGACGCTTCATTCAGCTTCGTTCGGACGCATTCAGGCGTGGCGTGCACCGACGCCCGTCACGTCGCCCTGTGCGGCCGCAACGATGAGGCAACTGCCCCGTACAGCCTTGATCTGATAGAGATGGGCGTCTTCGGGCTCGCCGGGCGCGAGTTCGACGTCCCATTCGGCGCCGCGATACATCGTGCGCGCGCGGCCTTCATGCCACGCGGCCACCGTGAGCGTCGAGCCGATGTCGAGATTCACACCGGGGTCGCTCGACGCATCGACCATGCGCCGCCTGCGCCCAAAGCGCGAGCGCCGCAGCGCGATCACAGCGATAAGCGCCACCAGCGCGGCCGCCACAAGCTGCAGGTCGAGCGGCGCGTCCAGCTCGAAGGCCACGACGCCTGCCAGAAATCCGAGCGCGATCATCAACAGATAGAAGGTGCCGGTCATCAACTCGGCCACGATCAGCACGCCCGCGCCGATCCACCAGAACACACCATGCGGACCCACGTCGACCTCCCAAAGTAAAACACCCCGGATAGACCGGGGTGTTATAGCACGAAGCTGACACTTTTTTCCGCTGCCTGCGAAAGCTCAATGCAAGCTGCATCAAGCTTCGCGCGCAAAGGCAACGGGACGGCTCGCACCGTCCGTCGGCGTGGTTCGTGACCTTACTTCGCCTGCGCCTTTGCAAGCGCCTGCCACGTTTCGATCACCGTGTCGGGGTTCAGCGAGATCGAAGCGATGCCTTCTTCCGCCAGCCACTGGGCGAAGTCCGGATGATCGGACGGGCCCTGGCCGCAGATGCCAACGTACTTGTTCAGGCGGCGGCAGGTTTCGATCGCGCGCTTGAGCAGGAACTTGACGGCCGGGTCGCGTTCGTCGAAGTCGGCGGCCAGCAGCTCCATACCCGAATCCCGGTCGAGGCCGAGCGTGAGCTGCGTCAGGTCGTTCGAGCCGATCGAGAAACCGTCGAAGTACTGCAGGAACTCTTCGGCGAGAATCGCGTTGGTCGGCACTTCGCACATCATGATCAGGCGCAGGCCGTTTTCGCCGCGCTTGAGGCCGTACTTCGCCAGCAGCGCAACCACGCGCTCCGCCTGCTTGAGCGTACGCACGAACGGCACCATGATCTCGACGTTCGTGAGACCCATCTCTTCACGCACGCGCTTGAGCGCCAGGCACTCCATTTCGAACGCTTGCGCGAAGTCGTCGGCGATATAACGCGACGCGCCGCGGAAACCCAGCATCGGGTTTTCTTCATCCGGCTCGTAGCGCGAACCGCCGATCAGCTTCTTGTACTCGTTCGACTTGAAGTCCGACATACGCACGATGACGGGCTTCGGATAGAACGCCGCGCCAATCGTTGCGATGCCTTCCGTCAGCTTGTCGACGTAGAACGCACGCGGCGACGCGTGGCCGCGCGCAACGCTCTCAACCGCCTTCTTCAGGTCGGCGTCGATGTTCGGGTACTCGAGAATCGCCTTCGGGTGAACGCCGATGTTGTTGTTGATGATGAACTCGAGACGCGCAAGGCCCACACCGGCATTCGGCAGCTGCGAGAAGTCGAACGCGAGTTGCGGGTTGCCGACGTTCATCATGATCTTGACCGGAATCGACGGCAGCTCGCCACGCTGGATTTCGCTGACTTCGGTTTCCAGCAGACCGTCATAGATGCGGCCTTCGTCGCCCTCGGCGCACGACACCGTCACCAGCGCCCCGTCCTTCAGCACGTCGGTTGCGTCGCCGCAGCCCACGACTGCCGGCACGCCCAGCTCACGCGCGATGATCGCCGCGTGGCAGGTACGGCCGCCACGATTCGTGACAATCGCTGCTGCACGCTTCATCACCGGCTCCCAGTTCGGGTCGGTCATGTCGGCGACCAGCACGTCGCCCGGCTGCACGCGTTCCATTTCGGACGGATCGTGAATCACCTTCACGCGACCCGCGCCGATCTTTTGGCCGATGGCGCGGCCCGTTGCCAGAACCTGCGACTGGCCCTTGAGCTTGAAGCGCTGTTCGACCTTGCCCGCAGCCTGACTCTTCACGGTCTCCGGACGTGCCTGGAGAATGAAGATCTTGCCGTCGAGACCGTCCTTGCCCCACTCGATGTCCATCGGACGCTGGTAGTGCTTTTCGATAATGACGGCGTACTTGGCCAGCTCGATCACGTCTTCGTCGGTGATCGAGAAGCGGTTGCGCTGCTCGTGCGAAACGTCGACCGTCTTCACGCGGCCCGGCTCGCCCGGCTGCGTGAATTCCATCTTGATGAGCTTCGAGCCGATCGAGCGGCGGATGATCGGCGACTTGCCTTGCGCGAGCGTGGTCTTGAAGACGTAGAACTCGTCCGGATTCACCGCGCCCTGCACAACGGTCTCGCCCAGGCCGTAGCTCGACGTGATGAACACGGCTTCCTTGAAGCCCGATTCCGTGTCCAGCGTGAACATCACGCCTGCGGCGCCGCGATCCGAACGGACCATGCGCTGCACGCCAGCCGACAGCGCGACTTCAGCGTGGGTGAAGCCCTTGTGGACGCGATAGGAAATGGCGCGGTCGTTGTAGAGCGACGCGAACACGTGCTTGAGGCGGTCGAGCACGTCTTCGACACCCACCACGTTCAGGTAGCTTTCCTGTTGACCGGCAAACGAAGCGTCGGGCAGATCTTCTGCCGTTGCCGACGAGCGCACCGCGAACGAGAGTTCGGAAGGCGAGCTGGCTTGCAGCGTTTCGAAGCCTGCGCGGATGTCCGCTTCCAGCTGCGGCTGCAGCGGCGCGTCGACGATCCATTGACGGATTTCCTTGCCGGCTTCGGCCAGCGCCTTGACGTCGTCGACGTCGAGCGTTTCCAGACGAGCGGCGATCCGTTCGGTCAGGTTGTTGTGTTTCAGGAAGTCGCGGAAGGCGAGCGCCGTCGTTGCGAAGCCCGTAGGCACACGCACGCCAGCCTCAGCCAACTGGCTGATCATTTCGCCGAGCGAGGCGTTCTTGCCGCCCACGATCTCGACATCGGTCATCCGCAACTGCTCGAAAGGCACTACATACGCCTGATCCTTGGCAACGGTGTTAGTCATACAAGCCCCTAAGTGTGAAAAAAATTCACGATTGCGCAAGTGGGCTCGAACGCGAGTCACCCATTGGGGGCGATTTCACGTCTTGCGCAACCTGTTGGAGAAGCAATCGCCGTGGCTCCGAAACACTGGAGCAGGCATAAGGAAAAGCAGGAAGATGCGCGCGATTGCAGGAAGTTATGCAAAATCGCTGCAAGTTGACGCCAGTTTGAGCCACGATGGACTGCGGTTTGGCGCGGTTGCACTGCAATTGCTTATCCAACAGGTTGCCGCTATTCTACCGTGCCGACTACGGAAAATGTGTCAGTCGGTGAGAATCGCGCCCCGGACTTGTCCTACAGCGGTCCGACCGGCGCCTACGGGGCTTTTCAGCCCGCCCCGAGCGCATTAGCAGCTCACGTACCCAGCCTCAACCGATGCCGCCTACCGTATTCATCGTCTCCGACGGTACCGGGATCACTGCCGAAACGTTCGCGCATTCGATCCTGTCCCAGTTCGACCAGAAATTCCGCCTCGTGCGTGTGCCCTTCGTCGATTCGTCCGATAAGGCGTACTCCACAGCCGAAAAGATCAACGAAGCCGCGGTGCAGGAAGGCCGCCGCCCGATCGTCTTCACGACGCTGGTGGACAGCAACTCGAACGAGATCGTCAAGCGCGCCAACGCGCTCGTGCTCGACATGTTCCAGACCTTCGTGGAGCCGCTGGAGCAGGAACTGGAACTCAAGTCGAGCCACGCGATGGGCCGCGGCCACCAGAACGCGGACACCGACGAGTACAAGAACCGCATCGAGGCGATCAACTTCTCGCTCGCGCACGACGACGGTCAATCCGACCGCAATCTCGCCGACGCAGACGTGATCCTGGTGGGCGTGTCGCGCAGCGGCAAGACGCCGACCAGCCTTTATCTGGCGATGCAGTACGGCGTGAAGGCAGCAAACTATCCGCTGATTCCCGACGATTTCGAGCGCGGCAAGCTGCCGACTTCGTTGCTGCCGCATCGTTCGAAGATCTTCGGATTGTCAATCGACCCGCAGCGTCTCACGGAAATCCGCAACGAGCGGCGCCCCGGCAGCAAGTACGCGGCACTGGAAAACTGCCGCTACGAAGTGAACGAAGCCGAAGCGATGATGCGTCGCGAAGGCATCAAGTGGCTCTCCTCCACGCATAAGTCGATCGAGGAAATCGCCACGACGATCCTGCAAGAAATCCGCATCGACAAACCGGCCTATTGATTGACGGTTTGCAACAAAAAAGGCCTGCCGATTCGCATCGGCGGGCCTTTTTGCTTTTGGCGTTAGCGCGAAGTCAGCGTGCGTGGCGCTGCTGACGGCATTGCTCGAAAACGCACACGGCCGCCGCTGCCGCGACATTGAGCGACTCCATACCGCCCGGTTGCGGAATCGTCACGCGCAGCGCCGCCGCGTCGCGCCACACTTGCGAGACGCCCGCGCCTTCGTTGCCGAACACCCAGGCGAGCTGCCCCGTCAGGTCCGCCTCATCGATGGCCTTCGCGCCATGCGAATCGGTGATGACGATGGGCACGCCAAGCATATCGATAAGCGTCTGCGGTTCGACGTTTTCGTAGACCTGCAACAGAAAATGCGCGCCCATCGCCGAGCGCAGCACCTTGGACGACCAAGCGTAAGCCGTGCCCGGCGTGCAGAACACCTTGTCGATGCCCGCCGCCGCGGCGCTACGCAGAATCGAGCCGACATTGCCCGCGTCCTGCAGACCGTCCAGCACGAGACAGGTCGATGCGACGCGCTGAGGCAGCGTGGCTTCCGGCATGTCCACGAGCAGCAGCATCCCCGCGCCGTGCACGACGTTCGACAGCTGGCCGAACAGCGCGTCGGGCAAGGTGATGACGCGGCGCTCGTCGACACGCGCGACGATGTCCTGTGCCTCCGCGTGCGCAAGCGCGCCTTCAGTAACGACGCAATATTCGGGCTGCACGCCGCCGTCGAGCCACGCGCTCGCGAGGTGGAACCCTTCGAGCAGGGCCTGATGGGCGCGCCGCTGTTGATGCGTCGAGCCGGCCAGCGCCTTCAGGCGCTTGTAGAGCGGATTGTCGCGCGAGGTAATGGCTTTCACGGGCAGGCCTGGCGATTCAGAAAAGGATCAATAAAAAGGAAAACGGCGCCGCACGAGGCGGCGCCGGATGAGTTCGGCAGGCGCATCGCGCGGAGTCAGGCGGGCGCGAAGGCGTCGTCGGAACCTGCCGCACCGCTGGCCACCGTCGTAGTCAGCACCGCGCCGTGCAGTTCGAAGGCCTCACGCACCGGCGCGAACGAACGCCGATGATGCTCGCACGGTCCATGCGTGCGCAGCGCCGCCAAATGCTGGGGCGTGCCGTAGCCTGCGTGGGCATCGAAGCCATAAGCGGGAAACGACGAGTGCAGTTCCAGCAGCATGCGGTCGCGCGTGACCTTCGCGATGATCGAAGCCGCCGAGATGGCCGGCACCAGCGCGTCGCCGCCGATCACCGCCTCGCTGCGCACCGGCAGCACCGGGCAGCGGTTGCCGTCGATCTTGGCGAGCGTAGGCGTCACGCTCAGGCCTTCGACCGCGCGGCGCATCGCCAGCATGGTCGCGTGCAGGATATTGAGCGTGTCGATTTCCTCGACGCTCGCTTCGGCCACGCACCACGCAAGCGCACGCTCGACGATGAGATCGTAGAGCGCATCGCGCGACTTCGCGGTCAGCGCCTTCGAATCGTCAAGGCCTTCGATGGGGCGCGCCGGATCGAGAATCACCGCAGCAGCGACCACCGGGCCGGCCAGCGGCCCGCGCCCTGCTTCGTCCACGCCGCAGATGATATCGTCAGGCGATTCGAACAGCAGACCAGCCTGCTCCGCACGCTGCAGGCGCACGGCGCGCTTTTGGGCGGCCTGCGAAGGCGCCTTCGGCTTGGCGGCTACTTTCGCGCGCTTGTTCGCACCCTCGCTCATGCCCGCCCCTTGCGGCTTTCCACCACGCGCGCCACCACTTCGGCAGCCCGCTCCTGGGTGTTCTGGCGCAGCGCGTGATGCATCTGCGTGAACACTTCGGTCAGGGTGCGCCGGTTCGCCTCGTCGTGCAACTGGGTGAGCGTGGCGTCCGCGAGGGCTTCGGGCGTGGCGAAATGCTGGAGAATCTCCGGCACCACGAAACGACCCGCCAGGATGTTCGGCAGCCCGACATAAGGCAGATAGCCCTGACGGCGCATGATCTGCCCCGTGAGCCAAGGCACCTTGTACGAAATCACCATCGGCTTCTTGAGCAGCGCCGCTTCCAGCGTGACCGTGCCGCTCTTCACCAGAATCGCGTCGGCGGCCGTCATGGCCAGCTGCGATTGACCGTCGACGATCGTGAGCGCGAGCCCCTGGTGCTGGCTCGCCAGTTCCTGCAACTGCGCGTGAATCGCCGGCGTGGCCGCCGGCATCACGAAGCGCAGGCCCGGCTCGCGCTGCTGCATGATCTGCATCGCGTCGAAAAACGTCGGGCCGATCAGGTTGATCTCCGAGCGACGGCTGCCGGGCAGCACCGCGATGATCGGGCCGCTATCGGGCAGGCCGAGCGCGCGGCGCGCGCCGGGCACGTCCGGCTCGAGCGGGATATCGTCGGCGAGCGGGTGGCCCACGTAGGACGCGGCCACACCGGCTTTTTCCAGAATCGCGGTTTCGAACGGGAACACGCAGAGCATGTGATCCACCGACTTCTGGATCTTCTTGATGCGCCCGCCCCGCCACGCCCAGATCGACGGGCAGACGAAATGGATCGTGGGAATGCCCGCTTCACGCAACGAATGTTCGAGGCCGAAGTTGAAATCCGGTGCATCCACGCCGATAAAGACGTCGGGCTGTTCCGCGAGCAGTTGGTGCTTCAACTCGCGGCGGATGCGCAGGATTTCGGGAATATGGCTGAGCGCCTCGACATAGCCACGCACCGTGAGCTTGTCCATCGGCCAGTGCGCGTCGAAACCGACGGCCTGCATGCGCGGGCCGCCGATTCCGTAGTACTGCGCAGTATCCGGCAGCTTGCTGACAAGCCCCTTGAGCAGCGACGATGCGAGCAGGTCGCCGGACGGTTCGCCGGCGACCATGGCAAGACGCAACGGATGGGTTTGCAACGCCATCGTTTAGCGGATGATGCCGCGTTGCGACTGCTCGACGAAGCTGAGCAGCGCCTTCACGTGCTCGTCGCCGTCGCCGCCCGCCTGCGCGAGTTCGGCGAGTTGCAGCTTCGCTTCTTCAAGCGACAGGCTGTTCTTGTACAGCGTGCGGTAAGCCGCGCGCAGCGCCGAGATCGCGTCGGGCGAAAAGCCGCGACGGCGCAGACCTTCCACATTGATGCCGTGCGGCACTGCCTTGTTGCCAGCGGCGATCACGAACGGCGGCACGTCCTGCACCAGCGCCGAAGCGCCGCCGACCATCGCATGCGCGCCAATGCGGACGAACTGGTGCACGCCCGTCATGCCGCCGACGATCGCGTGATCGTCCACAAAGACGTGGCCCGCGAGCTGCGCATTGCTCGACATGATGATGTTGTTGCCCAGACGGCAGTCGTGACCGACGTGCACGTAGGCCATGATCCAGCAATCGTCGCCGATCGACGTGACGCCGGTGTCCTGCACCGTGCCCGTGTGCAGCGTGGTGAACTCACGGATCGTATTGCGGTTGCCGATCACGAGCTTCGTGGGTTCGCCGCGGTACTTCATGTCCTGCGGGCGGCCGCCGATTGAGGCGTAATGACCGATCGAATTGTCTTCGCCGATCGTCGTGTGGCCTTCCAGCACGCTATGCGAGCCGACCTGGGTACGCGCGCCGATGGTGACATTCGCACCGATCACCGCATAGGGGCCGATCTCGACCGATTCGTCGACTTGCGCGCCTGGCTCGACGATCGCAGTGGGATGGATCCTGCTCATTCGTCATGCTCTCCGATTCTGTTGTCGTGCGCAGCGCGCCTGCAGGCACGCTGCGGCATGCGACGGCGCAGCTTACTGCGCCGCGTCCATTTTCTTGACGGTGCACATGAGTTCCGCCTCGCAGGCGACCACGCCGTCCACGTCGGCTTGCGCCTTGAACTTCCAGATGCCGCGCATGTAGCGCTCGAACGTCACGTTCAGCATGAGCTGATCGCCCGGCTCGACCACGCGCTTGAAGCGCGCACCGTCGATACCGACGAAGTAATACAGCGTGTTCTCGAAGTCCTGCTCTTCTTCCGAGAACGTGAGCAGCGCGGCGGTCTGCGCCAGCGCTTCAAGGATCATCACGCCCGGCATGACCGGACGCTGCGGGAAGTGCCCCGTGAAAAAGGGCTCGTTGATCGTCACATTCTTCAACGCCTTGATGCTCTTGTGCGGCTCGAGCTCGAGGACCCGGTCCACCATCAGGAACGGATAACGGTGCGGGAGCAGCGTGAGAATCTTGTGGATGTCGAAGTTGAGTTTTTCGATGTTCATGGTGTTTCTGCTCACGCAGGAATTGCGTGTCACTTTCGATTGCGTTGCCCGAAGCGCCTGACTAGCGCCCGGCTATGAGCGGCGGTTGCCGCGCCGGCGAGGCGTACCCCTGCGGTTCGCGCCCAGGCGCAGTATGCGCTCCGCGCGCGACTTCGTGCATACGGATTCCCCCGGTTTGCGAGCCGGGCGCGCAGCCCGGAACACATTGCGCGAGGGTCGGCCCGGCACGCGGCGAGAGCCGCGCCACCAGGCCTGGTTCTTATGCGTCGCCCTGCGGTTTCTGGGCGACAGCGGCTTCGAGCGCGCGGATGCGATCGCGCAGCTTGTCGATGTTGCGCAGCAGCGCGGCGCTCTTGTTCCAGTCGCCGTGTTCGACGGCTGGGAACGCGCTGGTGTAGATGCCGGCCTTCGGCAACGACTTCGACACACCCGACTTCGCCGTGACGATCACGTAGTCGCCCAGCGTCACGTGCCCGGCAATGCCAACCGCGCCGCCGATCATGCAATGCTTGCCGATCGAGGTGCTGCCCGCGATGCCGGCACAGCCGGCGATCACCGTATACGCGCCGATCCGGCAGTTGTGGCCGATCTGCACGAGGTTGTCGATCTTGACGCACTCCTCGATGATCGTGTCGGCCATCGCGCCGCGGTCGATCGTGGTGTTCGCGCCGATTTCGACATCCGGCCCGATCGACACGCCGCCCACCTGCGGAATCTTGACCCAGCTACCCGTGCGCGACTCGCCTTCGCCCGTGAAATCGGGGGCAAAACCGAAACCGTCCGAGCCGATCACCGCGCCCGCGTGCACGATGGCGCGTGCGCCGATCTTGCAGCCGTAGTACACGGTCACGCCCGGATAGAGGTGCGAGCCCTCGCCCACCTGAGTGCCGCGGCCGATCACCACATTGGCGTCCAGACGCACGTTTTCGCCGATCACCGCGCCCGCTTCCACGGTCACGTTCGGGCCAATCACGGCGCTAGCCGCGACTTTGGCCGTCGCGTCGACGTGGGCGCTCGGGTGCACGCCCGGCTGCACCTTCGGTGCGGCCAGGTCGATGAACGCCTGCGCAACGCGCGCGAAGTAAGCATACGGATTGGGTGTGACGATGAAGTTGCGGCCCTCGCGCGAAGCGAGTTTCGCCAGATCGTCCGGGCTGATGAGGACCGCGCCCGCGCGGGTCGTTTCGACCTGCGAGAGATACTTCGGATTGGCAAGGAAAGCCAGTTGCTGCGGACCCGCCTGGTCGAGCGGCGCGAGCGAGCCGACGCGGTGCGTCGCATCGCCCACCACTTCGCCGCCGAACTGCCCGGCGATTGCCTCAAGCGTAAATGCCATGCGCGTGCTGCTCCTGCCTTAGTTGCTGTTGCTGCCGGTGGCGCCGTTGGCCAGCGCCTTCAGCACCTGGTCGGTGATGTCGATGCGCGGACTCACGTAGACCGCTTCCTGCACGATCAGATCGTAATGCTGCTGCTCGGCGATCTGCTTGATCACCTTGTTCGCGCGATCGAGCACCGCCGCGAGTTCTTCGTTGCGGCGCTGGTTCAGATCTTCGCGGAACTCACGCTGCTTGCGCTGAAAATCGCTGTCGAGCTGGGACAGATCGCGCTGCTTCTGGGCGCGATCCGTAACCGACAGGCTGGGCCCGCTCTTGTCGAGCGAGTCCGACATCGTTTTCAGGCGCTGCGCCATGTCCTGCAGATCCTTGTCGCGCTTCGCGAACTCGGCTTCGAGCTTGGTCTGCGCAGCCTTCGCGGGGGCGGATTCGCGCAGGATGCGGTCGGAGTTGACCGCTGCGATTTTCGCTTCCTGCGCATGGGCCGCGCCCGTGCCGAAAGCGAGCATCGCCAGCGACAGCGTCAAGGCCCCGATCGTCCGCCTGGAAAACATACCCGTTAGCAAAGTTATCCTCTCGTTTCTGTAAATACCTGTTCCTGCGCGTACCGTCAGAATGCCGTGCCGATCTGGAACTGGAACTTCTGGTACTGGTCGCCTTCGTGCTTCGTAACCGGGAAGCCAAGGCTGAGCTTGAGCGGGCCGATCGGCGAGATCCACGCCAGACCCACACCGTAGGCGTAACGCAGGCCGTTCGAACCGATGCTGGTGCCTTCGTCGCCCCAGACGTTACCACCGTCAAGGAAGGTAAAGACGCGCAGCGTGCGGTCGTAGCCCGTGCCCGGCAGCGGGAACGTGACTTCGATGTTGCCGACCACCATCTTCGAGCCGCCGATCGGGTCGTTCGTCGTCTTGTCGCGCGGACCCAGCGAGCTAGGCTCATAACCCCGCACCGAACCGATACCGCCGGCGTAGTAGTTCTTGAAGATCGGGTACGGTTTGCCGCCCAGACCGTTGCCGTAGCCGGCCTGGAAGTTCAGGCCCAGCACGAAGCCGCGCGCAAACGAGTAATAGTACTGCGCCTGCACATCGGTCTTGTAGTACTCGGTCGCGCCAATCGGCGTGCCGTACTCGGCGTTGGCCTGCAGGAAGTAACCGCGGCTCGGAATCAGCGCGCTGTCACGCGCGTCGCGCGACCAGCCGATCGTCAGCGGCACGTTGTTCGACACGCGGCCGAACTGCGTGACGTAATCCTTATACGACTGCGGCGTTGCGTCATCGACGTCCAGACGATCCTGCTCGAAGCCCACGCCGAAGAACACGGTATCGACTTCCGAGAACGGAATGCCGAACTTCAGGTCGCCGCCTGCCGTGATGATCTTGAAGCTCGAATCGGTCGAGTAGTACAGCGGCTGGTACGTGCGGTAGTAGACGTCGGTGATGCGCTTGATGCCGTCCACGGTGAAGTACGGATCGACCTGCGTAACCGACAGCGTACGGTACGACTTCGCGGTGTTGACGTTCACCGACAGCGACGTGCCCGAACCGAACACGTTGTCCTGCGACACGCCCGCCGAGAGCACCACCTTGTCGGTCGACGAGAAGCCGGCGCCCAGCGTGATCGCGCCGGTCGGCTTTTCGGCGACCTTCACATCCACGTCCACCTGGTCGGCCGTGCCTTCCACGGGCACCGTGGTGACGTCGACGTCGGTGAAGTAGCCCAGACGGTTGATACGGTCCTTCGACAGCGCGAGGCGGCTCGAATCGAACCACGAGCTTTCGAGCTGGCGCATTTCACGGCGCACGACTTCGTCGCGGGTACGCGTGTTGCCGACCACGTTGACGCGGCGCACGTAGACGCGGCGGCTCGGATCGACCTGCAGCGTGAGGTCGACGGTGTGATTGGCCTGGTTGATCTGCGGCAGCGCGTTGACGGTTGCGAACGCGTAGCCGTATTCACCGAGCTTGTCGACGATAGCCTTGGTCGCCGCCTGCAGCTTTTCAGCCGAGAAACGATCGCCTGCCTTGATCTTGACCAGCTTGCTGAGTTCCGCCTCGCGGTCCAGCAGATTGCCGGCGAGATGGATGCCCGAGACCTTGTACGGCTCGCCCTCGTGCAGCCCGATCGTGAGGTACATGTCCTTCTTGTCGGGCGAGATCGAGACCTGCGTCGAGTCGATGTTGAACTCGAGGTAGCCGTGATTCAGGTAGTACGAGCGCACGTTCTCGAGGTCGCCCGTGAGCTTTTCCTTCGAGTACAGGTCGTTCTTCGTGTACCACGAGAACCAGTTCGGCGTGGACAGCTGCATTTCGCTCAGGAGCGTGCTGCTGCTGTACGTCTTGTTGCCGATAAAGTTGATCTGGCGGATCTTCGCGCTCGGACCTTCGACGACCGAGAACAGCAGACCGACGCGGTTGCGGTCGATCGGCGTAACGGTGGTCGTGACTTCGGCGGCGTAGAAACCGCGCGTGAGGTACTGGCGCTTGAGTTCCTGCTCGGCCTTGTCGACCAGCGCCTTGTCGTAGTAGCGGCCTTGCGACAGACCGACCGCGCGCAGCGCCTTGGTGAGGTTGTCCTTGTCGAACTCGTGGATGCCGGCGAAATCGATCGTGCCGATCGCGGGACGCTCCTGCACCTGAACGACCACCACGCCGCCTTCGGTGGCGATGCGCACGTCGTTGAAGAAGCCGGTTGCATACAGTGCGCGAATCGCTTCGGAGGCCTTGTCGTCGGTGAACGTATCGCCCTGCTTGATCGGCAGGTACGCGAACACCGTGCCCGGCTCTACGCGTTGCAGTCCTTCGATGCGGATGTCCTGTACCACGAAAGGCGTCGTTGCTGCGTGGGCCACCAGACCCTGCGCGGCAAGCGCCGCGGCTGCAACCGTTTTTGGAACCAAGCGATGAGGTCTAAACAACGTGCTTCCCCAGTGTGTATAGCTGCATCAGATCAGGCGGCCCGCACACGGACGCCGCCAGACTTCTTTAAAAATGGATTAACCGAGCCAGGTCGTTGAACAACGCGATCGCCGACAGCGCGACGATGCAGGCAAGTCCCGCCCGCTGCAGCACCATCTGCCAGCGATCCGAGACGGTTTTGCCCGTTACGGCTTCAACCGCATAATATAACAGATGCCCCCCGTCCAATACCGGAATTGGGAGCAGGTTGAGCACGCCAAGGCTAATACTGACAAGGGCGAGGAACGAAAGGAAGGCTGAGGGCCCGAGTCTCGCGCTCTTGCCGGCATAGTCAGCAATCGTCACGGGGCCCGAAAGATTCTTGAGCGACGCTTCGCCCGTGAGCATGTGGCCGAACATCCGCAGCGAATACACGCCGATATCCCAAGTGCGATACGCGCCGAGCCGTGCGCTCTCGAGCGGCCCGTAACGCACCTCCACTGAAGGCCCCTGCGCCGCAAGCGCCGCGCCGATGCGGCCCACCTGCTCGCCCGTTTCCTCGTCGCGCTGCACGGCGGGGGTCACAGTGATCGTGAGCGGCTGCGCCACGCCTTGCGCGTCGCTCTGTGTCGTGCGCGCCGCGCCGCCCGACTCGTCGCCCTGTGCGCCGTCCTTGCCCGCATCCTTGCTTGCGACCTGTTCTGCACCGCCGCGCACAATCTGCAGTTGCACCGGCTTGCCTGCGTGCGCTTTCACGTAGGCAATAAAACTGCTTGCGCTGTCAACGGGTCGCCCGTCGATCGCGCCCAGACGATCGCCCTTCTGCAACCCGGCCTGCTGGGCCGCACTGCCCGGCTCCACGCCTGCGATGCGCAGCGAGCCGCCGCCGGGCTCGAAGCCGATCTTCGACATGAAGTCGTCGTCGAGATCCTTGCTGTCGAGGCGCGAGAGATCGAGCGAATAATCGGAGCTGGCGTTGTTGCCGGCGTGAGCGTCGCGCGCGGCCAGCACCACATGGCGATGGTCGAACGCGGCGGACAGCAGTTTCCAGCGCAGATCGGCCCACGAGCGCACCGGGTCCATGCCGTTGCCGTTCGCCGCACTGACGGACAGGACGGTCTCGCCGCCCTGGAAACCCGCGTTCGCGGCAACTGACTGCGCCGGCGGCGCGGCCACGACCGCGGCAGGCTCAGTTACGCCGCTGGCATAGACCACGGCGAGCAGGACGATGGCAAGGATGAAATTGGCGACGGGACCTGCAGCGACGATGGCGATGCGCTTGCCGACCGATTGACGGTTGAAGGCATGCGGGAGATCGTCTGGGGAAATGGCGCCGGGACGGTCGGCGAATTCGCGCTCGTCGAGCATCTTGACGTAGCCGCCCAGCGGCAGCGCCGAAATCGTCCATTCGGTGCCGCTCTTCTTGCTGACCCAACGCAGAAGCGGTCGCCCAAAGCCGATGGAAAATCGCAGAACCTTGACGCCGCACAAACGCGCGACGCTGTAGTGACCATACTCGTGGACGACGACGAGCACGCCAATCGCCACGACAAAAGCCACCAGTTCGGTGAGCAGATTCATATGCGCCTCCTGTGCTGGAAGCAGCGCGCCAGTGCGGGGAGCGGCCCTGCCTGCGGGCCGAACCTGATGGACGCCCGGGCGCCTGCCGTTGCTGCGCAGGTGTTCCGGGCGGGCCTGGGAAGGCCTTAAGCCGGCACCGGCAGGCTGTCGATGATCTTGTGTGCCGCGCGGCGCGCGGCTGCGTCGGCTTCGAGAACGACGTCGAGGCTGGTGGCGCTGCGGTTCTGCAGCGCATTCAGCACGGCGTCGACCGTCTGCGCGATCGCCATGAAGCCGATACGACGATTCAGGAACGCTTCCACGGCGACTTCGTTCGCCGCATTGAGCGTCGCGCTCGCAATGCCACCCTCGGCCAGCGCCTTCATCGCCAGCGCCAGACACGGGAAGCGCTGGTAATCAGGCTTCTCGAAATTGAGCGTGGCGACCTGCGCGAGATCGAGTTGCGCGACGCCCGAATCGATACGGTCCGGGAACGACATCGCGTGCGCGATCGGCGTGCGCATGTCGGGATTGCCCAGTTGCGCGAGCACCGAACCATCCGCGTACGACACCATCGAGTGAATCACGCTCTGCGGATGGATCAGCACGTCAATGCGGTCGCCCGGCAGATCGAACAGGTAATGCGCCTCGATCACTTCGAGGCCCTTGTTCATCATGGTGGCGGAATCGACCGAAATCTTGCGGCCCATCGACCAGTTGGGGTGCTTGCAGGCCTGCTCCGGCGTCACATCAACAAGCGTGGACGGCTCGCGCGTGCGGAACGGACCGCCCGAGGCGGTGAGGATGATCTTTGTCACGCCGCCGTGCTGCGCGCCATCGCGCGGCATGCACTGGAACACGGCGTTGTGCTCGCTGTCGAGCGGCAGGAGCACGGCGCCGCTGTCGCGCACCGTGTCCATGAAGATGTCGCCCGACATCACCAGCGCTTCCTTGTTCGCGAGCAGGATGCGCTTGCCGGCCCTGGCGGCCGCGAGCGACGGCTCGAGACCTGCCGCGCCGACGATGGCTGCGACCACCGTATCGCAGGCGTCGCTCTTCGCGACGTCGATGAGCGCCTGCGGACCGTAGGTCACGACGGTCTTCGAACCGGCCGCGCGCAGCTTACGCTCGACTTCGGCAGCCGTTGCGGCGTCGCCGACCACGGCCACTTCGGGCGTGAAACGCAGACATTGATCGACGAGCTTGTCGCCGTTGCGGTGCGCCGTGAGCGCGTAGACGGAGAAGCGATCCGGATGACGTGCGACCACGTCAAGCGTGCTGTCTCCGATCGAGCCCGTGGAACCGAGCAGGGTGAGTCGTTTTTGCATTTTCATTTCTCTAACCGGGCGCTTGCGGCGTTAGCCGAGCAGCAACATGGCCAGCGGCAACACCGGCAACAGCGCGTCGATGCGGTCGAGGACCCCGCCGTGACCGGGCAGCAGGCCGCTCGAATCCTTCACGCCAGCCTGACGCTTGAGCATCGACTCGAACAGATCGCCAACCACGCTGAACGCGACCAGCACCGTAAGCACGAAGAGCGCACGGCCGACACCCAGCTGGGCGGCCAGCGCCGAATACAAAGTGGGCTCGAACGCGTTCAGCACGAGCGCGACAACCGACACGACCATCACGGCGGCCCAGCCACCCACTGCGCCTTCCCAGGTCTTGCCGGGGCTGATCGAGGGAGCCAGCTTATGCTTTCCGAATGCCTTGCCCGAGAAGTATGCGCCGATATCGGCCAGCCAGACGACCAGCAGCAGCGAAAGCACGAAGCTCACGCCAAGCGCGCGGGCGCCAACGAGCGCATGCCAGCAGGCGGCGAAGATGACGAAACCGGCGGCCAGCAGGAAGACGCGCCAGGCGCCCGCGGCGAGCACCGGCTTGCGCACCAGCACATAAGGGCCGGCGACCAGCCAGAAAATGCCGGCGGCCTGATAGAGCGGCCGCGCCGATTCAAGCCGGGTACTGGCGAAGACGAGAACGGCGGCGATGGCCGCATAGACGATCGAGCCGAGCTTGCCGGCCTTGAGCAGGCGCGCCCATTCCCACGCGGCGAACACCACCACGAGGCCGATCAGCGCGCCAAAGGCGGCCACCGGGGCGAACAGCGTTACCGGCAGGAAGACGGCCAGCAGGACGATCGCCGTGATGACACGGGTCTTTAGCATGAAAGCGAGTCGGCGTTCTGGTTTTGGGTAACGAGCTGGGCGCTCGTACGGCCGAAGCGGCGCTCACGATCGGCGTAGGACGCGATCGCGCGGTTGAGCGCGTCGGCATCGAAGTCCGGCCAATACGTGTCGGTGAAATAAAATTCTGCGTAAGCGAGCTGCCAGAGCAAGAAATTGCTCACACGCTGCTCTCCGCCAGTGCGGATGAAGAGATCCGGCTCCGGCGCGTAGTTCATGGCGAGATACTGGCTGACCGTGTCTTCGGTCACCGGCACCGCCTCGCCTGCCGCCACCGACGCCTCCACCAGCTTGCGGGTGGCCTGCATGATGTCCCAGCGCCCGCCGTAATTTGCGGCGATGGTCAGCGTGAGGCGGGTGTTGCGCGCGGTCTTGGTTTCCGCGCGGCGAATCAGGTCCTGGATGCGCTCGTTGAACATCGACAGATCGCCCACGACGCGCAGGCGAATGCCGTTGGCGTGCAGGCGCGCCACTTCGCGCTCGAGCGCGGTGACGAACAGGCGCATCAGGAAGGAGACTTCGTCGGTGGGACGCCGCCAGTTCTCGGAACTGAAGGCGAACAGCGTGACGAATTCGACGCCACGCGCAACGCACGCCTCGACGACCGAACGCACGGCGTCCACGCCGCGCGTATGGCCTGCGACGCGCGGCAAGCGGCGCTGCGTTGCCCAACGGCCGTTGCCGTCCATGATGATCGCGATGTGGCGCGGCACGGCCGCCACGTCGGGCACGTGAACGGTTGAGCTGGTATAGGTCATGGCCGTCGGACTAAAACTGCAATAAGGAAAGGGAAACCTGGCGGATCTGGAAGCCTTGCGGCCTCACACCGTCATGATTTCCGCTTCCTTCGTCTGGACGAGCTTGTCGATTTCGGTCACGAAGCGGTCCGTCAGCTTCTGGACGTCGTCGCTGCCGCGGCGCTCGTCGTCTTCCGAAATTTCCTTGTCCTTGACGAGCTTCTTGAGTTGCTCGTTGGCGTCGCGACGCAGGTTACGCACGGCAACCTTGGCCGTTTCGCCTTCGTTCTTGACGACCTTGGTGAGTTCCTTGCGGCGCTCTTCGGTCAGTGCGGGCATCGGCACGCGGATCAGATCGCCGTGCGTGGCCGGGTTCAGACCCAGATCCGACTCGCGGATGGCCTTTTCGATCACCGGCACCATCTTCTTTTCCCACGCCGTGACGCCGATCGTGCGGGCGTCGACCAGCGTCATGTTGGCGACCTGCGAGATGGGCACGGGCGAACCGTAGTAGTCGACCTGGATGTGGTCGAGCAGACCCGTGTGTGCGCGGCCCGTGCGGATCTTCGCCAGATCGCCCTTGAACGCGTCGATCGAGCGCTGCATTTTCTGCTCGGCGCCCTTCTTGATGTCAGCCACAGCCATTTTGATACCTCCGAATCTTCATTACGGTACGGGCCCGCCAGCGCGCATAATGGGCGGCGCGGCCCGAGATCGATCTCGTGTGAGACGAGAGTTTACACGTGGACGAGCGTGCCTTCGTCTTCGCCCTGAATGATGCGCTTGAGCGCACCGGGCTTGACGATCGAAAAAACCCGGATCGGCAGCTTCTGGTCGCGGCACAGCGCGAAGGCCGTGGCGTCCATCACCTGCAGATTGCGGCCGATTGCCTCGTCGAAGCTGATCGTCGAGTAACGGGTGGCCGTCGGGTCCTTCTTGGGGTCGGCCGAGTAGACGCCGTCCACCTTGGTGGCCTTGAGCACCACTTCCGCGCCCACTTCCGCGCCGCGCAGCGCAGCGGCGGTATCGGTGGTGAAGAACGGGTTGCCCGTGCCGGCCGCGAAAATCACGACCTTGCCTTCTTCGAGCTGACGGATCGCGCGCGGGCGGATGTACGGCTCGACCACCTGGTCCATACGCAGCGCGGACTGCACGCGTGCTTCGATGCCGGCGTGACGCATGGCGTCCTGCAGCGCGAGCGCGTTCATCATGGTCGCGAGCATACCCATGTAGTCGGCGGTTGCGCGGTCCATACCGGCCGCGCCGCCCGCGACACCGCGGAAAATATTGCCGCCGCCGATCACGACTGCGAGCTGGGTGCCCAGACGCACGACCTCGGCCACGTCCGCCACCATACGTTCGATCGTGGCGCGATTGATGCCGAAGGCATCATCGCCCATCAGGGCTTCGCCGGAAAGTTTGAGCAGGACGCGTTTATAGGCGGGTGTGGGCATGGAGGTATCCAGGATCGCGCGCAAAGGGCAATAACTTGAAACTGTAGGGGTGAAATACGGCTTGGGGCAAGCGCCACCAGAAATAGCGAAGATTTGCGCCACGGGGCACGGCGGATGGCCGCCATGCCCGGCGTCGCTATTCGGGCGTCGCTACGCTGCCCACCGCGGCGGTGAAACGCCGCCGCGGCTTGCTACGGTACTGCGGTCAGACTTTTACTGCCTTGAAGCGTGCCGTTGTTTAAGCGGCGTTTGCTGCTTTAAGGCTTGCGCGGCCTTATTGCTGCTTTGCAGCAGCGACTTGTGCGGCCACTTCGGCTGCGAAGTCGTCTTGACGCTTCTCAATGCCTTCGCCAACGACGAACAGCGCGAACTTCTGCACCGAGCTGTTAGCAGCCTTCAGCATCTGTTCGATCGTCTGCTTGTCGTTCTTAACGAACGGCTGGTTCAGCAGCGAGACTTCCTTCAGGTACTTCTGGACCGAACCGTCAACCATCTTGGCGACGATTTCAGCCGGCTTGCCCGATTCAGCAGCCTTCTGCTCAGCGATGCTGCGCTCCTTGGCGATCAGCTCGGCCGGCACGTCGTCCGACGACAGCGAGACCGGCTTCATCGCGGCGATGTGCATCGCGACGTCCTTGCCCACTTGCTCTTCAGCGCCCGTGTACTCGACCAGCACGCCGATACGCGTGCCGTGCAGGTACGCAGCCAGCTTGTTAGCGGTTTCGAAACGCGCGAAGCGGCGGATCGAGACGTTTTCGCCGATCTTGCCGACCAGTGCCAGACGCACTGCGTCGACCGTCGAGCCTTCCAGCGGCAGAGCCGAGAGAGCC
This sequence comes from Paraburkholderia sp., assembly GCF_035948235.1. Classification (GTDB taxonomy): domain Bacteria; phylum Pseudomonadota; class Gammaproteobacteria; order Burkholderiales; family Burkholderiaceae; genus Paraburkholderia. Next base: position 6,082 of record NZ_DASZJJ010000115.1, on the reverse strand, counting down.
GCGACGTCAGCGGGGTTTTGCGTAGCGACCAGTTCGGCCACCGTGTTCGAGAATGCGAGGAAGTCGTCGTTCTTCGCAACGAAGTCGGTTTCGCAGTTCAGTTCGACCACGGCGCCAGCGTTGCCGCCGATGAACGAAGCGATCACGCCTTCAGCCGTGACGCGCGATGCAGCCTTGCTCGCCTTGTTGCCGAGCTTGACGCGCAGGAGTTCTTCAGCGCGTGCCAGGTCGCCGTCGGCTTCCGTCAGCGCCTTCTTGCATTCCATCATCGGCGCATCGGTCTTCGCGCGCAGTTCTGCCACCATGCTTGCGGTAATTGCCGCCATCATTCGCTCCTTGAGTCTGTCTGGTACGCGCCAGACGCATGCTTCGATGCGCCCGGCAGGAATTCGTTTCCGTTATTGCCCGTGCTGAAACGCTTTTTTACAGCTGCTTCTACAGGACTACGGTGCCGCCCATATGACGCGGCGTCGAATGCCACGGCTTAAAAAAAAGGGGCCTATGGAAAGCCCCCTTTTTTTGCCGGACACGGGGGCAGCTTACGCCTCCGGGTTGACCTCGACGAACTCGTCGTCGCCGTCGTTGCCGCGTGCAGCTGCGACCACTTCGTTCACCGAGTTCGCGCGGCCTTCGAGGATCGCGTCCGCCACGCCTTGCGTGTACAGCGCGACAGCCTTGCTGGCGTCGTCGTTACCCGGGATGACGTAGTCGATGCCTTCCGGCGAGTGGTTCGTGTCGACCACAGCGATAACGGGGATGCCCAGCTTGTTGGCTTCCGTCACAGCGATCTTGTGGTAGCCGACGTCAACCACGAAGATTGCGTCCGGAATGCCGCCCATGTCCTTCACGCCGCCGATCGACTTTTGCAGCTTGGCGATTTCGCGTTCGAACAGGAGCGCTTCCTTCTTGCTCATCTTTTCGAGTTCGCCTGCCTCAACTGCTGCTTCCATGTCCTTCAGGCGCTTGATCGAAACCTTCAGCGTCTTGAAGTTGGTCAGCATGCCGCCGAGCCAGCGTGCGTTCACGAACGGCATACCTGCGCGGTTTGCTTCTTCAGCGATCGTGTCACGCGATTGACGCTTCGTGCCGACGAACAGAATCGTGCCACGGTTCGATGCCAGTTGACGCACGTACTTCAGTGCGTCGTTGTACATCGGCAGCGTCTTTTCGAGGTTGATGATGTGAATCTTGTTGCGATGACCGAAGATGAAGGGGGCCATCTTCGGGTTCCAGAAGCGCGTCTGGTGACCGAAGTGGACACCTGCTTCCAGCATTTGGCGCATGGTAACTGCCATGTTTGATTCTCCGCGAGGGTTGGGTTCTTAAGCCGGCTGCCGTATCGGAGCGCCGCCCCGCTTTCGGGACTGACGCCGCGACACCCTGGGTGCACCGGCTTGCGATTTCAAATTGCACTACCTAAGTTGCCTTGGCCGATTGATCCTGACAGATTCGAACGGACGGGAGCGACTTAGCCGAAGAGTATAGCACGCAAATTGTGCATGCCTCAAGACGGCTATTACCCTCGGGCCATACCGACCGGTCGATGTATCGACGATTGCGGAATCAGGCCGCCGGCAGCATAGCGCATTCTCAAAAGCCAGCGACCATAGTGATTAGGTGCGATAATTCGATATTCGACTGCATTTTCGGGCGCATACCATGGCCATTTCGATCAAGACCGAACACGACATCGCGCAAATGCGCGTCGCCTGCCGACTGGCGAGCGAGGTGCTCGATTACATTACGCCCTTTGTGGTGGCGGGCGTCACGACCGGCGAAATCGACCGGCTCTGTCACGAATACATGACCAACGTGCAGGGCACGGTGCCCGCGCCGCTGAATTACCAGCCGCCTGGCTACCCGCCCTACCCGAAGGCAATCTGCACCTCGGTCAACGATGTGATCTGTCACGGTATTCCGGGCGACAAGGCGCTGAAGAACGGCGACACGCTCAATATCGACGTCACGGTCATCAAGGACGGCTACTTCGGCGACACAAGCCGCATGTTTATCGTCGGCGAGGGTTCGATTCTCGCGAAGCGCCTCGTGCAGACCACCTACGAATGCATGTGGCTCGGCATCGACCAGGTTCGCCCCGGTGGCCATCTGGGCGATATCGGCCATGCGATCCAGCGTTACGCGGAAGCGCAAGGTTATAGCGTCGTGCGCGAATACTGCGGCCACGGCATCGGCACGGTATTCCACGACGAGCCGCAGGTGCTCCATTACGGCCGCGCCGGCACCGGCGTGGAACTGCTGCCCGGCATGATCTTCACCATCGAGCCGATGATCAACGCGGGCCGCCGCGACATCCGCACGATGCCGGACCAGTGGACCGTCAAGACCAAGGACCGCAGCCTGTCGGCGCAGTGGGAGCACACCGTGCTCGTGACTGAAACCGGCTACGAAGTGCTGACGGTTTCGGCGGGCACGCCCGCCAAACCGGCGATCGTCGCGCAGGCGGCAAGCGCCACGGCCTGAACTGGGCAGCAAAGCCAGTCACTGCCGCTCGCCGCTTCATTCCGGCCGGGCGGCAGCGCACGGCTCCCGCCACACGCGGGAAGCCTGCAACAGCAGCACATACGCACCAAACACGGCATCACCCGCACGACCAGCACCAACGGCATGACACGGCCAAAGGCCGCATAAATCCGGGCAAGCCGACCAGGCCCGGCTGAACGAGCCTCACCCCAGTCCGTCCGGCTTGCCCCACGAACTCCGCCGCACGCACGGCACCTCGCCCGACCAACCGCGCCACCACCAGACCATGAGCGTTCTCGCCGTCGCCGCACCCGATACGTCGTCGCTGAAGTCCGACTACAAGGCCGCCAAGGCCGAGTTGCTCGAGCGTTTCAAGAGCGCGTCCAATGTCGATTCGCTGATGCACGCCCTCGCGCGCACCACCGATGAGATGCTGCGTCGCGCCTGGAGCCTGTGCGAATTGCCGGCGTCGCTGGCGCTGGTGGCCGTAGGCGGCTTCGGCCGCGGCGAACTCGCGCCCTTTTCCGACGTCGACATCCTCGTGCTGCTGCCCGACGACGAAGCCCTCGCACCGCTCGAAGCGCGCATCGAACGTTTTATCGGTCTGGCCTGGGATCTCGGGCTGGAAATCGGCAGCAGCGTGCGCAGTGTTTCGCAATGTCTGGAGGAAGCGGCCAACGACGTGACGGTGCGAACGTCGCTGCTCGAGGCGCGCCGCATCACCGGCAGCACCACCTTGTTCGGCGACTTCGCCCAGCGTTACCGCGACGCCATGGACCCGCGCGCTTTTTTCCAGGCGAAGGTGCTGGAAATGCGCCAGCGCCACGCGCGCTTCCAGGACACGCCCTACGCGCTGGAGCCGAACGTCAAGGAAAGCCCCGGCGGACTGCGCGACCTGCAACTGATCCTGTGGATCACGGAAGCCGCGGCCTTCGGCAGCAGCTGGAAGGAACTCGACCAGCGCGGCCTGATCACGACGCGCGAAGCCCGCGAACTGCGCCGCAACGAAGCGTTCCTCAAGGCACTGCGCGCGCGCCTGCATGTGATCGCCGGACGCCGTCAGGACATTCTGGTGTTCGACCTGCAAACGCCCGTTGCCGAAAGCTTCGGCTTCAAGGCCAGCAGCGCGCGGCGCGCAAGCGAACAGTTGATGCGACGCTATTACTGGGCCGCCAAGGCAGTGACCCAGCTCGCCAGCATCCTGATCCAGAACATCGAAGCGCAGCTCTTCCCGAGCACGAGCGGCATCACGCGGACCCTGTCGGACCACTTCGTCGAAAAGCAAGGCATGATCGAAATCGTGTCCGACGATGTGTTCGAGCGAGAACCGCACACGATCCTCGAAGCTTTCCTGCTCTACGAACAGGTGCCAGGCGTGAAGGGACTGTCGGCGCGCACCATGCGCGCGCTCTATAACGCGCGCGAAAAGATGGACCTGCACTGGCGGCGCGATCCGGAAAACCGCCGCCTGTTCATGGAAATCCTCAAGCAGCCGGCCGGCATCACCCACGCCATGCGGCTGATGAACCAGACGAGCGTGCTTGGGCGCTACCTGCTGAACTTCCGGCGCATCGTCGGCCAGATGCAGCACGACCTCTATCACGTCTACACGGTCGATCAGCACATCCTGATGGTGCTGCGTAACATCCGCCGCTTCGCCGTGGCGGAACACGCGCATGAATATCCGTTCTGCAGCCAGTTGATCGCCAATTTCGAGCGGCCCTGGGTGCTCTACGTGGCGGCGCTCTTTCACGACATCGCCAAAGGACGCGGCGGCGACCATTCGCAGCTGGGCATGGCCGACGCGCGGCGCTTCTGCCGCGAGCACGGCATCGAAGGCGAGGACGCCGACCTGATCGTCTGGCTCGTCCAACAGCATCTGACCATGAGCCAGGTCGCGCAAAAGCAGGACACGAGCGACCCCGAAGTGGTGAAGCGTTTCGCCGATATGGTGGGCTCGGAGCGACGTCTTTCGGCGCTCTACCTGCTGACGGTGGCCGACATTCGCGGCACCAGCCCGAAGGTCTGGAACAACTGGAAGGGCAAGCTGCTCGAAGATCTCTATCGATCGACGCTGGCGGTGCTCGGCGGCGCGCGGCCCGACACGCATTCGGAACTCAAGACGCGCCAGGAACTGGCGCTCGCGCTGCTGCGCCTCGAAACCGTGCCGGAACATGCGCATTTCGCGCTCTGGGACAAGCTCGACGTCGGCTATTTCCTGCGTCACGACGCCGCCGATATTGCCTGGCAGACGCGCGTACTCTACCGCCACGTCGAAACGCCTTCGCCCGTTGTGCGTGCACGTCCCTCGCCGATCGGCGAAGCGCTGCAGGTGCTGGTCTACGCGAAGGATCGCGCCGATCTGTTCGCGACGATGTGCGCGTACTTCGACCGCAGCGGCCTGTCCGTGCTCGATGCGCGCGTGAGCACGACGCGGCACGGCTATGCGCTCGACAATTTCATCGTCGCCCACACCGAGGGCGACGTGCATTACCGCGACATCGCGAACCTGGTCGAGCAGGAGCTCGCCGAGCGCCTCGCGGCCGAAAGCCACGTGCTGCCGGAACCGTCGAAGGGACGGCTCTCGCGACTGTCGCGCACCTTCCCGGTGACGCCGCGTGTCGACCTGCGGGCCGACGAACGCGGCCAGTATTACATCCTGTCCGTGTCGGCCAACGACCGGCCGGGCCTTCTTTATTCGATCGCGCGCGTGCTGGCCGAGCACCGGGTCGGCGTCCATGCGGCGCGGATCAACACGCTCGGCGAGCGCGTCGAGGACGTCTTTCTGCTGGACGGTTCGGGACTCTCCGACAACCGTCTGCAGATCCGGGTCGAAACCGAACTGCTGCGCGCGATAGCAGTGTGAAAGTCATAGCGAATTACCTGAATCATGCGAGCCAAACTCACAGCCAAACACCCGCGCCCGACCACCCCGGAGCGCTCCCCCGTCCGACGCGGCAGCACGACCGCCCGCAAACCGGTGCGGCCGGCTGAAGCGCGGCCCGCTGACGCGCGGCCGGCGGCCGGGAAACCCGCGGGCGGTAAGCCCGCACGCCCCGGCAAGCCGATGTCGCGCGAAGGTGGCGGCGAACGCGGCTTTGCGCGCCGTGACGAGGGTGGCGAACGCCGTCCATTCCGCGCGCGCGAAGATGGCGGCGATCGTCGTCCTCCGCGCCGCGATGAAGGTGGTGAGCGTCGCTCGTTTGGGCCGCGTGAGGATGGCGGTGAACGTCGCTTCCCGCGTCGTGACGAAGGTGGCGAGCGTCGTTCGTTTGGGCCGCGTGAAGATGGTGGTGAGCGTCGCTTCCCGCGTCGCGATGAAGGCGGCGAACGCCGTCCGTTCCGTGCTCGCGAAGATGGCGGTGGCAGCCGTCCTCCGCGCCGCGATGAAGGTGGCGAACGTCGTTCGTTCGGTCCGCGTGAAGATGGCGGTGAACGTCGCTTCCCGCGCCGTGACGAAGGTGGCGAGCGTCGTTCGTTCGGTCCGCGTGAAGATGGTGGTGAACGCCGCTTCCCGCGTCGCGACGAAGGTGGCGAACGCCGTTCGTTCGGTCCGCGTGAGGATGGCGGTGAACGTCGCTTCCCGCGTCGCGATGAAGGC
>NZ_DASZJJ010000114.1:0-8329 GCF_035948235.1 Paraburkholderia sp. | reverse complement strand
CCCAGCGCGGAACTGCTCGAAGACCGCGTGCAGCAGGCGCTCGACCTGCTCAAGCGCGTGCGCGAGCGCTGGACCTTCGTGGGCGAGAAGCTCGACATGTCGTTGCGCGAGGCGCAGCACTACCTCGTGCAACTGGGCTATGAAGCGCTGGCGGAGAAGTTCGCCGATCGCGTCGATGTGCAATCGGGCGTCACGGTTTTCGACGTGACGCAGGACCGCACGGTGCGCATCTCGTGGAAGCAGGAAATCCGCGCCGAACTGCGCCAGATCTTCAATGGCGGCGCGTTCAAGCCGATCCTCGACGAAGCCCAGGCGATCCACAAGAAGGTGTTGCGCGGACGCGTGTTCGTTGCGCTCCACATGCACGCCGGCGACGGCAACGTGCACACCAACCTGCCGGTCAACTCGGACAACTACGAGATGCTGCAGGACGCGCACCACGCGGTTGCGCGCATCATGAAGCTGGCGCGTTCGCTCGACGGCGTGATTTCGGGCGAGCACGGCATCGGCATCACCAAGCTCGAATTCCTCACCGAAGACGAAATCTCCGAATTCCGCGCCTACAAGCAGCGCGTCGATCCGGAAGGGCGCTTCAACAAGGGCAAGCTGCTCGAAGGCGCGGATCTGCGCAACGCCTACACGCCGTCGTTCGGCCTGATGGGCTACGAGTCGCTGATCATGCAGCAATCCGACATTGGCGCGATTGCCGAGTCGGTCAAGGACTGCCTGCGCTGCGGCAAGTGCAAGCCGGTGTGCGCCACGCACGTGCCGCGCGCGAACCTGCTGTACAGCCCGCGCAACAAGATTCTCGCCACGTCCTTGCTGGTCGAAGCCTTCCTGTACGAAGAGCAGACGCGCCGCGGCGTGTCGATCAAGCACTGGGACGAGTTCAACGACGTGGCCGACCACTGCACGGTCTGCCACAAGTGCGTGACGCCGTGCCCGGTCAAGATCGACTTCGGCGACGTGACGATGAACATGCGCAATCTGCTGCGCAAGATGGGCAAGAAGAAGTTCAACGCCGGCAACGCGGCGGGCATGTTCTTCCTCAACGCCACCAATCCGCAGACCATCAATCTGGCGCGTACCGCGATGATGGGCGTGGGCTACAAGGCGCAGCGCCTGGGCAACGACGTGCTCAAGAAGTTCGTCAAGAAGCAGACGGCGCATCCGCCCGCATCGACGGGCCGCGCGCCGGTGGTCGAGCAGGTGATCCACTTCGTCAACAAGAAGATGCCGGGCAACCTGCCGAAGAAGACGGCGCGCGCGCTGCTCGACATCGAAGACAACAAGATCGTGCCGATCATTCGCAATCCGAAGACTACGAGTGTGGATTCGGAAGCGGTGTTCTATTTCCCGGGCTGCGGTTCGGAGCGTCTGTTCTCGCAGGTGGGTCTGGCGACCCAGGCAATGCTCTGGGAAGCGGGCGTGCAGACCGTGCTGCCGCCGGGCTATCTGTGCTGCGGTTATCCGCAGCGCGGCTCGGGTCAGTTCGACAAGGCCGAGAAGATCGTCACCGACAACCGCGTGCTGTTCCACCGCGTCGCCAACACGCTCAACTACCTCGATATCAAGACCGTGGTGGTGTCGTGCGGGACGTGTTACGACCAGTTGGCCGGTTATGAATTCGACAAGATTTTCCCGGGCTGCCGCATTATCGACATCCACGAGTTCCTGCTGGAAAAGGGCATCAAGCTCGATGGCGTGAGCGGTACGCGCTACATGTACCACGATCCGTGCCATACGCCGATCAAGACGATGGACCCGGTCAAACTCGTCAACGAACTGATGGGTTCGGAAAAAGACGGCTACAAGATCGAAAAGAACGATCGTTGCTGCGGCGAGTCGGGCACGCTCGCGGTGACGCGTCCGGACATTTCGACCCAGGTGCGTTTCCGCAAGGAAGAGGAAATCCGCAAGGGCGCGGCCAAGCTGCGCGACATTCCGATCATCGGCAACGGTGCGAACGGCGTGCAGCCCGCCACCCAGCAGGAAGCGGGCGGCCAGGGCAAGGCGCAGGACGTGAAGATCCTGACGTCGTGCCCGTCGTGCCTCCAGGGTCTGTCGCGTTACAACGAGGACGCCAATGTCGAAGCCGATTACATCGTGGTGGAAATCGCCCGTCACGTGCTCGGCGAGAACTGGATGGCCGACTACGTGAGCCATGCGAACAATGGCGGAATCGAGCGCGTGCTGGTCTAATGTCAGCGCCAATTTTTCCGTAACACGGGTTCGAGGACGACGATGGGATGCGTATTCTGTAATGAGGAAGGCGGTGAAGTGCTGTGGGAAGACGAGCGTATGCGCATCGTTCTCGCGACCGCTGAAGCCGAATATCCCGGCTTTTGCCGCGTGATCTGGAATACGCATGTCGCCGAGTTCTCGGATCTCGCCGATGCCGACCGGGAACACCTTATGCGCGCCGTTTATGCGGTCGAGCGGGCGCTGCGCCGCATCATGCAGCCGTCGAAGGTGAACCTGGCGAGTCTCGGCAATCAGGTGCCGCATGTGCATTGGCACGTGATTCCGCGCTTCACGAATGACGCGCATTTCCCGATGTCGGTATGGTCGCCGCGCCAGCGTACGGTGTCCGAAGCGATGCTCGGGCAGCGCCGCGCGCAGGCCACGCTGCTGCGCGAGGCGGTGCGTCAGGAAATGGGCGCCGCGGGTGCGGCAGGGCAGACGCAGCAGGATTGAGCGAACGCGCGTGAAGCGGCGAAGCAGCCGTTCGTGCGCGTTCCTGAGTGTGTAGCCCGGGCACGCGGCGCATTCGAGGCTCGCAAGGTTCGACGCAATAGTCGATCAGGGACAAACATGAGTGGACTGAAATCCGATACGCCGATTCCGACCGGCGTCGTGGTGCACGCGCTGTCGCGTGTGCTCGAACTGCAATATGCGAACGGCGAGAGCTATCGCATTCCGTTCGAACTGATGCGCGTCTATTCGCCCTCGGCCGAGGTGCGTGGCCACGGCCCTGGCCAGGAAACGCTGCAGACCGGCAAGCGCGAAGTGACGATCACGGCGCTCGAAGGCGTCGGCCACTACGCGCTGCAGCCCACTTTCTCCGATGGCCACAACACCGGCATCTACTCCTGGGACCAGCTCTACGAGCTGGCGACGCGTCAGGACGCGCTCTGGGCAGACTATTTCGCCAGGCTCAAGGCAGCGGGCGTCGAGCGCGATGCGCCGATGAACCCTGCGCCTGCCGCGCACGGCCACTGCCACTGACGCTTCCTGTTACGATCCAGCCGCCGCGCGAGGGGCGCGGCGCACTCCATCTAAAAGATCCGGACACGATCCGGGTCAAGACCCGCGAAAGGACGAGCGCGATGAGCAAAACCCACTTCGGCTATCAGACAGTCGACGAACAGGACAAGGCGAAGAAGGTGGCCGGTGTGTTCCACTCGGTCGCCTCGAACTACGACCTGATGAACGACCTGATGTCGGGCGGGCTGCACCGCGCCTGGAAGGCGTTCACGATCGCGCAGGCGAACATCCGCCCCGGCGCGAAGGTGCTCGATATCGCGGGCGGCACGGGTGATCTCTCGATGGCGTTCGCGAAGAAGGCAGGCCCGACCGGCGAGGTCTGGCACACCGACATCAACGAATCGATGCTGCGCGTGGGCCGCGACCGACTCATCGATAAAGGCGTGATCACGCCCGCGCTGCTGTGCGACGCCGAGAAGATTCCGTTCCCGGATAACTACTTCGACCTGGTGACGGTGGCCTTCGGTCTGCGCAACATGACCCACAAGGATCGCGCGCTGGCGGAAATGCGCCGCGTGATCAAGCCAGGCGGCCGCGTGATGGTGCTCGAATTCTCGAAGGTCTGGGAGCCGCTCAAGAAGGCGTACGACGTGTACTCGTTCAAGGTGCTGCCGTGGCTGGGCAAGCGTTTCGCCCAGGATGCGGACAGTTACCAGTACCTGGCGGAGTCGATCCGCATGCATCCGGACCAGGAAACACTCAAGACGATGATGGAACAAGTCGGCCTCGATGCCGTCAAATATTACAATTTGTCAGCTGGCGTGGTAGCCTTACATGTCGGGACAAAGTACTAATGTTCCTAAATCTCTGTCTTTAAAGGAAATTTCGCCATGTCTGAGACTCGTAACAATGCTTCCAAAAAGCTTTCAATGTCTTGGGCAAGGCGGATCGGCACCTTTGCGGTGATCGGTGCGATCGTCGCCGGTAGCATGGCTTCGCTCGACGCTGAAGCAAAACGCATGGGTGGCGGACGCAGCTTCGGCAAACAGTCGTCGGTGGCGTCGCAGCGCAGCACCACGCCGCCGCCCGCACAACCGAGCCCGACGCAGCAAGCCGGCGCGCAGCGCGCTCCCGGCGCAGCCGCGCCGACGCCCGCGCCCGCACCGGCGCGCAACCGCTGGCTTGGGCCGATTGCCGGTCTCGCGGCGGGTCTGGGCATCGCCGCGCTGCTCTCGCACTTCGGTCTGGGTGAAGCGTTCGCCGGCATGATGGCGAACATGATCGTGATCGCGCTGATCGCCTTCGTGGCCATCTGGCTGATCCGCAAGTTCATGAGCCGCCGCCGCGACGCGCAGCCCGCGTATCAAACGGGTGGGGCGACGCCGAACCAGGCGGGTGGCTATCGGCCGCAGGAGCCGCGCTACACGGCGCCGCCCACGGGCCAGTACCTCGCGCCCGAAGCGCAGCCGCTCACCACGCCGCAGATCAACCCCGCTGCTGACATTCCGGCTGGCTTCGACACCGAATCGTTCCTGCGTAACGCCAAGGTTTACTTCGTGCGTCTGCAGGCCGCGTGGGACGTGGGCAATATCGAGGACATCCGCGAATTCACCACGCCCGAAATGTTCGCCGAAGTCCGCGTCGACCTCGCGAATCGTGGCGCGCAGAGCAATCAGACCGACGTTGTGCAGCTCAACGCCGATCTTTTGGCGGTCGAAGAGCGCGGCAACGAATATCTGGCGAGCGTGCGCTTCACCGGCCTGATCCGTGAAGAAGCGGGCGCGGCCGCAGAACCGTTCGTCGAGATCTGGAATCTGTCGAAGTCGCGCACGACGGGCGAGGGCTGGCTGCTCGCGGGCATCCAGCAGGTGGAGTCGCATTAAGCGCATGAGCGTGCCGGGCGGCGCGACGAAATAGCCGCCGCCCTGCTGCGGCGCGGCCTTGCGCCTCGAACGCTACAATAGGAACCCGCGTGAGCTCGACGCCCGCGCGGGTTTTTTTATTTCCACGCCGATGACCCTCGCCGCCAAGCCCTTCGCCGCCGCTGTCAATCACCTGCTCGCCCGCGAATCGTGGGCCCGCGACCGACTCGCTCCTTACGCAGGCAAGACCGCGCGTCTGTCCTGTCCGCCCGTTGTTTTGACCTTGCTCGTGCAGCCCGACGGCTATCTTGCCGCGGTCGATGAACAGGATGCGGGCCACGCCGACGTCGCGCTTTCGCTGCCTGCGGGCGCGCTCTCGTCGTATGTGCAGGGCGGCCAGTCCGCCGTCATGAAGCACGTCAAGATCGAGGGCGACGCCGAATTCGCGCAGATCATCGGCAAGCTTGCCGAACACCTGCGCTGGGAGCCCGAAGAGGATCTCGCGAAGCTGATCGGCGACGCGCCGGCCTCGCGCATCGCGTCGTTCGCGCGCGCCGCGCACCAGCAGGCGCTGCGCACCGGCCGCAACGTGTTGGGCTCCGTCACCGAGTATCTGCTCGACGAACAGCCGCAGCTCGTTCGGCACGCCGAGCTCGACAGTTTCAACACCGAGCTGTCCCGCGCGCGCGATGCGCTCGCGCGCGTCGAAAAGCGCATCGAGCGCCTTGAACAAAAAACACAAGCGCGCGGCGCGGGCGGGGTCCAGAACCCGGCCTCGCGCGGCCCGAGCCCGCTACAAGGCAATTAAGACATGCGTTTTCTGCGTTTCCTGAAGATTTTCTTTACGGTCATCCGCTTCGGTCTCGACGAAATGATGTTGAGCCGGATCAATGACCGGCGCGTCAGACTGCTGCTCCGCATCACCACGATTGGCCGCAAGTTCGATCAACCGCCGGGCGTGCGTCTGCGCCTCGCGCTCGAAAGCCTCGGCCCCATCTTCGTGAAGTTCGGCCAGGTGCTGTCGACGCGGCGCGATCTGCTGCCGCTCGATATCGCCAACGAACTCGCCAAGCTCCAGGATCAGGTGCCGCCGTTCGAATCGCAGGTGGCGATCGACATCATCGAAAAATCGCTGGGCGCGCCCGTCGACGTGCTGTTCGACGACTTCGAGCGCGTGCCGGTGGCGAGCGCCTCGATCGCGCAGGTGCACTTCGCCAAGGTGAAGTCCGGGCAGCATGCGGGCAAGGCGGTGGCGGTGAAGGTGCTGCGCCCGAACATGCGTCCGGTGATCGATTCCGATCTCTTGCTGCTGCGCGATATCGCCGTGTGGGCCGAGCGCCTGTGGGCCGACGGCAAGCGCCTGAAGCCGCGCGAAGTGGTCGCCGAATTCGACAAGTATCTGCACGGCGAACTCGACCTGATGCGCGAGGCCGCCAACGGCAGCCAGCTGCGCCGCAATTTCGCGGGCCTCGATCTGCTGATGGTGCCCGAGATGTACTGGGAGTTCAGCACCGCCAACGTGCTGGTGATGGAGCGCATGGTGGGCGTGCCGATCAGCCAGGTGGACCGGCTGCGCGCAGCGGGCGTCGATATTCCGAAGCTTGCGCGCGAAGGCGTGGAAATCTTCTTCACGCAGGTGTTCCGCGACGGTTTTTTTCACGCCGACATGCACCCCGGCAATATCCAGGTGAGCCTCGATCCTGCGCATTTCGGACGCTATATCGCGCTGGATTTCGGCATCGTCGGCGCGCTGTCGGACTTCGACAAGAATTACCTCGCGCAGAACTTCCTCGCCTTCTTCAAGCGCGACTATCACCGCGTCGCCACGCTGCATATCGAGTCGGGCTGGGTGCCGCCCACCACGCGCGTCGAGGAACTGGAAAGCGCGATTCGCGCGGTCTGCGAGCCGTACTTCGATCGCGCGCTCAAGGATATTTCGCTCGGCCAGGTGCTGCTGCGCCTGTTCCAGACCTCGCGTCGCTTTAACGTGGAAATCCAGCCGCAGCTCGTGCTGCTGCAAAAGACCATGCTCAACGTGGAAGGGCTGGGGCGCTCGCTCGATCCCGAACTCGATCTCTGGAAGACGGCCAAGCCGTATCTGGAGCGCTGGATGACCGAGCAGATTGGCTTGCGCGGCTGGTTCGAGCGCCTCAAGATCGAGGCGCCGCAGTGGAGCAAGACGCTGCCGCAATTGCCGCGTCTGGTGCATCAGGCGCTGCTGCATCGGCAGGAGCCGGGCCACGCCAACGATGAGGCGATCCGCCAGATTCTTGCCGAGCAGCGCAAGACCAACCGACTGTTGCAGGGCCTCGTGGTGTTTGGCGTGGCGGTGGGCGTCGGCATGGTGGCGGCGCGCGTGTGGCTGGCGCTGGCCTATGGATACGGCGGCTGACATAGAGCGCGCCGTGCGGAACATGGGAGTGAGACGATGAGCGACCCGACCCCTCCGGCACGGCCGGATCAAACGCAAAATTCAACGCCGAACTCGGCCCCGGAGTTCGAAAGCCGCGACCCCGCCGCCCCGGCGTTCTGGGACGAGCGCTTCGAGCGCGGCTTCACGCCGTGGGATCAGGCGGGCGTGCTGCCGGCCTTCGAGGCATTCGCGACGGCGCACCCGGACGCCGCTGTGCTGATTCCCGGCTGCGGCAACGGCTGGGAAGCGCGCTGGCTGGCAGAGCGCGGCCGCACGGTGCGCGCCATCGACTTCGCGCCGCAGGCGGTCGCGCACGCCCGCGCGGCGCTGGGCGAACATGCGGACGTGGTGGAGCAGGCGGACTTCTACACCTACGCGCCGCCGTTCACGCCGGCCTGGATCTTCGAGCGCGCGTTCCTGTGCGCGCTGCCCAAGGCGCAACGCGCGGACTACGCGCGCCGCATGGCGGAACTGCTCGCGCCGGGCGCATTGCTGGCGGGATATTTCTTTATCGGCGAGACGCCCAAGGGGCCGCCGTTCGGCATCGCGCGCGCCGAACTCGACGCGCTGCTCACGCCGTATTTCACGCTGATCGACGATCAAGCCGTGCAAGGCTCGCTGCCCGTGTTCGAGGGGCGCGAGCGCTGGCTGACGTGGCGGCGCAACAGCTAGAACCGCGATGGCGACCAGGCGGCAACGGCGCGTTCATCGCGTCGTGCGCCTGAAAACAAGCCAAAGTACTTGATCGGCCGCAAGCCGTCCCCAACTACGCGCAGGTGCCCTGCGTTCCACCGTCCCGGCAATTCCCGGGCCAGGCGAGCGTTTGCGGCTATAATTCAAGGCTTTG
>NZ_DASZJJ010000113.1:0-22296 GCF_035948235.1 Paraburkholderia sp. | reverse complement strand
GCAGCAGACGCGCGGCCATCGCATAGTCGTCGCGGTCGATGTGAAGCGTCGCCGTGAGCTGGCCTTCGAGCTGTTCAGCCACGCGCGCAAGTTCGGCTTCGTCGCGGCAGGCCACGACGATCGAGGTCGGCCCGAAGATCTCGTCCGACAACGCGTGCTGCGCGAGGAACTGCTCCGCGCTGGTCTTGAACAGCAGCGGCAGCGCGGCGCAATGCGCGTCCGTCTGCGTGCCTGCGGCCAGTTGCTCGACGCCCGGCGCCGACTTGCGCGCCGTCACCGCTTCCTCATACGCCGAGGCGATGCCGGCCGTTAGCATGCTTTGCGACGGCTTGCCCGTGAGTGCCGCGCTCGCGGTCTGCACGAAACGGTCAAGTTCCGGCGAATCGATCGCGAGCACGAGGCCCGGATTCGTGCAGAACTGACCGACGCCCATCGTGAGCGAATCGACGAAACCCTGCGCGAGCGCCTCGCCGCGCGCGGCCAGCGCCGCCGGCAGCACGAACATCGGGTTGATGCTGCTCATTTCGGCGTAGACGGGGATCGGCTCGGCGCGTTGTGAGGCGATGTGCGCAAGCGCAAGGCCGCCGCGGCGCGAACCCGTGAAACCCACCGCCTTGATGGCCGGATGCGCGACCAGCGCTTCGCCCGTTTCGTTGCCGCCGCCGAAGACCAGCGAGAACACGCCCTCAGGCAGACCGACATCGGCGACCGCCTGCTGGATCGCACGCCCGACGAGTTCCGAGGTGCCCGGATGCGCCAGATGCGCCTTCACGACTACGGGACAACCGGCAGCCAGCGCCGAAGCCGTATCGCCGCCCGCCACCGAAAACGCCAGCGGGAAGTTGCTCGCGCCGAACACGGCTACGGGACCGAGGCCGATGCGTTGCGCGCGCAGATCCGAACGCGGCAGCGGCTTGCGGTCCGGCAGCGCCGAATCCAGCACCGCGCCGCACCAGCGACCATCGCGCACCAGCGACGCGAACAGACGCAGTTGACCAACCGTGCGGCCGCGCTCGCCTTCCAGACGCGCCTTGGGCAGCGCCGATTCCAGATGCGCGCGCTCGATCAATTCGTCGCCGATGCCGAGAATGCGCTCGGCGATCGCTTCGAGCAGTTTCGCGCGGGTTTCATGCGGCGCGGCGCGGAAGGCGTCGAAGGCCTGCGCTGCGAGTTCGCAGGCGCGTGTGACTTCAGCCTTGCCGCCCAGGCCGAACGACGGCTCGATGTCCTTGCCGAGCGCCGGCGCGAAAGCGCGCATCTCGCCCGCCTGGCCGCGCACAGCCTGCGCGCCCAGCAGCATGGATCCAGTGATAGGCATGTTCGCTCCGTTCAATTCAGTTCAATCGGCACTTAGGCGTGCGCGGCGGCGAGCGACTGCTCGAACGCGAGCAGTTCCTTCGCCGCTGCACCGATGGCGGGCAGCGCTTCAGCCGGCGATTGCGACAGCAGCGGCAGGATCGGGCCCATGTCGGCGATGCCGGACAGCGTCACGGCGTCGTGCAGCACGCGGATCAGCGAAATGTCGTCGCGCAGCGTTTCGAGCGGCATGAAGGCGTCGTAGAGACGCTGCGCTTCGTCGGCGCGGCCTTCCTTGGCGGCCTTGAGCAGCGCCATGATGGTGTGCGAGGCGATGCAGCCCGAACCCGTGGTCCACGCAGCCAGACCGAAGTCGCGCACATGCACCAGAGCAGGACGCTCGCCCATGCCCGAAACAACCTTCGAAGCCGGCACGCTTTGCAGCAGGCGGCGCAGATACGGGTCGTTGGCCGGATCGTCGCGCACGATGGCGTACTTGACGGCAATCAGCGTGCCGCGGTCGATCAGGCGCACGAGCGTGTCGACATCCACATAGTCCTCGCTCTTGATATAGAGCGTGAGCGGAATGCCGGCGGCGTCGGCGATGCGCGTGAGGCCGGTTTCCACGCCAGCGGGCGTGGTGAAACCGGCGAGCGGCAGCACCATGGCCGTCTGGTACTTCGTCTGCGCGAGGATGCGGGCCTGATCGAGCATCTTGCCGTAGTCCGGGCCGATGGCCGGGATCACGCGCGTTTCGGGCGCGGTCAGGTCGGCCAGCATGTCCAGCAGTTCGCGGAATTCGCTAACGGCGACGTGATAGAGGTTGGCGTTGCCACCGTAGAGCAGCGTGCGGATGCCGCCCGCTTCCATGTGACGGATGAGCTTGCCGTTGGCTTCAACGTCGAGCGAGAAATCGGGGCGGCGTGCCAGGGGCGGCACCGCCATCACGGTCGAAGCGAATTCGCTCTCGACGATCGGGGACACGTTCATGAGGCCTCGTGCTGGGATGGAGGGTTGTCGATACCCTGCACAGTAGCACCGGCCTTGTTTAGTTGTCAAACAACTTTAGGATTTGTTAGGGTTTGTTCGGAGAGGGCTTGGCAGCGCATCGAACGCTGAAGCGCCGTAATGCAGTCACGCGCGCGTTTTTCATCAGATAAATAGAAACGGATATCCGCATAACAAATCCCCCCACCTCCTGACAACCCGCCGCCGCCACTCTTCCCCTAAAAGCAACAAAAGCGGCATCGCGTCACTTGCCATCGACTGATTTTTCTTCATCGGCGCGATGCTGGAAACAGCGCAGCACAAGCCCTTCAAGCCACTGATTTTCATAAGAAACCTCTACACCCAGAGTCGCTCCTTCCGAAGCCACCCTCTGCGCCCAACCCCTTCTCCCCGCCCTCCCGCTCCCCTCACTGAAATTGATTATTGTAAAATTCCTCGATAATCATGGAACCGGTTCCAATTACCATTGCTTGCAAAGCGGCCTACGCTACAAGCCGGTCCCCGCGAACGGCACGGCCAGATCAGGTCATGCCGAATTGATACAGAATCCACAAATCATGTCCGAATCTCCTCTCACGTCACGCCGGGGTTTCCTGCGCACGGCGGTGGTGCTCGTTCCGGCAAGCGGCGCGCTCGCGGCCTGCGAAGGCGGCTCGCAGCCGTCTTCCGGCACGGCGCAGCAGAGCGGCAGCCAGCCCGCAGGCGCGACCAGCCAGTCCGCGCAGACCGAATACAAACCCCGCTTCTTCGACGCTCGCGAATGGACCTTCCTGCGCGCGGCCGTAGACCGCCTGATTCCCGCCGATGCCGAAGGCCCCGGCGCGCTCGACGCGGGCGTGCCCGAATTCATCGACCGTCAGATGGATACGCCTTACGCGCACGGCGCGCTCTGGTACATGCAGGGTCCGTTCCAGCAGGGCATTCCGGAACTCGGCTATCAACTGAAGCTGGTGCCGCGCGATCTGTATCGCCTCGGCATCGCGGCGGTCAATGCGTACTGCTCGAAGGCGTACGGCAAGGAGTTCGACGCACTCGACGCCAGCACGCGTGACGCCGTGCTCGGCGCACTCGAAGCGGGCAAGGTCGAACTCGACGGCGTGCCGGCCAAGGTGTTCTTCGGCCAGTTGCTGCAGAACACGCGCGAAGGCTATTTCTGCGATCCGATCCACGGCGGCAACAAGGACATGGCCGCGTGGAAGATGATCGGTTTTCCCGGCGCGCGCGCCGACTTCATGGATTTCGTGAACCAGAACGGTAAGGCCTACCCGTACGGTCCGGTTTCGATCAACGGGGAGCGCACGTAATGGCGATCAAGAAACCTCATGTGGACGCGGTCGTGGTCGGCTTCGGCTGGACCGGCGCAATCATGTCGAAGGAACTCACGGAAGCGGGTCTGTCCGTGGTCGCGCTCGAGCGCGGCGAGTATCGCGACACCTATCCGGACGGCGCGTACCCGAACACCATCGACGAGCTGACCTACAACATCCGCAAGAAGCTCTTCCTCGACCTCTCCAAGACCACCGTTTCGATCCGCCACAATGCGGCCGATACGGCGCTGCCCTATCGCCAGCTCGCGGCCTTCCTGCCCGGCGAAGGCGTGGGCGGCGCGGGTCTGCACTGGTCGGGCGTGCACTTTCGCATCACGCCGGAAGAGCTGCGTCTGAAGAGCCATTACGAAGAGCGCTACGGCAAGAAGTTCATCCCCGATGGCATGACGATCCAGGACTACGGCGTCAGCTACGACGAACTGGAACCGCATTTCGACTTCGCGGAAAAAGTCTTCGGCACCTCGGGCCAGGCGTACAAGGTGGGCGACAAGGTCGTCGGCGACGGCAATGTGTTCGAGGCGCGCCGCAGCGACAATTTTCCGTTGCCCGCGCAACTGAATACGTATTCCGCCCAGCGCTTTTCCGACGCAGCCAAATCGCTCGGCCTGCATCCGTACCGCCTGCCGTCGGCCAATACTTCGGGTCCGTACACGAACCCGTATGGCGTGCAGATGGGGCCGTGCAACTTCTGCGGTTACTGCAGCGGCTACGCGTGCTACATGTACTCGAAGGCCTCGCCGAACCTGAATATCCTGCCCGCGCTCAAGCAGGAAAAGCACTTCGAACTGCGCGCGAAATGCCATGTGCTGCGCGTCGAACTCGACGATTCGAAAAAGCGCGCAACCGGCGTCACCTATGTCGATCCGTCGGGCCAGGAAGTGTTTCAGCCTGCCGATCTCGTGATCGTTTCGGCGTTCCAGTACCACAACGTGCATCTGTTGCTGCTTTCGGGCATCGGCAAGCCGTATGACCCGGTTTCGGGCGAAGGCGTGGTCGGCCGCAACTTCGCGTACCAGAACCTTTCGACCATCACGGCGTTCTTTGACAAGGACACCTACACGAATCCGTTCATCGGCGCGGGCGGCAACGGCGTGGCCGTGGACGACTTCAACGCCGACAACTTCGACCACGGTCCGCTCGGTTTTGTCGGCGGCTCGCCGCTCTGGGTGAACCAGGCAGGCGTCAAGCCGATCAGCGGCATCGCCACGCCGTCGGGCACGCCCAACTGGGGCTCGCAGTGGAAGAAGGCTGTGAAGGACCACTACGCGCACACCGTTTCCATGGACGCGCACGGCTCGAACATGTCGTATCGCGATGTGTTCCTCGATCTCGATCCGACCTATCGCGACTCGTACGGTCAGCCGCTTTTGCGCATGACCTTCGACTGGAAGGACAACGACATCAAGATGGCGCAGTACGTGACGGGCCAGATGAAGAAGATCGCCGAGGCGATGGGTCCGCAGGCCATCAACGTCTATACGCGCGAGTTCGGCGCGCATTTCGATTCGCGCCGCTACCAGACCACCCACCTCGTGGGCGGCGCGGTGATGGGCACGGACCCGAAGACAAGCGTGATCAACCGTTATCTGCAGAGCTGGGACGTGCATAACGTGTTCGTGATGGGCGCATCCGCGTTCCCGCAGGGCATCGGCTATAACCCGACGGGTCTGGTCGCCGCCCTCGCCTACTGGTCGGCGAAGGCCATCCGCAACCAGTATCTGAAGAACCCCGGCCCTCTGGTGAGCGTGTGACGAGCCGCATGAAGACGATCTTTTCCCCCACGCGCCTCGTGCGCATGACGGTTGCGGCCGCAACGTTCTCGGCTTTGTCGCTGCTCGCACCGGTTGTCGCGAATGCCGCCGATGCCCCCGCCGCCAGCAAGGCCGATGCCGCGCTGATCGCACATGGCGAATATCTGGCGCGCGCTGGCGACTGTATCGCCTGCCACACCACGAAAAGCGGCAAGCCTTTCGCGGGCGGCCTGAAATTCGACACGCCGATCGGCGCGATCTACTCGACCAACATCACGCCCGATGCCAATACCGGCATCGGCAAGTGGAGTTACGAGGATTTCGCCAAGGCCGTGCGCGAAGGCGTGCGCCCGAACGGCGAGACGCTCTATCCGGCGATGCCTTTCCCGTCCTACGCGCGTCTTTCCGATGACGACATGAAGGCGCTCTATGCGTACTTCACGCAAGGCGTGGCGCCGGTAGCGGCGCAGAACCGCGCGGTGGATATTCCCTGGCCGCTGTCGATGCGCTGGCCGCTAGGCATCTGGCGCACGATGTTCGCGCCGAAGGTGCAGGTGTTCGACGGATCGCATTACAACGATGCGATCGTCTCGCGCGGCGCGTATCTGGTGCAGGGACTCGGCCACTGCGGCGCGTGCCATACGCCGCGCGCGCGCACGATGCAGGAACTCGCGCTCACCGATCTCGAAGGCGACGACTTCCTCGCAGGCGGCGCGCCGATCGACGGCTGGATGCCCGCGAGCCTGCGCGGCAATCCGCGCACCGGCATCGGCGCATGGAGCGAGGACGATATCGTCCAGTTCCTGAAAACCGGCCGCAATCTGCACACGGCGGCGTTTGGCGGCATGACCGATGTGGTCCAGCACAGCATGCAATACATGACTGACGCGGATCTGCTGGCCATGGCCCGCTATCTGAAGACGCTGCCGTCGAGCGACGCGAAGGAAACGCCCTACGCCTACGATGCCGCCGCCGGTCACGCGCTGCAAAACGGCGACGCCAGCGCACGCGGAGCCGCCGTCTATCGCGACAACTGCATGGCCTGCCACCGTAGCGACGGTCACGGCTACACGCGCGTGTTCCCCGCACTCGGCGGCAATCCCGTCGTGCAGGGCACGGACGCCACTTCGCTGATCCACGTGCTGCTCACGGGCGCCGCGCTGGAAGGCACGAAGACGGCGCCTTCGACCTTCACCATGCCGGCGTTCGGCTGGCGACTCTCCGACCAGGAAGTCGCCGATGTCGCCACCTTCGTGCGCACGAGCTGGGGCAACACCGGCACACCGGTTAGCGCCGACGATGTCGCGAAGGTGCGCAAGACGGTGAGCGTCGTCGCACCCGATCTGCCGCCAGGCGCTTCGCTCAAGCGCTAAAACGTCAATACGCGTCAAAGCGCGTTAATGCATTGAGGCTTCGATGCGCTGAGTCATGCAGCGCATCGAATAAAGCCCACGCGGCACTGGCGCTTTCGCCACGACTCCGTAAAATCCACGCCTTTTTTCCGCGCGCAGGCCGCGGACCGCCACGCGTTTTGTTCGCGAGGCGGTCTGTTCCTGCGTGCATAACAAGAGACCGCAGCATGGCGGTCCACCTCTCATCGAGACAACACATGATGAAAAAACACCTGATCTCTGCACCGATTCTGATGTCGCTCGCGGGCGTCGCAGCGGCGCAGGGCTCCGTCACGCTCTACGGGATTGTCGATGCGGGCATCAGCTACCGCAGCAATGAACGCACCGGCAGCGCCGGCGCGTATCAAGGCCATTCGAATGTGGGCGTGACGAGCGGCAACCTCTCGGGTAGCCGCTGGGGGCTCAAGGGCAAGGAAGATCTCGGCAACGGTCTTGCCGCGATCTTCCTGCTCGAAGACGGCTTCGACATCAGCAACGGCACCTCCGGTCAAGGCGGCCGCCTGTTCGGCCGTCAGGCCTTCGTGGGCCTCTCGGACCAGCAATACGGCTCGCTCACGATGGGCCGCCAGTACACCTCGCTCAACGACTTCGTCGCGCCGGTCGCGCCGGTTAGCGTCGTGGGCGGCTTTGGCGCGCATCCCGGCGATATCGACGATCTGGACCAGACGACCCGCGTCGACAACTCGATCAAGTACACCAGCGCGAACTACTCGGGCTTCACCTTCGGCGCGTTGTACGGCTTTGGCGGCCAGGCCGGCACCCTCAAGCGCAAAAATACATGGAGCGTGGGCGCGGGCTACGCGAACGGCCCGCTGCACGTGGGCGTGGGCTACGAGCGCTCGGACAACAGCAAGACCGGCCTCACCGATAGCACCTATGGCAAGTGGCAAGGCACCTACGACGGCACCTTCAACTCGTCGATCAACGAAGGCTACGCGAGCGCGCAATCGCAGCAGGTGATCGCAACGGGTGCGACGTGGGACTTCGGCGTGGCGCTGGTGGGCGTGAACTACAGCAACGTGCAGTACAAGGCTGGCGCGAATTCGCTCTACTCGGGCACCGCGAATTTCAACATCGCCGGTGTGTTCGGCATGTGGAACGTGCAGCCGCGCACGCATCTGTTCGCGGGCTACAGCTACACGCGCGGCAGCAAGGTCGATGGTCTTGACGATGCAGCGCAGTACCACAACGTTTCGCTCGGCGCGCTTTACGATCTGTCGAAGCGCTCGACGGTCTACCTGCTCGCCGGCTATCAGCACGCTTCGGGCATGACGCTCAACGCGCTCGGCGAGCCGGTAGAGGCGACGGCTTCGGTGTCGGACAAGGGCAATAGCCACTCGTCGGCATCGCAGTCGCAGGCGATCGTGAGTGTGGGCTTCCGTCAGAAGTTCTAATCACCACAATGCAACAGGGCACGCGGCGCTCATGCGCGGCGTGCCCTGTTTTTTTAGTTCGTCCAGCCGACCAACCCTTATTTTATTCGATCAGGAATCCGTATCAATTTACGTCGATCCAGCAAACGTCAGTGCAGAACCTCGGGCCGCGCGAGCAGGCCGATGAATTCCTCCATCGACAGCGCCGGAGCGAGTTCGGAAAGCGTCGAATAGATCACGGTGTCGTAAATCGCGGAGCCCGCGGCCGATTCCAGCTCGACGCCCGCGACGGCGGCGCGATACTCGGCGCGCTCGTGGGCGATCGAGAGAATCAGTTGAGCTTCGGATTTGGAGAATGGCGTCTTCATATCCTGGCTAACGGCGTCGGCGCAGCAACCTTTAGGGTAAGGCGCGGTAAGAAGTTACTTCCTCACGCCCTTCTTGCGAAAGCAAACCGAAAGACTCAACGCGCCGCGACCTCATGCGGCGTTCCAGGCTGCGGTGCCAAGGCCGGTGGCGTGATCGTATAGCCCGCGTCGCGCAAGTGTTGAATCAGCGAACGATCGCCGAAGAAATGCCCCGCGCCGACCGCCACGAGGATCGGCCCCTTGCCGTAGAAATAGCCGTCCTGCGCCAGCGTCGCCGCAAAAATATCGGTGCCGCGCGTGAACAGATACTGGCTGAAATCGTAGTGTGCATCGCTTTCGCCCGGATAGCGCGCGTTCGCCAGTTGCTCCAGCGCCGCCGCATCGCCGCTCGCCCACGCCGCCTGAAACGACTCATACGAGACTTCTCCCGGCGTTTTCGCGCCACGTAGTCCCGCGCAGACGCTCTGCAAGAACGCTTCCTGATCGGCGGGGGGCATTTCGTCGAACAGTTGCATGCCCTGCTCCATCGTTTCCAGATAGATCAGAGGAATCTGCCGTCGATGCGCGAGCATTTCCAGCCGCTCGTCGATGCCGGGAAACACCAGCGGGGACGCCGTCCTCACAAAATGCACGCGCTTCGAGCCGTCAGCGGCCCAGTGCCATTGATGCAGGCGCACGGCCTGCACCGCAAAAGCCGCCAGCCACGGCTTGGTCTGGAAAAACGCATGAATATCGGCGCCGCTGTCGCGCGCGCAACGTGCAAGCGATTCGGCCGTCATCGAACTGACGTGGTTGGTGAGGTTGTCGCTCGCCGGATAGAAGCCGATTCGTTTGACCGTCTGCGTATCCTCGGGCGTCGGCTTCGTGTGGGTCTCCAGCACGATCGCCTGCACGCCGTCCGCGATCGAGGCGAGCGCCACGTTCACGCGCGGATCGTCGCTCGCCAGAGCGTGGATCGTCGGCAGCAGGATCAGGGTGGGATGGCCGGGCGAGCGCGCGATCCAGACCGGCGGATGATCCTGGGCGGCGACGAGTCCGGGCGTGGGCACGGGGGCCGGCGTCTGCGCCTGTATTTGTGCATGCGTCACGCTCGCGGCGAACAGCAACACCGCGCCAAGCGTCGCGCGCCATCTCCCGCATGTGTGCCTGTTGCCTGTCATTGTTCGACCCCGCCTTAGGGGAAGGCCCGCTCACAGCTTACGCCTTGCGATGCTGCGCATCCGTGCGCCAGGCCACACGCGGCGTCGCGCCGGCGCATGCGAAGATGCGTGTCCGGATTACAGGCCCCAAACCGGCCGAAGGAGCGCCCATGGACCGTCTGCAAACCATGCAGATCTACGTGAACATCGTCGAACGCGGCAGCTTCACGCAAGCCGCCGAGGCGCTGCAACTGCACCGTCCCGCCGTCACCAAGGCCGTGCAGCAACTGGAGGCGGAACTGGGCATCCGCCTGCTCAACCGCAGCACGCGGCGCGTGAGCACGACGGCCGAAGGCGAGGCGTTCTATCAGCGCTGCGTGCAATTGCTGGCCAACGTGAACGAGACCTTCGCCTCGTTCGCGCAATTCGCGCAGCACCGGCCACAGCCCAAAGGGCGTTTGCGGATCGAACTGCCGGTGGCGCTCGCCAAATCCATGGTCGTCCCCGCGCTGCCCGACTTCCAGCAGTTGTATCCGCAAGTGGAGATCGTGCTGGGCGTCAACGACCAGCCGGCCGATCTGATCAGCGAAGGCATCGACTGCGTGGTGCGGGTGGGCGAACTCAAGGATTCGGGCCTGATCGCACGGCAGATCGGCATGGTGCAGATGGCGACCGGCGCCTCGCCCGCGTATCTTGCGCGCCACGGCGTGCCGCGCACGCTCGACGACCTGCAGGCGCACAAGGCCGTGAACTTCTTCAGCGGCCGCAATCGCCGCGTGATGGACTGGACCTTCCGGCCCGGCGGCAAGACCGTCGCGCTCAAGCTGCAAAGCGGCATCCTCACCGATAACTTCGATGCCCTGCTCGCCTGCGGCCTCGCCGGCTGCGGCATTGTGCAGGCCTTGCGGCCCGCGCTGCAGCCCTATATCGATACGGGCCATCTGGTGGAAGTGCTGCCCAACATCGCGCCCGTGCCCAAGCCCGTGTCGGTCATGTATCCGAACCGCGACCATCTGCCGGGCAAGGTGCGTGTGTTCATCGACTGGATTGCGGAACTGGCGGCTCGGCGGCTGCCGGGTTAAAACCCTGGTCGCAACAAAGACGGCGGGATTGTTATTGATCGAATAACAATGAGTGATCGCCCCGCGCGTTTATCCGCGCCGCGACGCGGCCTACAGTATCCCTTCGAAACCGCTTTATCGAAGGAGTCCGATATGTCCCGAGTCATCCGTTTCAACCGCACCGGCGGTCCCGAAGTGCTGCAGATCGAAGATATCGAGGTCGCCGCGCCCAAGGCCGGCGAAGTGCAGATCCGCGTCAAGGCCATCGGCCTGAATCGCGCCGAAGTGATGTACCGCAGCGGCGAATACACCCACGCGCCGCAGTTCCCCGCGCAACTCGGCTATGAAGGCGCGGGCGTGATCGAAGCCGTGGGCAGCGGCGTGCAGGACTTCGCCGTCGGCGACGCGGTGAGTGTGGTGCCCGCGTTTTCGTTCCTCGATTACGGCATGTACGGAGAAGTCGTGAACGCGCCCGTGCATGCGGTCGTGAAGAATCCGGCCGGACTGTCGTTCGAGGAAGCCGCCGCCACGTGGATGATGTACGCCACGGCCTGGGGCGCGCTGATCGAGTTTGGTGGCCTCAAGCAAGGCCAAGCGGTGCTGGTGGGCGCGGCGTCGAGCAGCGTGGGGCTCGCCGCGATCCAGATCGCCAACATGGTG
Source organism: Paraburkholderia sp. (assembly GCF_035948235.1). GTDB lineage: Bacteria > Pseudomonadota > Gammaproteobacteria > Burkholderiales > Burkholderiaceae > Paraburkholderia. Next base: position 10,900 of record NZ_DASZJJ010000113.1, on the reverse strand, counting down.
GGCGCAACGCCCATCGCCCTCACGCGCAGCGACAGAAAGCGCGAGGCACTGCTCAAGGCAGGCGCGAAGCATGTGATCGCGGGCGGCGGTGCGGCGCTCACGCACCAGGTGCTCGACATCACAGAGGGGCGCGGCGCGCAGATCGCCTTCGATCCGGTGGGCGGCCCCGAAGCCGCGCACCAGCTACGTGCGCTCGCGCGTCAAGGCATGTTCTTCCAGTATGGCGCGCTCGACACGCGCGACCTGAGCGTGCCCGTGATGGAACTGCTCAGCCGACACCTGAGCGTGCGCGGCTACGAACTCTTCGAGGTCACGACCGACGCGGCACGTCTCGAACGCGCGAAGCGCTTCATCACCGCAGGTCTCGCGTCAGGCGCGCTCAAGCCCGCCATCGACCGCACTTTCGCATTCGAGCAGATCGCCGACGCGCATCGCTACATGGAAGCGGGCGAGCAGGTCGGCAAGATCGTGGTGACGGTCTGAATCACCCAACGCCAGCGCCTTAACTGCCCTGCGCCGCGCGCGCCTTCGCGAGCACGTCGAGATTGCCTTCGCCGAAACCCTGGTGGCCGCTGCGCTGCACCACCTCGAAGAAAATCTCGCCCGCGCGGCGCTTCACGAAGGTCTGGAAGAACAGGCGCGGCACGCCGTCTTCGCCAATCTCGCCGTCGATCAGGATATGGCGCTTGCGCAGCGCCTCCAGATCGACGCCATGCCCCGGCAGGCGCGCATCGACGGAATTGTAATAGGCGGCGGGCGGCTCGACGAACTCGACGCCGTTCGCCATCAGCGCGTCGATGCAGGGCACGATATCGTCGGTCGCCAGCGCAATGTGCTGCACGCCCTCGCCCGGATGATCGGGCAGATAGTCGTGCATCAGTTGCGTGCGGTGCGTGCCTTCCTCATACACCGGAATGCGGATATCACCGTCCGGCGACACCATCACGCGCGACTCCTGCGCGACGTGCCAGTTCGCGTTGATCTCGTGGATCTCGCGGAAATGCAGCAGGTCGCGATAAAAATCGAGCCATTCGCCGATGCGCCCCGCGCCAACCGTCTGCGTGAGGTGATCGACGCGTTGCAGGCCCGTGCCGCTGTGTTCCAGATCGGCCTGCGCCGTGGCCACGTCGATGGGGCGAAAGTCGATGTCGAAGATCGAAATATCGCCCACGCCGCCGCGCTGGCCGCCCCGGCCGCGCCAGCGATCGACGAAATAGATATGCGAGTCGCCAATGCCCTGGATGGCCGGAATGCGCAGTTCGCCCGCGCCGATGCGCTCGCCTTCGTAGGCCCACGCGCCCAGACGCAGCGCGTGCTCGAAGGCGCGCCGCGCGCTCTCCACCCGCACGCCGATCGCGCAGATGCCCATGCCGTACTCCTCGGCATAGCGGGCGGCGAACGAATCGGGTTCGGCGTTGACGAGGAAATTCATCTGGCCCTGACGCCAAAGCGTGACGTCCTTGCTGATATGACGCGCGATGGCCTTGAACCCCAGTTGCGCAAGCTGCGCCGCCAGCGCCGCCGGCTCGGGCGCCGCGAATTCGACGAACTCGAGCCCGGCCATGCCGAGCGGATTGGGCTGCTCCGGCGTAGCGGAAATAGGGGTGGACGACATGCGGGAAGCTCCTGATACCAGACGTTCAAGCGTCGAAAGAAAACCATGAAACCAAGGCGGCGGACACAGTGAAAGAGTGCGTGCAGAATGCGCGCGGCGCAAGTCCCAGCGCCGCCCCAAACCGCATGACGGCACCCGGCCGCCGCCTGGCAATTTTAACCAATTCGTACACCGCGCCAAAGATGGCCCCGCCGCGCGGGCGGCGTCATCCTCCGTGCTAACCCTCAAAGCGTTCGATAATCGCACACTAATGGGCGATAATCGCGCATTTCGCGCGTTGTACGCATTGATCCGGGGCGCACCCCGCCCTATGCTCCGTTTCACCGCTGCTGACCACATTCAGCCACGCGACAAATCAGGCAGAAGCATCAGGCAGAACCGCAGGTAGAAACTCAGGCAGACCACGCTGCCGGGACTGGAGACAATCTCATGACCCCCACCCTCGAATCCACGGGCGCAGCCGAGCCGTCCAACGCCAGCCGCGCACGCAGCCAGGCGAAGAAAGCGGCGCTTGGCAGCTTCGTTGGCGCCGTCGTCGACTGGTACGACTTCCTGCTCTACGGCATCGTCGCCGCGCTGGTGTTCAACGCTGAATTCTTCCCCGCCATCGGCAAGAACATGGGCACGCTCGCAGCCTTCGCCACCTTCGGCGTGGGCTTCCTGTTCCGCCCGCTGGGCGGCGTGGTGTTCGGCCACTATGGCGACCGCCTCGGGCGCAAGCGCATGCTCGTGCTCACCGTCATGCTGATGGGCCTGTCCACGGTCGCCATCGGCCTGCTGCCCACCTTCGCGACGATCGGCTGGTGGGCGCCCGTGCTGCTCGTGCTGATGCGCGCGATCCAGGGCTTCGCGGTGGGCGGCGAATGGGGCGGCGCGGCGCTCATGGCCGTTGAAAGCGCGCCCAAGGGCAAGAAGGCGTTCTATAGCAGCGGCGTGCAGGTGGGCTATGGCGTCGGCCTCGTGCTCGCCACTGGCATCGTGGCGCTGCTCAGCCACCTGCTGGGCGAGACGGCGTTCCGCTCCTGGGGCTGGCGCCTGCCGTTCGTGTTCAGCATCGTGCTGGTGCTGATCGGCCTGTGGGTGCGTTCGAGCATGGACGAGTCCAAGGAATTCGTCGAAAAGGTCGAGCACAGCGACCGCAAGCTCAAGATGCCGGTGCTCGAAGCGCTCACGCGTCACCCGAAGGCCTTTCTCTACATCATCGCGCTGCGTCTGGCCGAACTCTTCACGATGTACATCGTGACCGCCTTCGCGCTGAGTTATTCGACGACCAATCTGGGCCTCTCGCGCGATCTGTTCCTGGGCATCGGCCTGTTTGTCGGCGCGCTGTCGTGCGTGACGATTCCCTGCTTCGCGTGGCTTGCCGACCGTCTTGGCCTGCGCCGCATCTATCTGATCGGCGCGGTGATCGGACTGGCCAGCGCCGTGCCGTTCTTCCTCGCGCTCGAAGCCCGCTCGACGCTGTGGATCGTGATCTTCTCGGTGGCGCTCGCCAACCTCGCGCACGACATGGTGGTGAGCGTGCAGCAGCCGCTCTTCACCGAACTGTTCGGCGCCGAATACCGCTACAGCGGCGCCGGCGTGGGTTATCAGTTCGCCAGCGTCGTGGGCGGCGGCTTCACGCCGTTCATCGCCGTGGCGCTGGTGAGCGCGGGCAACGGCTCGTGGCATCTGGTGGCCGGGTACCTGGCGATCGGCTGCCTGATCTCGCTGATCGTCGCCGCGCGCATGAAGCCCGCGAAGGCCTGATACGAGACGCCGCTTTGCCGATAAACAGAAGGCCGGGCGCATGCCCGGCCTTTTGCGCTGATAAGCACCCGTAAAAGCGCCCCCAACCTTCGTGCCGACATGAAAACCACGCCCCCCGCCCGGACCCTCGACAAACGCGACTGGATCGCGGGCCTGGAAAAAGGCCTGGCGATTCTCGAAGCGTTCGACAGCCAGCACGCACGCATGACCGCGACCCAGGCCGCCGAGCGCACGGGCCTCTCGCGCACGGCCGCGCGGCGCTATCTGCTCACGCTCGAATCGCTGGGCTATGTCTATACCGATGGGCGTCTGTTCGGCCTCACGCCGCGCGTGCTGCGGGTGGGCTGGTCGTATTTCGATTCAGCGCGCCTGCCGCGCACCGTGCAACCCTATCTCCAGCAACTGAGCGCAACACTCAACGAATCGGCCTATGTGAGCGTGCTCGACGGCTGGGATCTGGTCGTGATTGCGCGCAACGGCGTCTCGCGCGTGATGACGACGGGCTTCGTGCTAGGCGCCCGCGTACCCGCGCCGCTGATTTCGCCAGGTGTCGTGCTGCTCGCCTACAAGGAGGACCAGCAGGCGGTCTCCGCGTGGCTCGACGGCGTGGAGCTTGCGCCCTTCACCCCGCACACGCTCACGAGCGCGACGCGTCTGCGCGAAAAGATCGTCCGCGCGCGCGCCGATGGCTATGCGCTCATCGAACAGCAATTGCAGGTGGGCGTGCGCGGCGTGGCGGTGCCGCTGCGCAACCGTGGCGGCGAGGTGATCGCCGCGTTGAGCACCAATATGTCGATCGGCAACGAAAGCCCCGAAGCCGCCGTGCAGCGCGTGCTGCCGCATCTGCAGGAAACCGCGCTGGCGATGTTGAACGTGCTTTGAACGAGCGCGAGTTTTAGCGAATTCAGCCTGCCGCTTCGGCGACGATCCAGGCTTCAAATAAACGCATCGCCGGCGTCATCGCGCGCGACGCCAGGCTCGTGAGCCAGTAACTGCCGGTGGGCACCTCGGTATCGAAAGGCCGCGCCAGCAGCCCCGCCTGCAATTCGCGCGTGAACATGCGCGCCGGCGCCAGCGCCACGCCCGCGCCCTGCATTGCCGCTTCGGCCATCAGCCGCGACGAATCGAAGATCGGCCCACTCACCGTCCACGGCTCGATCCCTGCCGCGTCGAACCAGCGCAGCCATTCGTCGGTGCGATAGGAGCGCAGCAGCGTCTCGCGCGCGAGATCCCCGGGAAGGCGCAAACGCTGCGCGATTTCTGGCGCGCACAAGACCGCCAGCGGCGCGTCGAGCAAGCGCGTGTTCTGCGTCGCGGGCCATTTGCCGTCGCCGAAACGAATCGCGAAGTCCAGTCCCTCGCCCGCCAGATCGACGAGATTGTTGTTGGTGAGCAGCCGCAATTCCACGAACGGATGCGCCTCGCGAAACGACTTGAGGCGCGGCATCAGCCAGCCGATCGCGAACGTCCCCACCACGCCCACAGTCAGCACCTCATGCAGACGGCCGCCCTCGAACTGCTTGAGCACGCCCTCGATGCGGCCGAACGCGTCGCTCAACACCGGCAGCAGCGCGCGCGCCTCGTCGGTCATACCCAGCCCGCGCGGCAACCGCCGGAACAACGGCACGCCGAGCCAGTCTTCCAGCATGCGCACCTGCTGGCTGACGGCGGCCTGCGTGACCTTCAGTTCGAGCCCAGCGCGCGTGAAGCTCAGATGGCGCGCCGACGCCTCGAAGGCGCGCAGCGCGTGTAGTGGCACATTGGGACGCATCGACGATCCATAAGTTTTGCTTTTGGGTAAGCCAAATTATCGTCGCTTGTCGAGGGGGCCGCAACGCCAGAGAATGCACGGCATTGCGCCGCACACAAAGCGCATTCAAGGCTTTCTCAACCCAACCATGCCGAAGAAAATGAATATAGAGATAAAAGCGGTAGTGATGGCTCTGACCTTTACAGCGGCGGCCGCCACCGCGCAAGCTGCGCCAGCCGATGTGAAAACCGCGGTCGATGCCGCAATCGCGCCTCTGCAGGCGAAATACGGGATTCCTGGCGTGGCGGTTGGCATCAGCGTGGACGGCAAGCACGCGTTCTACAACTACGGCGTGGCGTCGAAGGCAACGCAGGCGCGCGTGGATAACGACACGCTGTTCGAGATCGGCTCCGTGACCAAGACCGTGACGGCGACGCTGGCCTGCTATGCGCAAACGCAGGGCAAGCTCTCGTTCTCCGCGAGCGCCAGCGATTACGTGAGCGCGCTGCGCGGCAGCGTATTCGACCATGTGAGCGTGCTCAACCTCGGCACGCATACCTCGGGCCTGCCGCTCTTCGTGCCGGATGCCGTGACCAACGACGCGCAGATGAACGCATGGCTGCGCGCCTGGCAACCGGGCAGCCCGGTGGGTACGCAGCGCGTCTATTCGAATATCGGCATCGGTCTGCTGGGGCGCGCGGCCGCGCAAAGCCTGGGCGTGACGCAGCGCGAAGCCGTCGAGCAGCAATTGCTGCCCGCCTTCGGCATGACGCATACGTGGCTGCGCGTGCCGAAGGCGAGCGAGGCGCACTATGCGCAGGGCTATGACAAGACCGATGCGCCCAAACGCATGAACCCGGGCGTATTCGACGACGAAGCCTACGGCGTGCGCACGACCGCGCCCGACCTCGTGCGCTATCTCGACGTCAACATGGGGCTTGTGCCGCTCGATCCCGCCTGGCAGCGCGCGATCGACTGCACACATACGGGCTACTACACGGCGGGCCCATTCACGCAGGATTTCGTGTGGGAACAGTATCCGTGGCCGGTGTCGCTCGACACGCTTGAGCGCGGCAATGGCCCCGACCTCATTCTCAAGCCAACGCCTGCGCACGCGCTCACGCCGCCGCTGGCACCGCAGGCCGACGCGCTCATCAACAAGACCGGTTCGACCAATGGGTTTTCGGCTTATGTGGCGTATGTACCCGCGCGGCACATGGGCGTGGTGATTCTTGCGAACAAAGCGTATCCGAATGAGGCGCGCGTGCGCGCGGCTTATGCAATCCTGGAAGCGCTGGATAAGGAGAAATCGCAGCGCTAATTGATGGTGATGGATCGGTGATCCCGGCGCGAATAGGCTATCATCGATCCATCAATAATCCATCAATGCGGGGACGCGCCGTGGCCCACCGTTTTCTGATCAAGGAAATCGCCCTTCAGGCCGGGGTGGGCGTCGCGACCGTCGATCGCGTGATCAACGATCGTGGCAACGTGCGCGTGCAAACGCGCATGCGCGTCGAGCAGGCCATCGAGGAACTCGAACAGCAGGAACGCTATTCGGGCACCACGGGCCGCAAGCTGATCGTCGACGTAGTCGTGGAAGCGCCCCACCGCTTTGCCGATGAAATCCGCGCTGCGCTCGAAGCCGAACTGCCCACGCTCCAGCCAGCGCTGTTCCGGCCGCGCCTGCTCCTGCAGGAAACGATGACGACGCAGGAGGTCGTCGCCGCGCTGCACGCAATCGCCCAGCGCGGCAGCCACGGCATCTTTCTGAAGGCGCGCGACGTCCCCGAAATTGCCGATGCCATCGGCGAACTGAAACGCTGCGGCATTCCGGTCGTCACGATATTTACCGACCTGCCGCTCTCCGGGCGAATCGCCTACGCAGGGCTCGATAACCGCGTGGCGGGCGCAACCGCCGCTTACCTGCTCGGCCATTGGCTGGGCGGTAAGCGCGGCCAGGTGCTGATCACCATGAGCGACGAACGCTTTCGCGGCGAAGAGGAGCGCGAAATCAGCTTTCGCCGCGCGCTGCGAAGCCGCTATCCGAGGCTTGAACTGATCGACGCGAGCGGCGGACACGGGCTCGACGCGGCCACGGAAAAGCTCGTCAACAAAGCACTGCAAACGCAGGGAGAAATTCTCGCGGTCTATTCGATGGGCGGCGGCAACCGCGCAATCCTGCGCGCACTGGAAACACAGGGAAAAACACCGAAGTGCTACATCGGGCACGATCTGGACCGCGACAACTTCGAATTGCTGCGCGAAGGCAAAATTCACGCAATCCTCTATCACGACTTGCGCCAGGATATGCGCGCGGCGTGCCAGCACATCATGCACTTTCACCGCATGTTGCCCGAGTCGGCTGTCTCGCCATCGTCATCGGTTGTCGTGATCACGCCTGAGAATATCCCCGACCACGTGGCCGCCCGATTCCGGCGATAGCGCTACACGGTGATCGTCTATACTTGGCATTTTTTGAACGAAATGTCCGCTACCTCTTCCGCCCAACCGATCCAGCCCGGCAACGTCTTCAAGGACAACCTCGCGCAACTGCCCGCAATCGACGGCATCGAGCGCATCGATCTGGTCAACGGCCAGGGTGCGGTGGTCTCGACGATTGAAAACAAGCCGGGCAAGCAAGGCTCACTGGCTGTCTACCACTACCTGAAACTGGCATTCGGCAGGCTCGACGCGAAAGCTGCGGAACACGGTCTCGCCGTGTTCGCCGAGCACACCGCCGACGCCCGTAACCGTCCCGGCGCACATCCGAACGTCGATCGTCTGCTCGAAGTCGCGGCAGGCGGCGAGGCGCTGCGCATCGACGTGATCGCTGCAGCCTGACACGCTTTCGCACGAGCGGCGGCACACTGCCGCCGCTCGTTGATTGACGGGCGAGATCATGCTGAAAACGACGGAGTTCTACCGTACCGGCGCCCTGGAAGTCGCGCGCATCCGGGCCACGGGCACGGCGGAGTTTGCGCGCCATACGCACGCCGAATATGTGATCAGCGCCACACTGTCCGGCAACGAGGACGTGTGGCTCGACGGCAGGACGTTCAGTTCGCCGGCCGGTACGGCGACCGTTTATAACCCGTTTGCAATTCAGGCTTCGGCGTTCAATCCCTCGGCGGGAGACACCGAATTTGTTTCGTTGTACCTGGAACCGCAACTGCTCGCCGAAATCGCCAGTGCGAACGGCTTGACTTCGCGCGCATCCGCGCAGGAGGTCAGTCAAGGTGTATTCGCGGATGCGTCCCTGCATCAACGCATTGTCGATCTCTATCACGCGACGCGTTCGCTCGGTGCGGATCGTCATGCGCAGGCCGACACGCTTGAATACGATACCGCGCTAACTGAACTCGCCGCAGCGCTGCTGACAAACGGCCATACGCATGCGCCGCACGCGCGTAGCAAGCGTTTGAGCGCACAGCGCCTAAGCGGCGTTCAGACCTTCATGCGTGAACGGCTGGATGCGCCGGTTAAACTCGATGAGCTTGCAACCATCGCCGATGTCAGCAAATTCCATCTGATCCGCGCATTCAAGGACGCCTTCGGCATGTCGCCCGGCAAGTACCACATGCAGTTGCGGCTGATCGAAGCGCGCCGTCTATTGCGTGCTGGCGCAACGATCGCGGATGTGGCGTTTGCGCTTGGGTTTTACGATCAGAGTCATTTCATCAACGCGTTTCGCAAGGCGTTGGGCGTGAGTCCGCTGCGGTTTGCTACGGCCCAACACCCAGAATAAGCGTCCGATACCCCGACGTCACCACCTGAAAAGCAAAAAACGCAAACAGCGCCGCCGAAGCGAAATAGCAGAACGACAGCCCACGCGCGCCAAAGCGCTTGCCGCCCTGCCGTGCAACAAAGCACACGGCCACGGTCCACACCACGCCCGCCGCGAAAAAGCCGCCGAGAAAACTCCCGGTCGCCTGCCAGCCGCGCACGCCCGATTGCGCGATAAGCGAGCCACCCACCGCCGCGAACCACACGATCGCGGAAGGCGACGAAAGCGCCAGCAGCACGCCCTTCGCCAGTTGATGCATTGGCGAGCCTTTATCCTCGCTTGCCTCTCCAATCGAACCCGCGCGCGCCGAAGCAAACGCGGATTTGATCATCTTCACAGCCAGCACCGCCAGCACAACCGATCCGCCCAGCCACATGCACCAGCGCACGGCCGAAAACTGCAGCAGGGCCGTCATGCCCGCGAGCGCCAGCACCGCGTAGACAAGATCGCCGAAGCACGATCCCAGACCCAGCCAGAAGCCGTTCCAGTAACCGCGCTGCATGGCGAGGTTCATCATCGCAATGTTGGCGATGCCGATATCGAGGCACAGCGATAGAGAAAGCAGAAAGCCGTTGGTTGCGGGGTTCATGGCGTAACGCAGAGCGCGAGCAAAGGCGCGATCATGCGCCACGCCGGCGGCGAAGTCTTGGAAGAAATTGCTGCGTGCTTTTTGAAAGCGTTGACAGGCGGAAACCGCTCATCTAGTTTACTGGACATACACATCCATAAAACTGGAAACGATGGACATTCACTCTGCTTTGGCCCAACGGCTGCGAGAGCTGCGCGACGCACGCGGCTGGTCGCTCGAAGCGCTCGCCGAGCGCAGCGCCGTGAGCCGCTCGACCATCTCCCTGATCGAGCGCGGCGAGAGCAGCCCCACCGCCGTCGTGCTCGACAAGCTCGCCACGGCGCTGGGCGTCTCGCTCGCGTCGCTGTTCGAGCCACCCGAGCACACGGCCGTGGCCGAGCCGTCGCCTTATTCCGCCGCGCAATCACAACCGGTCTGGACCGATCCCGCCTCGGGCTACGTGCGCCGCAATCTTTCGCCCGAACTCTGGTCGCCCATTCAACTCGTCGAGGTGCGCTTTCCCGCCGGCAAGCGCGTTGCTTACGACACCAGCCTGCGCGATGCAGAGATCCATCAGCAGGTCTGGATCATTGAAGGCACGATGGAGATCACAGTCGGTGAGCGGCGTTGGCGTCTGGAAACCGGCGACTGTCTCGCCATGCAGCTCGATTGCCCCATCGTCTGGCGCAATCCCACGCGTCAAAGCGCACGCTATCTCGTCGCGTTGAGCCGTGCCGTCCAGAACTCTTGATGGAGAACCGCATGAACAGCATGAACAGCGATATCGAAGTGCGCCGGCTAGGCGCGAATGAAGCCGCTGCGAGCATCGACGCGCTCGCCGACGTGTTGATCGATTGTGTCGAAGGCGGTGCGTCCGTGAGTTTTATGGCACCGCTCGCGCGCGAGACGGCGCTTGCGTTCTGGAAGCACGTCGCTGGCAGCGTGGCCGCAAACGAACGCATCCTGCTGGTTGCCGAAGATACGCAAGGCCGTATCGTCGGCACGGTGCAGATCGTCACGGCCCAGCCCGAAAACCAGCCGCATCGCGCCGATGTCGCCAAGATGCTGGTGTCGCGCGCGGCACGTCGGCAAGGCATCGGTGCGCGGCTGATGCAGGCCGTCGATAAACACGCGCTGCAGGCCGGCAAGACCCTGCTGGTGCTCGACACGGTGACGGGCGGCGACGCCGAGCGGCTCTATGCGCGCGCGGGCTGGCAGCGTGCGGGCACCGTGCCGGACTATGCGCTCATGCCCGAAGGCGGCCTGTGCGCGACCGCCTTCTACTACCGGCCACTCGATCCCGCGCGCCACCAGCCTTAATGAGAACGGCGCACCTGCACCTGGACCTTGCCGTCGCGAATCGGCATGACGTCGGGGTTATCGTCGCCCACTTCATCGGCGATGGCGGCGTTGAGCTTGTCGTTCATCGCC
>NZ_DASZJJ010000112.1:0-34561 GCF_035948235.1 Paraburkholderia sp. | reverse complement strand
CGACATGCTTGCGAGCAAGCGCATCGCCGCCGCCCCCACACTCAGCTCTTTGCTCACGCTGGCCACGCCGCGCACCGACCTGCCGGCCATCGCCGCGCCGCCCTCCACCGGGCTCGTTGCCACCAGCCTCGCGCGCCCGCTCAACGATTTGCAGAAAAGCCTCGTGAGCGGCGCGGCCCGGCGCGCGGGCCTGGACCCTGCCGCCACGCTGGGGTCGATGTTCACCCGCCAGCATGCCGTGGACTTCTTCAATCGCCTTACCGGCAACAGCCCATCCGCCCAGCCGCCCCAGCCATAAAAGCGGGTGCCATCCTGAACCCGTTCGAGCTTGCGTTCGACGGGCAAGCCCCTGTAGTATCTTGCGCCCTTCCGGCAACCCTTCCTGCGGCCAACTGCCGGTCGTTTCGTCAATGAAATTGGCGAGCGACCACTGTCATCATTTTTCAGTAGAATGCTGCAATCGCAAAGGTAGGATTGTTTCGAAACCAGACGCCCGCGTTAAATGCCAATGGCATAAGTGGTCGCGAGACGATACGGACAGGACAAACAGCAAGTTTGTCCGGCCAATGCAGTTAGAACTGAATTACCGATGGCGACGCTGCATCGTCAGAACCACGGCCAGGGACACACTCGACGCTGAACGGGTCGACCCGGCGCTTCGGGTTCTGGATAAAGCGTCGCGCAACTCCTGGCATTCCCGTCAGTACTTACCTGGCCGCAATACTGTGTATTCCAGAACGCAAATCGATCCGGTAGTGAGCTTCCGCAACTCCCAGGGCGAACAGGTGCGGGGGACGATCATCAATCTCCAGCGCAAGTCCCTGGTGATGGAGGTCTATAACCCTTACTCGATTGTCCAGGTCAGCGAAGTGCTGAACGAGCTGTCGGTCAAGATGGGCGTCGAGCACGCCTATTCGGGCAAGGCGGTCGTCATCAGCATGGTCAATACCGGACTGACCGCCATTGTCTCGGTGACGCTGATCGACGAATGGCGCGAACTGAGCGGCGACGCTTTGGAAGCGCGCACGGTCGGTGACGAAGCGCGCCGCTTCGTGCAGGACTGGGCCGAGCGCTTCCAGATCCGCCGTGACTATCAGATCGCCGTCAACCAGATCCGCGCGTTCCTGACCGACATGTCGCGCTGGGTCGAGCAGGCGGACCTGGCCAACACGCTGCCGAAAGACGGCAAGACCTTGCGCGAGGACTTCTTCCTCGAACTCGCAACGCCGCTGATGCAAAGGACCAAGGTCTTCTTCGACGATTTCGAAGGCGAGGCCCGCATGGTCGATGAGGAACTGGCGCCCGCCCACCGCGCGTTTGCCCAGGCGGCGCTACATCCGCTGCTGCTGCGCTCGCCGTTCGTGTTCCGCACCTTCACGAAGCCGCTGGGCTATGCCGGCGACTATCAGATGGTCAACCAGATGCTCGACGATCCCCGCCAGGGTCCGAGCACGTACTTCCAGATCGTCAACGCGTCGTTCCTGCAGACGGCCGTGGCGCGCGCGCACCGCAATCGTATCGACCTGCTGGTGGACTACCTGACCCGCGTGGCCAACGACGCGCGCGCGGCCGGTCGCCCGGCCCGGGTGCTGAACGTGGGCTGCGGCCCCGCCCAGGAAATCCAGCGCTTCATGCACGAATACGACGAGCCGGAATGGCTGTCGTTCGAACTGCTCGATTTCAGCCAGGAAACGCTGGACTGGACGCGCGAGCGCCTCGGGTCCATCTCGCAGCAAACGTCCAAGCGCATGGCCATCAGCTATACGCACGACTCGGTCCATCACCTGCTCAAGCGCCGCATGGATGTGGACTCGCCGGACGCCCGCGAATTCGACGCGGTCTATTGCGCCGGTCTGTTCGACTACCTGTCGGACAAGGTCTGCGCGCGGCTGAACCAGTATTTCGCAAGCCGCACCCGCCGCGGCGGCCGCCTGCTGGTCACCAACGTCCACGCCGACAATCCCGAACGCTTCAGCATGGAGCACGTACTGGAGTGGTACCTGATCTATCGCAACGAGACGCAGATGGCCGCGATCATGCCGGAAAACTGTAGCGAGCCGCGTCTGTACACGGACCCGACCGGGGTGAATGTGTTCGCCGAGGTCACCATCGGCCAGCAACAAGCAGGTTGAGATGACAACATCCCTGGTGGGGCTGCAGTCGACCTATCGTGAAGAGCTGCGCGACTACCGGCTGCTATGCAGCAAGGCGGGCGGCCTGACCGTGATCGTGCTCGTGCTGATGGGCGCGGCGATGGACTATGTCGTCTATCCGGACGAGCAGAAGGGCTTCGCCATGCTGCGGCTGCTGACCAGCGCCGTCATTGGACTCGCGTTGCTCTCGCTGTATACCGAAGTGGGCAAGCGTCACGTTCAGGTCATCACGTTCGGCTGGCTGCTGCTGCCGCAGGCCATGATCTCGTGGATGATTTACGCCACCCAGGGCGAGCAGTCGCTGTTCTACGCCGGGCTGACGCTGACGATCTTCGCGGTGGGCATCCTGTTCGCCTCCGGCATCTGGCAGACGCTGACATTCGGCATCGCCACGGTCGCGCTCTACTTCGTGGCCTGCTCGACCCATTCGGGCGGCATCACAGACCCAAGCAAGTTTCAGTTCCAGCTCATCCTGATCTTCTTCTGCGCATTGGCCAGCTCCGTGTATACCTACTTCAACGAAAAGGGCCGCTTCCAGCTGTTCCGGCTCAAGAACGAGATCGCGCACAAGAACGAGCAGCTCGCCCGTTCCAATGAGAATCTTGCGCAGATCAAGGGCCAACTGCTGCAACAGGAAAAGATGGCGGCCATCGGCACGTTGTCCGCTGGCCTGCTGCATGAGGTCAACAATCCAGTGAACTTCTGTCTGATGGCGATCGAAATCGCCATGGAAGAGCAGCAGGTCAAGGACAGCCCGTCGCTACAGGAGTGCCTGACCGATGCCAAACAGGGCATGCAGCGCATCCAGCACATCGTGTCGGACCTGAAGACTTTTGCCTACCGCAAGCCCGGCACGACGCAGGAAGACGTGCCGTTCCTGTTCGAGAAGGCGCTCGACTCGGCGATACGGCTGGATGCCCACGAGCTGCGCGGTGTGAGCGTCACCCGCGAGCTGCCCAGCGACACCCTCGTGCTGGGCGACGAAGCCGCCATCGTCGGCGTGCTGATCAATCTGTTCTCGAATGCCGCGCTGGCGATGAAAAAAGCCAGCACCGTTTCACCGCAGGTCCATGTCAAGGCGCACTGGCAGGACGGCCGTCTGCACGTCAATGTGCGCGACAACGGCCCGGGGATCGCCCCGGAAAATCTCGCGCGGGTGTTCGAGCCGTTCTTCACCACGCGCGAAGTCGGCCAGGGTCTGGGCCTTGGCCTGTCCATCAGCTATGCGGTGGTTGAGCAACATGGCGGCACTCTGTTCGCAGAAAGCCAGTTGGGCGAATGGACCGCGTTTAACTTCGATCTGCCGCGTGCCGAGTGAGGTCGAGATGAGCGAGAACCAGCAGGCGCCGTACACCGTCGTCTATGTCGATGACGAGGAGTTGGCGCGCAAGTATTTTGCGCGCTCCGCCGGCAGCGACTATGAGGTGCTGCTCGCCGCGAGCGCCGACGAGGCCACGTCGATCCTGCGCAGCGAAGGCGCGCGGGTGGCTGTGCTGCTGACCGATTTCCGCATGCCGGGCCGGCACGGCGGCGACCTGCTGCGTGAGGTCGCGCAGGAGTATCCGCATATCGTGCGCATACTCGTGACCGCCTACGCGGACAAGGACGCACTGCTGGAAGCGGGCCATTCCGGGCACGTATTCAGCATCCTCGAGAAGCCGCTAGGCGTGAGCAAGGTTCGCGAAGTGCTGGCAGCAGCAGCGGCGGCCTCGGGTTTGCCTCCGAGGTGATGCAGCACCTGCCGATCGACTCAATGCCAGCGGCAGCACGACCGCGACGCAGCTATTCCCCGAATTCAAGGATCGAATGTACAGGAGTTACCAATGAGCAATGTAATTGCCAACCAGACACCGCCCCCGGCGATTTTGTTCGTTGATGACGAAGCCACCGCGGTCAAATATTTCGAACGCGCCATCGGCTCGATCGCACCAGTCGTAACGGGTGCGTCCGTCGAGGACGGCAAGGCGCTGCTGGACGCGCACGCGGGAAGCCTCGCCGTGCTGGTGTCCGACCAGCGCATGCCGGGCGAGTATGGCAACGAGCTTCTGCGCTATGCGCGCGAGCGCTATCCGCACATCGTGCGCATCCTGACGACGGCCTACTCGGAGCTGGACCAGACCGTCGAGGCCGTCAATCAAGGCCAGATCCATCGCTACATCAAAAAGCCGTGGGACATCGCCGCGCTGCGCATGGAGATGAAGCAGGCGCTGGAGCTGTCGGGGCTGCGCAAGGAACGCGACCAGCTCGTGCGTGAAAAGCTCGGCGTACTGCAGACGCAGACCGTCGCCACGCGCATCGGCATCGTGCATACGCTGTGTGCGAGCCTGATCGGTCCGGGCCGCTTCCAGCCGGTGGAAACCTGGCTGGCTGGCGCGCAACTGGCCGGCACGCGCAATGTGGAGCCAGACTGGCATCGCATGGATTACGCCGATCTCGTGCGCGCAGAAAGCGAATGCAGCGGCAGCTTTGGCCACGCGGTCGGCACGCGCCTCGCGCAATTGCGCACGCAGCATGCGGGACGCGGCGCGGCGGATGCGGTGCAGGTTTTCGCCGATGTGCTCGGTGCGACGGTGCGCGGCGGCGGCGATGCGCTGATCTGGACGACGCCGGATACGCTCAGCGAGTTCCTTACCCGCCCCGTCGGTCAGGCTGTATCTGCTGAACATGCTGCCTGGCTGGCCTGCCTGCTGTGGCTCGAAGAAGCCGGCGGCGCGCTGCAATGCGTGCGCGAAGGCGACGCCATCGTTTGTCGTTCCGGCACCCGCGCGGACAGTTTTGCGGCCGACCGCCTGGCGCTCTGGATCGAGCGGTTTTCGGAGCCGGCGCTGGACTGAACCCGGTTCGCGCAGCCCCCCTGCAAACGCCCTCCCGGTTCGCCGCGAGGGCGTTTCGTTTTGTGCTCCCCGGTACAGTTCCGCCCGCCCTCGCCGTTAACCAAGTAGGGGACGAGCAGCGGGGCCGTACAGCCGCTGTATGCGTTCCCGCCAGGACCACCCCTCCCCAATATTCGAAAACGTCGCCCTACCAAGGCGTCTGGAGCTCACGTCGTGTTTGCCCGACTCTCTATTTCCGTTCGCCTGCGCATCGCAGTCGGCGTGCTCGCGGTGCTGATCGTCGCGTCCGGTATTGCCGGTCTGATCGGCATGTCGCATTCGAATGCGGCGCTCGGCTACGCCTATTCGAACCAGCTTGCCGCCGCCATCGACATCGGCAAGTCCAATCTCAATCTGACGATCGCGCGCACCACGCTCGACCGCATCCTGCTGCATCCCGATTCGCCCGATGTCCCGCAATTGCTCGACAAGGCACAAACCTATCTCGACACCTCGCAAAAGGCGTGGGCAAGCTATCGCGCCCTGCCCCACGACGCCGACGAGCAGGCGCTGGCCGAACAGGTCCAGACAGCGTTGGGCGCAATGCTCGAACAAGGCATTCAGCCACTCATGGCCGCCATCAAGCAAGCCGACCGCACGGCCCAGGACGAGATTGCGATGAAGCGCATTCCGCCTTTGTCGGTGGCGCTCACGAAGGCGTCGACGGCGCTCGAACAATGGCAGAAGGCGCACGGCCAGCAGACGTTCGACGGCGCGACGGACTTCTACGCCGCCTTGCGCGCGGGCAGTATCGCCCTGATCGCACTGGGGCTTGGCGTGGCGGCGCTGTGCGCAATCGGCCTGCACCGCGCAATTGCCGCACCGCTGGCAAACGTGCTGGGCGCCTTGCAGCGCATCGCCGCCGGCGATCTGACCGCGCGCCTGGACGTGCGCTCGCAGGATGAAATGGGCCGCCTGATTGCCGGATTGCAGACCATGCAGGACGAGCTCGCACGCACGGTGCGCAAGGTCTCGCACAGTTCGGAGTCGATTGCGTCCGCCACCCGCCAGATCGCTGCCGGCAACGACGACCTCTCGCAACGCACCGAGGAACAGGCCGCATCGATCCAGCAGACCGCCGCCAGCATGGAGCAATTGACCGCGACGGTGAAGCAGAACACCGAACACGCGCGCACGGCGCAATCGCTCGCGGGCAGCGCCCAGGAAGTAGTCGAGCGCGGCGCGCTGGTGGTCGGCGACGCGGTGCAAACGATGGATCGCATTGACCGCAGTTCGCAGAAGATCGCCGAAATCACTGGCATCATCGAAGGCATCGCATTCCAGACCAATATCCTTGCGCTCAACGCGGCGGTTGAAGCCGCGCGCGCGGGCGAGGAAGGTCGCGGCTTCGCCGTGGTCGCGGGTGAGGTGCGCTCGCTCGCGCAGCGCTCGGCGGCGGCGGCCAAGGACATCAAGACCTTGATCGGCGAATCGGTCGGCCATGTCGCCTCGGGCGCGCAGTACGTGCGCTCGGCGGGCACGACGATGAACGAGATCGGCGAATCGATCGGCCGCGTGACGACCATCATGACCGAGATCGCGCACGCCTCCGAGGAACAGCGCGACGGCATCGAGCAGGTCAATCTGGCGGTTTCGCAGATGGATCAGGTTTCGCAGCAGAACGCTGCGCTGGTGGAAGAAGCCGCGGCGGCGGCGATGTCGTTGACGGAACAGACCGACGCGCTGCGCGAGGCGGTCAGCGTGTTCAAGGTGGCTTGAGCAGGGTTTGCCCGATGAGGGATATTTCCCGCATCGGGCGGTTCTAAATGCATTTAAACGGGGTTTAAGGCGTTCTCGCCGTCAAGCACCGCCGCGACATTATCAAGCGCGGTAAAGCCCATCTGATCGCGCGTCTCAATGGTGGCGCTCGCCATATGTGGCGACAGAAATACATTGTTCAGGCCTGCGAAGCGAGTGTCCACGTTCGGCTCGTTGCGATAAACGTCCAGACCCGCGCCAAAGAGTTGCCCTGAAGTCAGCGCGGCGTACAACGCGTCCTCATCCACGAGACCGCCGCGCGCGGCGTTCACGAAAACTGCGCCCTTCGGCAACAGACCAAATTCCCTGGCCGTCATGACCGGCACGCCGCCGCCCGGCACATGCAGCGTCAACACCTGGCTGTGCGGCAACATCGTTTCGAGGCTTTCAAAGTAGGTCGCACCGTTTTCCAGCGCAGGCGCGGCTCGCTGGATATCGGTGTAAAGCACCTTCATGCCGAAACCTTGCGCGCGCCGCGCCACCGCGCGCCCAATGCGCCCGAAGCCGACGATGCCCAGCGTCTTGCCGTTCACCCGCATGCCGAGCATATCGGTCATGCCGAACGATTTGCCCCAGCCCGCGCGCATGATGCGTTCATATTCCGAGGCGCGTCGGCAGGCCGCCAGCACCAGCAGCATGGCGAAATCGGCGGTGCATTCGGTCAGCGCATCGGGCGCGTTGGTCACGACGATGCCACGTTCGCGCGCCGCCGCCACGTCCATGTGATCGACGCCCGCACTCGCGTTCGCGATGATTTTCACACTGGGCGGCAACGCGGCAATGTGCTCGGCCTGCAGTCCCGATTTTTTGCCGATCAGCACGGCGGGCAAGGCATGCTTCGTGCAAAAGTCGACCACGGACCACGAGTCCATATCGGAATCGGTGACGTAGGCATGAAATTCACGTTCCGCTCTTTGGGCAACGGCGGCGGGAACCTTGCGTGCGATGAGCAGGCGGGTGCGTTGAATGTCCGGCATGGTGCGTTCCTTTGGTCGAGAGACGTCGAGAGACTACGAACGCGCATACCGGTGCGTCAATCTTGATTCGATCAATCAACTTATCCTCATGCCCGTGCCTCACGCGATTCAGCCCTTAAATAGCGGCCTGGATCGGTAATCGCCCTGGTGCTTCAAAGCGCATGCCGCCCTGGGCCTTGAGAAACCAGCATCGGGACAATCCCTGATGGGCACCCCGGCTGTAAAGCCCTCTCATGTTGATTCAACCAATCAAGATTGCCTGGCGTATTGCGCGAGTGCAATTCTTTTCCCGTGTTCAACCGAATCGACAAGAGGACGGGAAATGCCTGCATCGAAGCCAATCGCCGTAGTCACGGGTGCCGGTTCCGGCATCGGCCGCGCCACGGCCATCGCGCTTGCCAGGGCCGGATTCGCGCTTGCGCTGGTCGGGCGCAGAATCGAGCCTTTGCTGGAAACGAAGGAAGCCATCGGCCTGAGCGGCGGCGATGCGCAACCGTTCACCGCCGACGTGACCGACGCCGAGTCCGTCGATCGCGCGTTCGCACAGATTGCGCAGTCGTTTGGCCGCGTGGACGTGCTGTTCAACAATGCGGGCCGCAACGCGGGCGCGGTGCCGCTGGAAGACTACACGCTCGATCTCTGGAACGACGTGGTGGCCACCAACCTCACGGGGGTCTTTCTGTGCGCGCGCGCCGCGTATCGACTGATGAAAGCGCAGTCGCCGCAAGGCGGCAGGATCATCAATAACGGCTCGATTTCCGCGCATTCGCCACGCCCCAATTCGATCGCGTATTCGGCCACCAAACACGCGGTTTCTGGCATCACGCGCTCGATCGCGCTGGACGGGCGTGCGTTCAACATCGCGTGCGGACAGATCGACATCGGCAACGCCGCCACGCCGCTCACCGAGCGCATGAATCGCGGCGTCCTGCAGGCGGACGGCCGCACCGCTCCCGAAGCGCGCATGGACGTGGAGCACGTCGCCAATGCGGTCGTGCACATGGCCATGCTGCCGCCAGAGGCCAATATTCTCGACATGACCATCATGGCCACCACAATGCCGTTTGTCGGGCGCGGCTAGTTCGCTCATTCGATCGGACTGCATAACAAAAAGATCCATCAAGAGATCAGCAAGAGACATGGAGACATCGATGAAATACGCAGAGGAACAACCGTTGGCAGCGGGCACGTCGGCCTACGCGCACAGCGCGAAACGCACGAAGGTCCGCTATGTCGTGCTCTCGATGCTGCTTGTCGCGACCATACTCAATTATGTGGACCGCTCGGCGCTCGGCATCGTCGCGCCTGGTCTTTCGAAGGATCTCGCCCTCAACAAGATGCAGATGGGCGAGCTTTTTGCAGCGTTCGGGCTGGCCTATTCGATCGCGCTCGTGCCAGGCGGCGTGCTGACCGACGTGCTGGGTTCGCGCATCGCCTATGCGCTTTCGCTGGTTGGCTGGTCATTCGCGACGCTCACGCAGGGCTTCGCGAACGGCTATCACATGCTGCTCGGTTCGCGCCTGGCGATGGGCGTGCTCGAAACACCCGCTTTCCCGTCGAACACGCGCGCCGTAACCCTGTGGTTTCCGGTTCAGGAACGCGGCTTCGCCACAAGCGTTTATGTGATGGGCCAGTATATCGGCACGCCGCTTTTTACGGGCTTGCTGCTTTGGATTTCGTCCGTGTATGGATGGCGATCGGTGTTCTTCGTGACGGGCGGCTTTGGCATGCTGTTTAGTGTGCTGTGGTATCGCACCTATCGCGATCCGTTCAAGCATCGCGCCGTCAACGCCGCAGAACTGCAGCACATCAACGAAGGCGTGCCGCCAGCCGCACGCAAACCGCGCGACAAGTTCAACTGGCGCATGGCGCTGAAGCTGCTTGGCTATCGGCAGATTCTTGCGATCTGTCTCGGCAAGTTCTGTAATAACACGCTGCTGGTGTTCTTTACGACGTGGTTCATGACCTATCTGATCGAAGCTCGCCACATGTCGATGATCAAGGTCGGCATCTTTCAGGCCATGCCATTTCTAGGCGCGACGCTCGGCATTCTCAGCGCGGG
Source organism: Paraburkholderia sp. (assembly GCF_035948235.1). GTDB lineage: Bacteria > Pseudomonadota > Gammaproteobacteria > Burkholderiales > Burkholderiaceae > Paraburkholderia. The sequence goes on along the minus strand of NZ_DASZJJ010000112.1, from coordinate 24,738 downwards.
TTTTCTTTCGGACTACTTTATTCGGCGCGGTGTTTCAGTGTCGACCGCGCGCAAGACGCCGCTCATCATCGGCACCCTGCTGGGCGCGTCTATCGTGCTCGTCAATTTCGTCGAGTCAAATGAACTGGTGATCGCCATTCTGACCGTTGCGTTCTTTGCGCAAGGCGTCGGCTCGATGTCGTGGGCCGCCGTGGCCGAAATTGCGCCGCGCCAGTATGTGGGTTTGACCAGCAGCATCACGAGTCTTGCCGCCAATATCGCGGGCGTCACGACGCCGCTCATGATCGGCTATATCACGCAGCACACGGGCCATTTTTACTGGGCGCTCAATCTGATGGGCGCGATCTGCCTTGTCGGCACGCTTGCTTATTCCGTGTTGCTGGGCAAGCTTTCGCGGATCGAACTTTAAGGTACCGCTTTAAGGCGCCATATAGATGACTTTTCGATGAAAAGCCGTCAAGATGGGTTTGGGCTGCGGCGGGTACGGCGTGGCCCCCATCGAGTTCAGCCGGCAGCCCACTCATGCAAAACTGGATTACCCTGACCGAAGCCGCCCGACTGCTGGGCGTACAGGCGCAAACCGTCTATGCCTACGCGAGCCGGGGCAATATCGCGGTCATGCCCGATCCGCACGACCCGCGTAAAAGCCTCTACCGCGCCGATGACGTCGCGCGCCTGTGCCGCAAAAAGCAGGTCGGGCGCAAGCGCGAGGCACTGGCCGCCGGGACGATATTTGGATCGGAGCCGTGCATTTATAGCGGCATCACCACGTTTGCCAAGGGCCGTCCTTACTATCGCGGGCGCGACACCATCCGGCTTGCTGAACACGCCACGCTGGAGGATGTTGCCACTTTGCTGTGGAATGCCCGCGAGCCCATCGTCTTTCCCTTCGAAACCAGCGTTATCGCGCCAATGGGCGAAGCGCGCGGCCGACAATGCGCCTTCATATCGCTCGCTGCACTGGCGGCCGACGGCCACTCCACGCTCGGGCGCACGGATACGGCCTTGCATGTAGAAGCCGGCCAATTGGTGGCGACAGTTGCGCAGGCGTTCGGCGCGAGCGGTGACGGCACGGCCATGCCGGTTCATGTACGGCTCGCGCGCGGCTGGGGTCAGGATAGCGAAGGCGCCGAGTTGATCCGCAAGGCGATGGTGCTCGTTGCCGATCACGAAATCACGAGTTCGGCCTTCGCCGCGCGCATCACGGCCTCCACGGGCGCGTCGCTGCCCGGCTGTCTGCTCACGGGACTGGCCACGTTTTCAGGCCCGCTGCATGGCGACGCATCCGGGCGCGTGCGCGCCGTGTTCGACGACGTGAACCGGCTTGGCGCGGATCAGGTGGTCACGCATCATTTGCAATCGGCGATTCCTGTCCCGGGCTTTGGTCATCATCTTTACCCGGATGGCGACCCACGCGCCGAGGCGCTGCTCGATGGGCTGGAACCGCCAGCGGAGCTTGAGACGTTCATCGCCAGCGTGGTGAAACTCACGGGTTTGAAGCCGACCATCGATGTCGCGCTGGCAGTGCTCGCGGCCCAGTTGAAGTTACCGCGCGACGCAGCATTCGCGCTATTCGCCACAGCGCGCAGCGTGGGCCTGCTCGCGCATTGCATCGAACAACTGCGCGTGGGCAAGGTCATTCGCCCGCGCGGGCGCTATACGGGGCCTGCTCTGGAAGAATTCAACGCGGCGCGGCCCGATCAAGACGATGCCGGTACGCCCGACGAGCGAACGTTGCAGAAGAACCGACTTTTTAGGGAGGTGGGGGGATGACGGCGCGTTGCCTCCTTTTCCACTCACCCCTTCCTCAACGTCTGCGAAGGCAATTCCCCAAATAACCCGCGATACTCGCGCGCGAAATAACTCGGGTGTGTAAATCCCCATTGCGCGGCTGCATCGCCCACCATCAACTCGTCCTGCGCCGTCGAGCGCAACAACCGGCGCACGCCATTCAAACGTACAGAACGCAGATATTCGATCGGCGATACATTGGCGACCCGTTGAAAACTCGTCTGCAGCGTGCGGCGACTGCAACGCAACGCGACGCACAGATCGAGCACCGTCTGCGGTTCATCCGCGCGCTGTTGGAGAATGCGCTCGCTACGCGAAACGATCTCCGCGTAAGTCGCGTGCGTCACGTCGCGCTTTTGCGCATATTCGGGATTGAAAAGCTCGAGCAGCATGCTGAGAATTTCGTCCCTGAAACGCTTGCTCGCCACCGGATTGGCGAATGCCGCCGGCTGTTGCCGGAAAGCGTCGAGAAAGCGCGACAACTCCGCGCCCACGCGCTCGCCCTGCTCCGTGTGGACAGGCAGAAGATTGCGATTGAGCAGCGCCGCAGCCTGATCGCCCAGCACGCAAGCCGCGAGCGCACGCATTTCATCGGCAGGAATGCTTGCACCCAGGTAATACATTGTTTCGGGCGTATAAAAGCGAAAGTCCTCGCCGGGACCCAGCAACCACAATGCGTAGCCATCAAGCCGGCAGCCCTGAAACGTGCCCGACACAGGCCGCTGTAACGGCAACGCAATCGATGCGAAACCGCGTGGCGCAATACCCGATTGCGCCACGCTGCGATTGGTTGATTCGCGAAAGAACAGAAAATCAGACGCTTGCGCCTGCATGACGACGCTTTCGAAGCGACCCGGCGTAAGCTGGCTATAAACCTGCTCCCAGCCATTTACCGCCAGCGAATGATCGTGCACATCGGACAATGCGCGAACCCTGAACTCCATTCCCATTCTCCCGATCGCGCCCGCCAATATCGCCGCGGAAAAACTCAGGCAAACGCGAGGTAATGTTTGACGAAGCCATCGGACAGCACTTCCCAAACCGTCGACGTGCCCTTCGTCACGAACCACGAATCGCCGGCCTTGAAGGTGCGTGTTTCACCCGTTGATTCATCGGTCAGACGCACTTCGCCTTGCACCACGGTCGCCTGTTCGGAAAACGGATAGACAAGGCGGAATTTGCCCTGATTCGTGCCGAAATACGCTGCCGATATCGCATCGGTAGGCGCACCGTGCGTCATCTTGCCAAATGCGCCAATATCGCCGCCTTCAAGAATCTGCGCGCCCAGGTCGCTCAGTTTGCCCCATGCGTCGAGTTCGGAAAGCTGGACGCCGTGCTGGATTGCGGTAAGACTCACGTTTGAATACTCCGTGTCAATGAATGAAATGAATGGACCAGGCCGCGCTCAACGACGGCCGTGCCAGTAGCCCGAGGTCTGGTGCATCACCTTGCCGAGTGTGACGAGCAGCGCGCGATATTGGTCCTTGCCGCGAATGCTGGCGCGCGGAATCGAACTCACGAGCCGGTACCGGTCCGACCCGCCAAGAATGCCTTCGGACAGGATCTTGCAGATGATCTGGCTGGGCGTGACGCCAAAGCCCGAATAACCCTGCACGAAATACGCGTTCGGCCGGTCTGGCAGCGTGCCGATCTGCGGGAACAGATTGAGCGTGGAAGCCATCGGACCGCCCCACGCCAGATCGATCTTCACATCCTGCAGATACGGGAAAACTTCGAGCATGAGCTTGCGGTTCCACGCTTTCAGGTCGCTCGGGATATGCTCGACGAGCGAGGTCGACGAACCGAACAACAAGCGGTTCTCGTTCGTCACGCGGTAGTAGTTGATGACCGGACGAATATCGCTATACGCGCCGTGAATCGGGCTGATGCGCTTGATCAGCTCATCGCTCAGCGGCTCGGTCATCGAGTTGTACGCGTAGACGTTAATGGTGCTCTTGTGCAGTTCCGGTTCGATGCCGTTATTGAAGCCATCGCACGCCCAGACGATCTTCTTCGCCCGCACGCTGCCTTTTGCCGTGCGCACGTGCACCGTGTCGCCGTAGGTGATTTGCAGCGCGGGACTGTATTCGAAGATGCGCACGCCGTAGATTTCGGAAACCGCTTTTGCTTCGCCAAGCAGCAGATTCAGCGAATGCACGTGTCCGCCGCCCATATGCAACAGGCCCGCGTGATACACGTCGGAACCAATGATCTGCTTGACGTCGGCGCCTTCGACATAGCGAATCTCGTGCGGACTGCCAAGCGATTTGAAATCCTTTTCCCAACTACGCAAGGTTTTGGCCTGGCGTGCGTTGTAGGCCAGATAACCGTAACCGCTGCAAAAATCGGCGTCGATGTTGTAACGCTCGATGCGCTCGCGCATGATCTGCGGCCCTAGATCGCTGAGTGCGAAGATCGTGCGCAAGCCGTCTTCGCCCACGTCGGCCTTGACCGCGTCGAGGTCGTGTCCGATGCCCGCCATCACCTGGCCACCGTTGCGCCCCGTGCCGCCAAAGCCGAGATAACGCGCCTCCAGCACCACCGTATCCGTCACGCCGTTTTCTGCAAGCTCAAGCGCGGTATGAATACCCGAAAAGCCGCCGCCGATAATCACCACCTCGGCCTGGATATCGTTTTCCAGCGACGGAAAGCTCAATTCGTATTTCTTCGTCGCCGTGTAGTACGTCGCAGTTTCATCTGTGTGCATCATCAATCCTGCTGGCGCATTGCACCGTCAAAGCGTGTGTCGTTAATCAAGCGGAGCCGCAGCGCGTGCTCCCGTGCCACCGTTGGCGGCCTTCAGGCCACCGCAAAATAATGTTTGACGAAACGCGCGGTATGAATCTCCCACGTCACCGGCGTGCCCTTCTGCACGAACCAGCTGTCACCGGCGCGATAGCGCACGGCATCGCCCGTCAGGCCATTGCGCAGCGTGACTTCGCCAGTGACGACCGTTGCCTGCTCCGTGAACGGATAGACCATGTCGAAGCGGCCCCGCGTGCAACCAAACCAGCCTGCGCTGACCGGCGAGGTCGGCGAACCGTGCGTGAGCAGGCCGGACACCTTCGCCTCGCCTTCCAGAATCGTCGCGCCGAGGTCCGCGACGGTGCCCAGTTCTTCCATGTCCGGCACGTTTTCGTCAGGTTTAATGCTGTACATCGACTCTTTCTCCGATCGGGTTTGAACGACTGTAAGTGCCCAAAAACGGGGAGCGTCAGCACAGATTGGCAAGGTGTCGTCACCCCAGGGAAATCACGCCCCGCACACCGGATCAGCCGGAAGCCGGGCCGGCAAGCACCTGACGCGCCACTTTCACGCGTTCGGAGATGCGTTTGGCGAGTTTGTCGGTATCGTCGGCGAGCCGCTTCATCTCGGAGGCGACCACAGTGAAGCCGCGCCCCGCGTCACCCGCTCGCGCCGCTTCCACCCGCGCATTGAAGGAAAGAATCGACAGCGTTCGAATCGTCCTGAGGATTTCATCGACGTCTGCGAGAATCGGGTTCGTGGCGGCAGTCATCGCCGCAAGGCGCTGCTGCGCCGCCAGTTGCGCCGCGCGTTCGCCCTGCACTTCAATCACGAGCCCTTCCAGAAAGCGCAGTTCGCCCGTCTCCGAGTACACCCCGCCGCCGACTTCGCGAACCCAGATCGGCTCGCCGCGAGCGGGACGGATGCGATAGTCGATCGTCCACGATTCGCGCCTGGCGAGCGCTTTTTGAACTACGTCGAGCACATAGATTTCGTCCTCCGGCTCCGTCAACGAAGGCAAGGTGCGCACGGCGTTGTGAATGAAATCAGACGCGGGATAACCCGTCAGCGCGGTGATGGAAGGCGTCGCATAAACGACCGTATAGGTCGCGTCATTGAGTTGACGGTACAGAAAGCCGTTCATCCTGCCCGTGATGCTGTGCATGATGCCAAGCTCGTCGCGGCTCACTTCGCCGGTCGCCCCTGCCCGATGAATCGCTGTCATTGCGTGCATGCTTTGCGGACGCCGGTGTTAAAAGTTCACCCGGATACCGGCCATGATCGCCAGTTGCCGATCGGAATTGCTGTTGACGAGATTGGGAATCTGCGCGTAATTCATGCTCGCGCCGGTCTGCGCATCGATGCCGAGCCCCGCGCCCGAAGCCTTCTGCGCAATCGCGACCGCGTACAGCGCCGTTTGTTTGGAGAGCGAATAGTTGGTGCCAAGGTTGATCTGATGGAAGCGCGTCGAACTACCGCCGCTGACCTTCGCATCGTTGAAGATATAGGCCGCGCCGACCATCCATGCGGGCGTCACCATGTACACGGCATTCAGCTCGGCGATGTCGAACGACACATCGGAGCCAGAAGGATGCGCGCCGCTTGCGAAATACTGGCTGTTTTCAAGGCGCGTGTGCGTGTAGACCACGGCCACCGTGGCCTTGTCGATGACGACGGAACCACCCGCACCCCAGGCTTTCATCGACGACGCATTCTGCAACTGGCAATATGCGGCATCCGTATTGGAACAGGACAGATCGCCGATATAGCCGCTCGAACCGCCCAGCGCCGCGTCAAGCGGCTGGTTCAACGACAGATAACCGGCGCTCAGCGAAAACGGCCCCTGATTAAAGGCTGCGGCGAGTGCGTAGCCGCGCTTCGCAGCAAAATCGCCCGCCTGGCCGCCAAAGCTGAAGGTGCCCCCAAACGTGAAGCCACCAAAACTCGCGCTGGTGAATTTGAGCGCGTTATTGAAGTTGAACGCTTCGTTCAGGTTGTCGATATCGCCGAAATGCGAGCCGTACAGCGTCGCCCAATTGTTGCTCGACGCGTAGACGCCGAGAAAATCCGAATACGAATCGTACTGACGCCCTGCGGTGAGCGTGCCGTAACGCGCGTCGCCCAGCCCGACCCATGCCTGACGGTTGAACAGCGAGCCGCTTTGCAGCATCGCGCCCGTGCCGGTGAGGAACTGGTTTTCGAGGTCGAAGCTCGCCTTGAGACCGCCGCCCAGATCTTCGCTGCCCATCAAGCCCCAGCGCGACGGCACGAGATTGCCGCCGCTCATCTGCACGGCGTGGCCACCATGAACGGAGCCATCGGCGTTCGTGGTCTGCTGGTTGGTCGAATAGATCAGGCCCGCGTCCACGGTGCCGTAAAGCGTGACGCTGCTTTGCGCCCACGCCCCGCCCGAAATACCCACGAAAAATACCGCTAGCGCCAGGTTGGTCAATTTATTGTTCATCGTCTTTTTCTAATCGTATTTAGCGTGAATGAAAGTCCCCGGCGCGCCCTGTCAATACGGGTTGCGGCCCGGCGGATGCAGGCGTCGGCGCGGCATCGCGCTTCGAGGGCAATGTAGAAGGCCAAAATTGCACACCGGCAGCACAAATCGGCAACGCGCAGCGCCTGGCGTCGCAACCCAGGGTTTATTTGGAGGAAGAAAGGGGACGCGCGGCGGCTTATTTTCTGAGTGCTACGCCCGGGTAGAATCTCTTTCGCTTTCCCCGCCGCCCAAGGACCGATCCGATGAAACTCCACCAGTTGCGCGTGCTGCTCGCACTCGCGCAGCACGGCAGCATGCATGAGGCGTCGCGCAGCATGCACGTCTCGCAGCCCGCGCTGTCCAAGGCGGTCGCCGAACTCGAGCGCGAACTGGGCGTCACGCTGATCTCGCGCTCCGTGCGCGGCGTGAGCCTGACGAATTACGGGCGCGCGCTCGTGAAACGCGCCAGCGTCGTCGAACACGAATTACGTCACGCGCTGGAAGACATCGAATCGATGCGCGGTCACGCCGAAGCGCAATTGAATATCGGCTTTTCCGCCGTTGCTTCGAGTGGCCCGCTACCCGAAGCCATCGCCGCGTTTCGCACGCGTTACCCGTCCGTGGCGATTCGCGCGTATGAGTTGCGTCCGCAACAAATTCTCGAAGGACTGCGCGAAGGCCATCTCGATCTCGCGCTCATTTCAACCAACGGCGGCCCCGGCACCGGCGCGTTCCAGTGGGAACCGCTGTTTTCGGTGGGCATGATCGTCGCGGCGCGCCCTGGCCACCCACTTGGCCGGACCACGCGCGTGCGCTCACTGGCGCAGGCGAAATGGCTCACGCTCGATCCACTCGACGATCCCGGCAGCCCGCTTGCGAGCCTCATGCGTCTACATCGCCTGGACATGCCGCGCGACGTCGTGCAAAGCAGTTCGAATCTGCTGGGTCTGCAACTGGCGACCCGCACGGATCTCATCAGCGTCTGGTCGGACTTCGTCTTTTATGGCGGCGTAGGCCCGCTCGCACTCAATCCCAATGCGCTCAAACCACTGCCGATCCGCGACGAGCTACCGAATTACGACGTCTATATGGTCTATCGCTCGACCGATCTGATGACGCAGACCTGCCTTGAATTCAGTAAGGAAATCCGCCATCGCGGGCGGCAGATGGTGCCGCCGCGCGAGGCGTCTCAAGCCGCGCAACCCGCGCCCACAGCCGCTGCGCGCAGCCGCAAGCCGTCGAATAAAACGGCCGATGCACCAAAGTGAAGCTTCCCAATACTTACGCGCTTTAACATATGAGTAATAAATTCGTAATTGGGGAGTAATTAGCCGTAACGATAATCCGCCGCCGTGTCTTCAGTTTACTTAACGCTCGTTCGCGAGCTCTCACGACGACGGAGCCCCTTCGCATGTCTGCTTCACGTATCCGCTTTCCGCTGCGCCTCGCGGTGCTTTCCGGCGTTGCCGCGCTGGCCGCCTGCGGCGGCGGCAATCACGATTCCACCACCGCTGCAGCAACGCCTGCGCCGCCCGCCGATCCGGGCTTCGTCGACAACGCGCCGATTCCCGACGTCCCCGCTTTCGTCGATAACATCGCGACCAACCAGCGCGGCGACGCGCGCTACGCAACGCTCGCAACCAATGCCGGCGTGCGCGTGGTAGCACGTTTTCTCGATCTCTGGCAGCCGCTCACGCTGCTGGTCGATGCGGGTGTGTCCGCGCCCGCGAACGGATCGTTTCCCGCCGTCACGCAATCGACGTGGACCGGCGTGCCCAACGACGGCACGCCCGGCGGCGCGATTCTGAACAGCACGGTGCTGGGCGCGAACGTGCAGTACGTGGTCAACGCCACGACCAATCGCACCCAGGCGCAAGCTGATGCGGCCTATTACGACGACCGTCGCGGCAAGGGCTACAGCGTGACCGACGGCATGGGCCCGCTCACCAGCGTGTGGCGCTCGGCGGCGCAGCAAACCACCAGCATCACCTCGATTCCCAGCGACGCCACCACCACGCTCTACAACGATTCGGGCAACAACGTCGGCGTGGGCAGCACGACCAATACGAGCTTCGGCCAGGTCGTCGATCTGCTCAACACGATGGGCAACAACGCCTCGACGGAGCCAGCCAAGCGCTTCTACAAATACGCGCGGCCGTTCCGCTGGAGCACGAGCGTGGTGGTCGATCCGACGCTCGTGCCCGCAATCAGCACGTCGCCCGCCACCGATGGCGGCTTCATCAGCGGCCACGAAGCCGAAGCGATGCGCGACGCGATGACGATGGCGTACCTCGTGCCCGAGCGCTTCCAGGAAATGGCCAGCCGTGGTCTCGAACTCGGCGAAAACCGCATTCTCGCGGGCATGCACTCGCCGCTCGATGTGATCGGCGGCCGGATGTTCGCACTCGCGGCCACCGCCGCCAATCTCTACGATCCGGCCAACGCCACGCTCAAGAGCGCGGCGTACACGCAGGCGCACAACACGCTCATGCAGCTCACCAGCACGAACGCGACGACCTTCGCCACGTACGCGCATTCGGGCACGAGCACGACCGACCGCTTCGCCGACTACGCCACCAACAAGAGCGAATTCGCGCGCCGCATGACCTTTGGCTTCTCGCCGATTGAATCGACTCAAGCGCCGCCCGTGGTGCCCAAGGGCGCGGAAGTGCTGCTGGAAACGCGCTTTCCGTATCTGAGCGCCGACCAACGCCGCGTCGTGCTGAAGACGACCGAACTCACCTCGGGCTACCCCGTCATGGACGATGCCGAAGGCTGGGGGCGTCTGAACATGTTCGCCGCCGGTGACGGTTACGGCGTGTTCAACGGCAATGTGAGCGTGTCGATGGACGCCACCAAGGGCGGCTTCAACGCCGCCGATACATGGCGCAACGATATCTCCGGCACGGGCAAGCTCACGCTGCAAGGCAGCGGCACGCTCAAGCTCGCAGGCAACAATACGTTCAGCGGCGGCTCGCAGATCAGCGGTGGCGTACTCGAAGCGGATTCGGCCAATGCGTTCGGCAGCGGCGATGTCTACGTGGGCGCGGGCGGCGTAGCGGTGGCCGCGAGCGGCACGCCGGTGACGGTGACGGGCAAGTACACGCAACTCGCCAATACCACGCTTGAACTGGCGCTCGACGGCAATGGCGGCGGACGTCTGCGCGTGGGCGGCCAGCTCACCATCGCGGGCGGCACGCTGCACGTGAAATTCGTGAATGGCTACGCACCGAAGGCGGGCGATACGCTCGACCTCATCGACGGCAGCGGCGGCGCGAAGCAGTTCACGACGATCAACGTCGATGGCTTCAAGGCCACGCCGGTGTATACGAACACGGGCGTGTCGGTGAAGCTCTCCGCTTCGTAACGTGCTTTAAATGACGCTTTAAATCGGCGTAAAAAAGCCCCGGCGCGTCGACACGCCGGGGCTGAGTGCTTGCCACGCCACACGGAAAATCAGGCAAAAAACGAGCTGCAAGCTCTGCGGGTTTTAAGGGGTGATGACCCAGGCACTCGCGCAGTAATCCTTATGCCCGATATCGCCGGATTGGATGTGGTGGCATCGGGCACAGACATTATTATTTAAGTTCATCGACGCAGCGTATAGAAGCAGTTATGCACAGCATCATCGCAGCAGTGCGCAAAATGTCGCACGTCTAGCGGATCCAGACATCGTCCGGACATGAGGATTCCGTAGCAGATTTGACCGCATCATCGTAGGATGCAGGCTTTATCAGCCGCACGACCGGCACGTCTGCATCAACAATGCATCGCTACGAAACCCTCGCGCACACCATGGCCGAAGAGATCCGCTCCGGCAGCATTCCCGTGGGCGCGCGCATGCCCTCCTTGCGCCATGTGATCGCGCAACACGGCGTGAGCCAGGCCACGGCCACGCGCGCTTATTACCTGCTCGAAGAATGGGGGCTCGTGCGGGCGCAGGAGCGCTCGGGCTATTACGTCGCGCCGGGCGCGAGTGTCGCGGCGGTCGAACGCACGTCGCCAGTCAGCGCGGGAAAAGTCGATATCAGCGATCTGGTGTTTTCCGTGCTCGACGCCGCGCGCGAACCCGATATCGTGCCGCTCGGTTCCGCGTTTCCTTCGCCGCAACTCTTTCCGCTCGAACGCCTCGCGAAATCGCTCGCCACCGCTTCCCGCAATCTCAATCCGTGGAGCACGGTCGTCGATCTGCCGCCCGGCAACGAGGCGCTGCGCCAGCAGATCGCGCTGCGTTACATGGGTATGGGCATTGCCCAGCCGATGGACGAAATCGTCGTGACCAATGGCGCGCTCGAAGCGCTCAATCTCTGCTTGATGGCCGTCACGCGCCCCGGCGACTGCGTAGCCGTGGAGTCGCCGGGTTTTTACGCGGCGTTGCAGGCGATCGAGCGGCTCGATCTGCGCGCGGTGCCAATTCGCGTCGATCCCGTCACCGGTCTCGACCTCGACGCGCTCGCCGCCGCGCTGGAGCGTCATCCGATCCGCGCCTGCTGGTTCATGACCAACTTCCAGAATCCCACCGGCGCGACGCTCAGCGTCGAGAAAAAGCGCGCGCTGGTCGAACTGCTCGCACGCCACGAGGTGCCGCTCATCGAAGACGATGTCTACGGAGAGCTGCATTTCGAATCGGATTATCCGCTGCCCGCACTCGCCTTCGACACGCATGGACTCGTCATGCACTGCAGTTCGTTTTCGAAGACGCTGGCTCCGGGCTATCGCATCGGCTGGACGGCGGCGGGCCGTTACGCGCAAAAGGTGCAGCGGCTGAAGCTCATGTCCACGCTCTCAGCGAGCATTCCCGTGCAGGCGGGCATGGCCGATTATCTCCAGCACGGCAGCTACGACCGCCATCTGCGCAAGGTGCGCGCGGCGCTGCGCGCACAACTCGGCGACATGGAACGCGCGATCCGCCGCTGGCTACCACGCGGCGTGCGTTACGCGCGCCCAGGCGGCGGTTATTTCGTGTGGCTCGAATTGCCCGAGGCGATCGACGCGATGGCGTTACACCGGCTGGCGATTGCGAGTGGCGTGAGTCTCGCACCGGGGCCGATCTTTTCTCCGGAGCACGGATTTCGCAACTGCATTCGCCTGAACTTCGGTCACCCGTGGAGCGAAAGCGTCGAGGCCGCGATGCGCACGCTCGGCAAGTTGCTCGCCGATCCCGCCGTGCGGGTGCCACCACAACCCGACCCAGATGCCGATGCCGACCCCGGATCGGCGGCCAATGTCGTAAGATAGGTTTTTTGATGCTTTCTGGATGGATCGACAGGTATGCCACTTTCTGGACGGAGCGCGAGCGCAGCGCGGCAGTTTGAAGAAGACGCGATGAACTGGTCGGCGGTCTGCGCGAGCGACGAAGTGGCCGCCTGCACGGCGCGCGCCGTGACGCTCGGCGCCGCGAGGATCGTCGTCTGGCGCGACGGCGAAGGCGATATCCACGTCTGGGACGACCGCTGCCCACATCGCGGCGATCCGCTTTCGGGCGGCAGCGTCAGCGGCGGGCTGCTCACCTGCCCTTCGCACGGCTGGCGCTTCGATGTGAACGGCCAGCAGGTGCGCATGCTCACGGTGGCGTCGCCGCGCTGCATGAGTGCGAACGACGCCACCGTTTATCCCGCCTGCGAGCGTGATGGACTGATCTGGGCCTGCGTGACGACGCCGGTTTAAACGCTGCTTTAAACGCCAATCAGTAGCTTACGCGCGCTTCAGCACGAGGCGCGCCTCCAGCCCGCCGCCGGGACGGTTGTGCAGCGACAGCCGCGCACCCATCGCCACGGCCAGTTGCCGCGCGATCGCCAGCCCCAGCCCCGTGCCGCCCGTGCCGCGATTGCGCGACGTCTCAAGGCGGTAGAACGGCTCGAAGACGGCTTCGAGCGATTCCTCCGGAATGCCCGGCCCGCGATCCAGCACCGAAATCGTCAGCTCACCATCGCCCGGCCCCGTGACCAGCGCAATCTCCGCCGCGCCCGCGAACTTCAACGCGTTATCGACAAAGTTGCCGACGATGCGCTTGAGCGCCTGGGCGCGCGTCACCACCGCCAGCGGCGCGCGCGTGTCATAGCGCACGTCGCTGCCCGCATCGACGTAATCGCACACGATGCTGTCGATCATCGAATCCAGATCGAGCCGCACCGGCACTTCAGCCGCGCCATGCAGCGTGCGCGCGTAGGCGACGCCCTCCTTCACCAGTTGCTCCATCTCCTGCAGGTCCTGGCGCAGCCGCGCGCCCTGGGTGTCGTCGTCCATCACATCGACACGCAGACGCATACGCGTGATTGGCGTTTGCAGGTCGTGCGAAATGGCCGCGAGAATCTGCATGCGCTCGGCCATATAGCCGGCGATACGTGCCTGCATCGCATTGAAGGCGCGGGCGGCACGTGCGACTTCGGAGGGGCCGCTTTCGTCGAGATGCTCGGCCTTGAGGTCTGGGCCTAGCGTATCGGCGGCCTTGGCGAGCGCGTTCAGCGGGCGTGTCGCCACGCGCACCGCGAGCCAGCAGCAGATCGCCAGCACGATCAGTTGCACCGCCAGCACCAGCGGCAGCCAGCGCGAAAGCGGCAGCGCATGCTGCGGGCGCACGTCGATCGTCAGCGGCGTGCCGTCGCTCAGGCGCAGATGTACCTGGAAGTGCTCACTATTGCCAGGAATCGCGTTGGCCGTCATCGCGTAATGCTTGCCGATGCCTTTCGAAATCGCCGACTCGTAGCGCATCGACAATTGCGCGTCGGGCGCGACACCGGGCACGCCCTCGCCCAGCACGAACATATAGCTGCGCCGCGCGAGTTTAGGCAGCCACGCGGCGCGCTCGGCGGGCGGCAGATTGTCGAGCAGCGCCACGGAACTGGCGACTTCGCGCTCGACGTAATCCATCATCATGTTGGCCGTGGTTTCGTCGCGCTCGGTGAGCGTAAGCCAGACCGACAGCGTCTGCGCCATCGCGAGGCCAATGCAGAGGATCAGCGCGAGCCGCGCGAACAGCGTACGCGGCCAGTGCAAGACATGCCGCGCCGCGCCTTCGCGCACGGCAGCCGTTGGCGCGGCATGAGTGGCGGCGCTCATGGCGCGCCCTCGATCGCACTCACCGTCGCCGAGAACACATAGCCCTCGTTGCGCAGCGTCTTGATATAGCGCGGCTCGCGCGCGCCGTCACGCAGGCGTTGGCGCAAGCGGCTCACGAGCAGGTCGATGGAACGGTCGAACGCATCCGCCTGGCGGCCTTGCGTGAGATTGAGCAACTGGTCGCGCGTGAGCACGCGCTGCGGGTTGTCGAGAAACACGCGCAGCAACCGGTATTCCGCGCCGGACAGCGCCACGAGCGTGCCTTCCTCGTCGAGCAGATGGCGCGCCGTCGTGTCCAGCCGCCATTCGCCAAAGCCGAGCATCGGCGCGGTTTCCGTCACCTGCATACCAGGCGGCAGCATGCGCGTGCGGCGCAGCACCGAGCGGATGCGCGCGAGCAGTTCGCGCACGGCGAAGGGTTTGGAAAGATAGTCGTCGGCGCCCATTTCAAGCCCGACAATGCGGTCGGTTTCCTCGCTGCGCGCCGTGAGCATAAGCACCGGCACCGCGCGAAAACGGCTTGCGCGCAGGTCGCGGCACAGCACGAGACCGTCCTCGCCGGGCATCATCAGGTCGAGCACGATCAGATCCGGCGCGCCGTTCTCGAGCGCCGCGCGCATCTCCCGCCCATTGGCGGCGAGCGACACGCGGATGCCGTTCTTTTCGAGGTAATCCGCGATCAGTTCGCGGATGCCGCGATCGTCGTCGACGATCAGGATGTGGTCGATTTTTTCCATGCGCCGATCATACTCCGCGCTGTGCCGGCCGACGCGCGCCGTGGCGTCGGCCGTCGTTGGGGTTGGCCGCCGGATCGTCGTCCGGTTCGAGGTTCTCGCGGCGCGTGGCCGTGGTCAGCGAGCAGACGAGCGGGTGCACCGCCTCGTTCGCCAGACCGCCCGCGAGCAGCGCGAGCATCGCAAAGAGCCGCTTCATGCGTCCTCCACCACGGAAAGACTGGCGCCGTCGTTCAGGCCCGCTTCGAGTGCGTAGACGTCCACGCCGTCGAGGCAGGCCAGATTCACGCGCCACAGTTGGGGATCTTTACGTGTCTGATGAAACGGATAGATGCCGCAGTGTTTGCAGAAATAATGCTTCGCCACGCGGGTGTTGAACTGGTAGAGCGTGAGGTCCTGTTCGCCGCGCGTGACGGTGAGCTCGCCGGCCACGAACGGCGGCGACATCAGCGCGCCCTTGCGGCGGCACAGGCTGCAATTGCAGCGCGAAGCGGGCGTGAGCGCGGTGCGGACTTCGAAGCGCACGGCGCCACAGTGACACGAGCCGTGCAGGACCTCGGCGTTCATGGACGTTCTCCTCGATCTATTCGATTGCGATGGAAGCTTTATAACGCAGAGCGAACGACGCTTTGTATCCCAATGTATCCGCCTGTCCCGGCGACACAAAATATTGCACAGCGGCCATAAATTGGCCGCGTTTTGTGGCTGCCAATGCGTTCTGGATTGACCTTGTACAGCCAGCCGGCGCGGCTTGCCGGTCTCGGGGCATACTGCGCGTCCTTTGTTTAAAAGATGCCTCGCGCCGGAGTCCAGTTTGTTCAGCAACGAATTTGTCTCGCCCTCGCCGGGGTTCACCGGCGCCGCCGCCGAACGGTTGATCGGCTGCCCAAGGCTCCTGCGCGCGCGCCGCGCTGTGCTGGGACGACTGCCGTTCATGACGCTCGCCAGCGACGTGGTCGACATCGTCTATTGCACATGGACCGTCGATCTCGCGCGTATCGAGGCATCGAGGCTCGTGCCGCCTGGCGTCGAACTCGTGCAGCGCGACGGCAAAACGCTGTTCACCATCCTCACCTACGCCCATCGGCATTTCGGCCCGGCGCTGGCCGGTCCGTTGCGGCGGCTCTTCCCCTCGCCGCTGCAAAGCAACTGGCGCTTCTATGTCGAACGCTTTGGCGGCACGCGCGCGCCCGAGCCAACCGTCCTGTTCGTCAAGAACGTGGTCGATCAAGCGATCTATGCAATCGGCAGCCGCGTGTTCAGCGACGCGCTGCCCTCGCATCTCGCGCAGCGCTTCGAGCATCGCGCGCACGCGGGCGGTTACAGCACGCTCATCACCGGCGGACGCGGCAGCGCGCCGGGTTTCCAGTGCGACGCCCAGCGCACGACGGCGCGCGTCGTGCTACCGGATCTGGCGGCGTTCTTCGGCTCATGGGACGACGCGGTTGCGCAGCTTAGCCTTCAGGATGCCGCGCTCTCGCATGTCGAGGACTGCGCGCGGCTTGCGCACGCACGTATCGACTTGCCGATCGATCCGCACAGCGCCGTGCCGCTGCATGTGCCGCCAGCGGCGGCCAGCGGCGCGTTTCTCGATGGCATCGGCGCGACGGGTGCGCCGTTCTGCTTCGTTATTCCAGGCGCGCCGTTTCGTGTGATTTCAGAGCGGCTGATTTAAGCGCGCTGGATGCGCCCGACGAGCGAAACGGCCTGGCCGCCAGCGGCGTCAAGGCCAGCACGGCGGCACAGAATGCCACTTGGGAAACATAGAACGTCGCAAGCCACTGCCCATGTCGCGCGACGTAATAGCCGTTGTGCAGCACGTCGATCACGATGATCGCCACCGTTAGCGCAAGACCCGCACGCGGACGCGCGAACAGCAGCAGCGCGGCGAGCGGATCGAAGACCGTAAGCAGAGTCCAGAAGATCTCGCTGGCGAGCGACGCCTCGCTACCGTAGCCGTAGTCCCAGAGCCAGCCGTGCGCCGCAATGGCGCGCACGTGATTGACGCTCGCCGCGAGCAGGCAAATGGCGAAGAGTGCGCGAATAACAAGCGAGCGGCGGTGCATGCGGTGGGTCCGTTGATTGGTCGGCTTCGCGCGAAGCGTAGCAGAGCCGCGGCCGCGCCCTGTCGCTAGCCATCCGGCCAGGTGTTGCGCGCCCAGCCCCCTTCTTAAGATTTCGGCGTCGGACTCGATCCCGCAGTCCCTCCTGCTTCGCCACCATTCGAAACTCCGCTACGCCGATGCCAGGCTTGACGACGCGCAAAACCGCGTCGCACGACCGGCGGCGGACAGTTGACGAATGGTGTCATTAATGACACCATGAGACACGAACAAAAAATTATCGAACAGATGCGTGGCGAGCCCGCCAACGTGCGATTCAATGATCTCTTCAAGGTCTGCGAGACGTACTTTGGCGCGGCCCGTCAGTCCGGCTCCAGTCATGCCGTTTTCAAAATGCCGTGGCCGGGCGACCCGCGCGTGAATATCCAGAACGATCACGGCAAGGCCAAGGTGTACCAGGTGCGCCAGGTTCTCGAAGCGATCGACAAGCTCAAGGAGCTGCAATCATGAAGCACGACCACTATACGTATCGCATCTCGTGGTCTCCGGAGGACGGGGAGCATGTCGGGCTGTGCGCGGAGTTTCCGTCGCTGTCGTGGCTCGACAAGTCGCCCGAAGGGGCGCTGGCCGGTATCCGTCGGCTGGTGGACGAAGTCGTGCAGGAAATGACCGCAAGCGGCGAGAAAGTGCCCGATCCCATTGCGGATCGCAACTATAGTGGCATTTTCAAGGTGCGGATTCCGCCGGCGGCCCATCGCACGCTCGTGATCCAGGCCACGGAAGAAGGCGTGAGCCTCAACCGCCTGGTTAGCGCGAAGCTCTGCGCGTAGTCACTCCGCGCGGTTCAGTCGTCCACGCGTCATCACCCAGATCGCCACCGCGGCGGCCGCGAATCCTGACGACGCGCCCACCAGCAGCGCCCAGCGCGGCCCCCAATGGTCGGCGATCCAGCCAACAATCGGCGCGCCGATGGGCGTGCCGCCCAACGCCACGGCCAGCCGGATCGCGAGTACGCGTCCGCGCATCGAAGGCTCGGTGGAAAGCTGCATCAGGCTGTTGGTCTCCGTTGTGACCGTAAGCGCCGCTACGCCGATCACCACCAGCGCGGCGCCAAACCAGCCGTAGCTGGGCGCGATGGCCGCCAGCACGCAACCCACGCCGAACATCGCCGAAGCAATCAGCAACGAAGCAAAGCGCGGATTGCTGCGATGCGCCCCGAACAGCGCGCCCGACACCGTACCCACCGCCATCAGCGACGAAAGCAGCCCGTAGCCGCCCGCGTCGGCGTGAAAGACGCGCACAGCCATCGTCGAGATGAAGATCGGAAAATTCAGGCCAAAGGTGCCGATCAGGAACAGCATGACCACGATCGCCTTCAGGTCCGGGCGAGACCACACGTAGCGAAAGCCCGCCACCAGGCTGCCTTTGGCGGGCTTGGCCCGCGCTCGTCCGCGCAGCTCGTGCGAGCGCAGCCGCGTGAGCGACACCAGCACGGCAACGAACGACAGCCCGTTGAGCACGAACGCCCAGCCCACACCCACCGAGGCAATCACAATGCCCGCCACGGCCGGCCCGACCATGCGCGCGGCGTTGAAGGAAGTCGAATTCAGCGCGACGGCATTGGCAAGATCGCCGTCGCCAACCAGTTCGGACACAAAAGTCTGGCGCACCGGCGAATCGAACGCCGTCGTGGTGCCGAACAGAAACGCAAACAGATAGACGTGCCAGAGCTGCACCACGCCCGTGATGGTGAGCAGGCCCAGCGCCAGCGCGAGCACGCCGAGCATGGCCTGCGTGAACATCAGCAGACGGCGCTGATCGAAGTGATCCGCGGCGTAGCCCGACCACGGCAGAAACAGCAACTGCGGCCCGAACTGCAAGCCCATCACGACGCCCACCGCCGCCGCGCTGTGGTGCGTGAGGCCGGTCAGGACCAGCCAGTCCTGGGCGGTGCGCTGCATCCATGTGCCGACGTTTGACACCAGCGCGCCCGCCGACCACACACGGTAATTGAAGCTGCGCAGCGAACGGAACATGCCGGTGGCGGAATCGCTCATGCCGTCTGCCGCCCTATTCCTGCACCAGCCGCTGGAGCAGCGTGATGGCGTGCGCGAGTTCCGTCTGCTCGACGTCGCTCAGACGCGCTTCGATCGTGCGCGCGAGCCAGTCCTGGCGCGCCGCACGGCTCTCGCGCATCCAGTTCGCAAAGGCGTCGGTGAGCGACCAGAGCGTCTGGCGGCCGTCGGCGGGGTCGGGTGCGCCGGTCAGCAGACCGGCGGATCCGAGCGCGGCCACCACCGTGCCCATCGACTGCGGGCGCATCCCTTCGGCGCGCGCGAGGCTCGATACCGTGGCCGGACCCTCGCGCTCCAGGCGTTGCAGGACAGCCAGTTGCGACGGCGTGAAATCGCCGGCGCTCGCCTGCTCACGCAGACGCCGCTTGAGCTTGCCAACCAGCGCGCGCAGGTCGCCAGCGAGGGCATCGGCTTGAGCGGAGACGCGCTCGGCGCCTGGGTGTGAGGTCGCAGAAGTCATGCGCGCATTCTAGATAATACGAAGCTAAACTGCAAAGCTAAACTTCATATCTAAAGAACCGCACAAACATAGCGCAAGGATTTACCCCGACTAGCACTCCGGTTATTCATCTGCCATCAAATGATAATGGTTATCATTTACAGAGTAAGATGACGTGGACATTCCGTCGACCTTGGTCACTTTGAGGCCGCAAACAGGAGGCTCGATTTATGCACCACCCTGCCACGCTTGCTACCGGAAGCTCGTCGGCCAGAAACCCAAGCTTGTCGCATTGGGAGAGCGTCACGCGCCAGGCCAACACTAACGCGCGCGAAACCGGCTCCGGCTCGGCACTCGCCGGTTATGAGCAGGCGCTGTCGATCGCGCGCCAGTTGTTCGTCGCCCCGCCGCCCGGCCGCGCCGAAGATTGCGTAGCCGCACTGGTCGTCTCCTGCCACAACCTCGCCGACCTGCACCTCGAACACGGCGATGCGAACCTGGCAGCCAGCTATCTTTGCCGTGCCCATGAAACGCTGATCGCGCTCATCCTCGACACCGACCGCAGCGCATCACTGCGTCAGGCCGCGCTGCGCCACAGTCGCACGACGCACCTGGCCCTGGTCTCTCACATGGCCGCCCACGGGCCGCATCCCCTCATCACCCGGGTGATTCGCATGGGCTGTCTGGCACTCAACGTCGACGGTCCGACGCACCACTGATCAACCCGCTGAACGACTTCAACCTGCCCGCAAGGAGCCCTTCGATGTCCTATGTTTTGCCGGATCTGCCGTACGCAGTCGATGCGCTCGAACCGCACATCGATACCCGCACGATGGAAATTCACCATTCGAAGCACCATCAGACCTATGTCAACAATCTCAACGCCGCGCTGGAAGGCACTGAATACTGGGATCTTCCAGTTGAAAGCCTGATTGCCCGGATCGAGTCGCTACCTGAATCCCTTCGCCTGGCAGTCCGCAATAATGGCGGCGGCCATGCCAATCACAGTCTGTTCTGGACCGTGATGTCGCCGAGCGGCGGCGGCCATCCAGGTGGCGCGCTGGGCACCGCGATCGACGCCGATCTGGGCAGCTTCGACGCCTTCAAGGAGGCCTTCACGAAGGCCGCGCTCACGCGCTTTGGCAGCGGCTGGGCGTGGTTGAGCGTCAATACCCAGGGCAAGCTCGTGGTGGAAAGCACCGGCAATCAGGATAGCCCGCTGATGGCCGGCCTGATGTCGGGCAATACGCCGATTCTCGGTCTCGACGTCTGGGAACACGCCTATTACCTGAAGTACCAGAACCGCAGGCCCGAATACATCGGTGCGTTCTACAACGTAGTCGACTGGCAGGAAGTCGGCCGCCGGTATGCCGCCGCGCGCGGATAACCCATACGGTTAATCGACGTCAGAATCAGTTTCTTGATCTGCACTACGAAGCAAACATTGATCGCATGATAAATCGAGTCGCGCGGGAGGGTTCGATGAGCACGGTGACAGACAGGGCTACGCTCACCGGACGCGCGACAACGGCGATCCGCAAAGTGCTTGCCGGCGGCCCACGCGGGCCGCGGTCGCTGCTGCTGTTCGCCGGCCCCGCCGTCATTGCGTCGATCGCCTACATGGACCCGGGCAACTTTGCGACCAATATCCAGGCGGGCGCCGGGTTCGGCTACTCGTTGCTGTGGGTCGTGCTCGCCGCCAATCTGGTTGCGATGCTGCTCCAGGCGCTCTCCGCAAAACTGGGGATCGTCACCGGGCGGAACCTGGCCGAACTGTGCCGCGAGCAGTTTTCACGTCCGGCGGTCTATGCAATGTGGGGCGTGAGCGAAGTGGCGGCCATGGCGACGGATCTCGCCGAATTTCTCGGCGGCGCGATTGCGCTTGCGCTGCTCTGCAAGCTGCCGTTGCTCGCGGGCATGGCGATCACGGCGATCGTCACCTACGCAATCCTGCTCTTCGAAAAAAACGGCTTTCGCCCGATGGAGATCGTGATCGGCGCGCTCGTCGGCGTGATCAGCCTTTGCTATCTCGCCGAGATGTTTATCGCTCCCGTTTCATGGGCGCAAGTGGCCCGGCAAACGCTCGTCCCGTCGATACCTGGCGGCGGCGCGTTAATGCTTGCTGCCGGTATCGTCGGTGCAACCGTGATGCCACACGCCATTTACCTGCACTCGGGACTGACCCAGGACCGCATCGCCAGCAGCAACGCGCGCGAGCGCCGCATGCTGATCCGCTTTTCGAATCTGGAGGTGATCGTCGCACTCTCCATTGCCGGTCTCGTGAACATGGCGATGGTAATCATGGCCAGCGCCGCATTTCACGCGGATCACAAGGGCATCACAGAAATCAGCACTGCGTATCAAACCCTCACACCGTTGCTCGGCGCGGGCGCCGCCAGCCTGTTTCTGGTTTCGCTGCTCAGTGCGGGCGTCTCCAGCTCGGTCGTCGGCACGATGGCGGGACAGATGATCATGCAGGGATTTACCGGCTTTTGCATGCCGGTCTGGCTGCGCAGACTCGTCACGATGGCGCCTGCGTTTGTCGTCGTAGCGTTGGGCGTGAACGCAACTCAGGCGCTGATCGTCAGTCAGGTGGTGCTGTCGTTCGCGCTGCCTGTGCCGATGGTGGCCCTCGTGCATTTCACGCGCCGCCGCGACATCATGGGCGAATTCGCAAACGGACCGCTCACCGATGTCGCGGCAATTGCCGCCTCATTCCTTATCCTGGCACTGAACGGCATCCTGCTGTTCCAGACTTTCGGCATTACGTTGCCGGGGTTTAGCGGCTAGAATCGCCGTTACCTATACCGTCACCACGATCTTGCCGAATTGCCCGTTGGTTTCCAGATAGCGATGCACCTCCACGATCTCGTCGAAGCCGAAGGTACGATCGATGACCGGTTTCAGCGCGCCGCCTTCCAGACCGCCTAGCACGTAGTCGACCGCCGCCTTGCGGCGCGTTTCGTCGCCGCTCGTGAGCCAGATGTTATGGGCCTTCACGGTGATGACTTTTGCGATCATCTCCAGCACGGGCAGGGTCGTCTCCCGCTCGTCGAGCGCGCCGTAAATGAATGCGATCCCCTTGAAAGACAGCGCCGAAATCAGCTTCGCGAAGTTCGGGCCGCCCACCGGATCGAACGCCACGCGCGCGCCCTGTCCTTTCGTGATCCTCATGATTTCATCGACGAGATCGGCTTCATCAGTGACGATCACGTGGGCGGCACCCGCGTCGAGCAGCGCCTGCTTCTTGTCGGCATGACGCGTCACCGCGATGGAGGTCGCGCCCGCATAGTTGGCGATCTGGATCGCCGCGAGGCCGACACTGCTCGACGCCGCCGGCACGACTACGAAGTCGCCCTGCGTCACCTTCGCGTCTTCGATAAGCGCGCCATAGGCCGTGACGAACATCATCCAGACCGAAGCGGCTTCGGCGAACGAAAGCGATGCGGGATGTTTCACCACCGCGTAGCCGGGCACGATGATCGTTTCACCGTAGGTGAAGTATTGATTCATCGAGAACGACGGGATCACGTTGACCGCATCGCCCGCCGCGATACCGGCCACGTCGGCGCCCACGGCATCGACAATGCCCGCTGCCTCATAGCCTAGTCCGGCCGGGAACGTAACGGGTTCGATGTAGGCGTCGGCACGCCACATCGCTTCGGCGCGATTGATGCCGATGGCTTTCACCTTGATGCGCACTTCGCCCGGTCCCGGTGCGGGCACGGCCGCTTCCACGATTTCAAGCACTTCCGGTCCACCGGCCCTGGCAAACTTGATAGTCCGCGACATGACACACTCCTGCGTTGATTGAGGATGAAACTACGTCCGGGTTACGCCGTTGCTTCGGCTTCCGGAGCCGGGTGATAAGCGGGGAAATCCGAGTAATGCTTTTCGTCGCCACCCCAGAATGCTGCACGGACATACGGCGTGAGCGGCAAGTTGTGCTTGAGACGATACGGCAAGTCGGGATTCGACGAAAAATGTCTGCCAAACGCCACCAGGTCCGCATCGCCGGACGCCACGATGGCCTGCGCGCTATCGCCGTCAAAGCCACCGGCGGCGATGATGGGGCCCGAGAAGTGCGGGCGCAGGTACTTCGTCGCGACGGGCGCCTGCCCTTCGTGAAGCGTGTCGTCGCCCTTGATGCGCGGTTCGATAACATGCAGATAGGCGATCTTGTATTCGTCGAGCACCCGCGCCACATGACTGAACGTCGCTTCCGGGTTGCTGTCGGAGATGCCGCCCCATTCGCCCGACGGGGAGATGCGCACGCCCACGCGATCCGCGCCCCACACCGAAATCAGCGCTTCGACCGCTTCGCGCAGGAAACGCACACGATTTTCGATCGGGCCGCCGTAGGCATCGGTGCGCTTGTTGGTGCCGTCCTGAATGAACTGGTCGACCAGATAGCCATTCGCGCCGTGCAACTCGACGCCGTCGAAACCGGCATCCAGCGCGCGTTGCGCCGCGACGCGGAATTCCTCGATGATGCCGGGGATTTCTTCGATCTCAAGCGCCCGATGCGGTGACACCGGCACGAAGCCGTCCTTTGTCAGTGCCACGCCGTCGAACGGCACCACCGAGGGCGCGACTGGCGCGACGCCGCCCGTCATCTCCACATGGCTTTGACGTCCGCCGTGAATCAGTTGCATGAACACACGTCCGCCTTTGGCATGAACCGCATTGGCGATCGCCTTCCAGCCTTCGACCTGGCCGTCGTGATAGAAGCTTGCCGCGCCAAGATACGAGCGCGCCGTCACGGAAATGCTGACGCCTTCGATAATTTCGAGCCAGCCTTCCGAGGCGCGCTGCCCGTAGAAGTCCGCCATCATCGGGCTGGGAATGTCGCCGGGCTGAAGCGTGCGCAGGCGGGTCATCGGTGCCAGAACGACGCGATGCGAGAGGGGGTATGCGCCAACGGACGTCGGGGTGAAGAGGTTCGCCATGATTTTTCCTTGAGAGTTTCCAAACAGGTAGCGCTCGATCCGCGGGGATCGGCTCAAGGCATGGGCAACGCTGACTTTCCCGGGGGCCTTGAAGGCGACTGTCTGTCGCCGCGCCGTCTGAGAAGCAATCTAGCGATTCAGACCGGGAAACAGAAAGACCTTGTTGGCTGGGAGCCATGCCCGCCAGACATGGCTCGACCTGCCGCCAGTTCACGGCGACAGATCGGACTTCGCGATTTCGATGATCCAGTCGACGACCGCTTTGAGCGCGGCGGTCGCATTTCGCCCGTCCGGATAAAGAATGGAGATGGGCACTGGCGAGCATCTCGCGTGCGCGAGCACCTCTTTCAAACGCCCGCTTTGCAGATAGGGAAAAGCAGCAAATTCCGATATCTGGA
>NZ_DASZJJ010000111.1:0-14861 GCF_035948235.1 Paraburkholderia sp. | reverse complement strand
CGGCAGCGCGGCAAGCGGTACCGGATCGAAACCGCTTGCCTCGTGCGGGAATTCGGGGCCATGCGGGTCTGGCAACGCCACCAGCAGCGCGCCCGCCACTTTTTCCAGCGTCGCGGCGCTCGCGTGGCGCGCGGCCCAGTGCGCCACCGTCAGGCAACCGAGGCTGTGCGCCGCCAGCAATACGCTGTGCCCGCCAGCGGTCACAGCGGCCAGCGCCGCTTCCAGCACGGCGCACCACGCGTCGCAGTCCGGCTGCATCCAGTTGGGCATCTGCAGGCGCTCGAAGCCCGTGTGCGCGGCTTCCCAGCGCGTTTGCCAGTGTCCCGGCCCCGAGTTCATATAGCCCGGCAGCACCAGCACGCGCGGTTCGATCATCGTCATTTTTTCTCCGTCAAAGTGAGCGCGACGCTACACTGCGGCGCCTGGACTGGCGGGAAAGGTCGCGTCAGGTAGAATGGAAGGCACCACCGGCGCGCGGTGCGGCTTCGGCAGGGATACCGTCAACGACCATCGTCAACGACCCATCCCGCCGACAGGCTGGCCACTTGTACCGCGCCCTCGAACGACTTCCCTTTTCGCATGAATACCGAACGTAAAGACGCCGACCGCACGGACGCGCCTGCGGCATCCAATTTCATCCGCAACATCATCGACGACGACAACCGCTCGGGCAAGTGGGCGCAGCGCGTGGAAACGCGCTTCCCGCCGGAGCCGAACGGCTATCTGCACATCGGCCACGCGAAGAGCATTTGCCTGAATTTCGGCGTTGCGCAGCGCTACGACGGCGTCTGCCATCTGCGTTTTGACGACACGAACCCCGAAAAGGAAAGCGTCGAATACGTCAATTCGATCATCGACGCGGTCACCTGGCTCGGCTTCGAGTGGAAGAAGGAAGAGAAGGAATACCTCTTCTACGCAAGCGACTACTACGACAAGCTCTATGAATTCGCCGAACTGCTGATCCAGCGCGGCAAAGCGTACGTGGACAGCCAGTCGCCGGAAGAGATGCGCGCGAACCGCGGCTCGGCCACGGAAGCGGGCAAGAATTCGCCGTTCCGCGAGCGTTCGGTCGAGGAAAACCTCGACCTGTTCCGCCGTATGAAGGCGGGCGAGTTCGAGGAAGGCGCGCACGTGCTGCGCGCGAAGATCGACATGGCAGCGCCGAACTTCAATCTGCGCGACCCGGTCATTTACCGCATCCGCTTCGCTCATCACTACCGCACCGGCGACAAGTGGTGCGTGTATCCAATGTACGACTACACGCACTGCATTTCGGACGCGCTGGAAGGCA
This sequence comes from Paraburkholderia sp., assembly GCF_035948235.1. Taxonomy (GTDB): domain Bacteria; phylum Pseudomonadota; class Gammaproteobacteria; order Burkholderiales; family Burkholderiaceae; genus Paraburkholderia. The sequence goes on along the minus strand of NZ_DASZJJ010000111.1, from coordinate 13,570 downwards.
TCACGCATTCGCTGTGCACGCTGGAATTCGAAGATCACCGACCGCTTTACGACTGGGTGCTCAACGAACTGGCCGACGCCGGCGTATTCGCACGTCCGCTGCCGCAACAGATCGAATTTTCGCGCCTGAACCTCACGTACGCGATCACCAGCAAGCGCAAGCTGCTGCAACTCGTGACCGAAAATCACGTAGACGGCTGGGACGATCCGCGTATGCCGACCATCGTCGGCGTGCGCCGCCGCGGCTTCACGCCCGAAGCGATCCAGCTCTTCTGCGAGCGCATCGGCGTGACCAAGGTCGATTCGTGGATCGACATGAGCGTGTTCGAAGGCGCGCTGCGCGACGATCTCGACGACAAGGCGCCGCGCGCGACCGCCGTGCTCGACCCGCTCAAGCTCATCATCGACAACTTCCCCGAAGGCCAGACCGAGCCCTGCAGCGCGCCGGTGCATCCGCATCATCCGGAGCGCGGCAATCGCGAGTTCGTGTTTTCGCGTGAACTGTGGATCGAGCGCGAGGACTTCCAGGAAACGCCGCCCAAGGGCTATTTCCGCCTGTTCCCGGGTAACAAGGTGCGCCTGAAGTACGGTTTCGTGGTCGAATGCACGGGCGCGGAAAAGGACGCCGACGGCAATATCGTGGCCGTCCATTGCAACTACTTCCCGGACAGCAAATCGGGCACCGAAGGCGCCAGCAACTACAAGGTCAAGGGCACGATCCACTGGCTTAGCGCCGACAACGCCGTGCCGGCCGAAGTGCGCCTCTACGACCGTCTGTTCCGCGAAGAGCAGCCCGATGCGGGCGGCCGCGACTTCCTCGAAGCGCTGAACCCGGGTTCGAAGCGCGTCGTTCAAGCGTACGTCGAACCGGGCGCGCGCGACGCGGCGCCGGAAGACCGCTATCAGTTCGAGCGTCACGGCTACTTTGTCGCCGACCGCTACGACTCGAAGCCGGGCGCGCCGGTGTTCAACCGCATCGTCGGTCTGCGCGATAGCTGGGGCAAGTAAGCGCCCCGCCGCTGCCAGAAGCAAAAAAGCCCGCACTTCATCGTGCGGGCTTTTTTACGTGCGCCAGCCGCGTTAAACGCATTCGTGCAATTGCGCGAGTGAAAGCGTGGTGGCAAACAGGCGCGCGAGGCTGCGGCTCGCGAACTGATCGACGTCGGCGGGCATGGTCCACCGCCAGGCGTCCATCTCGGGAATCATCACGCCGTCATGGCGGCGCGGAAACATCGACACGCACACGCAGCGCGACAGGTCCAGTTCGCTCTCCAGCGCACGCGCGGCGAACAGATGCAGATCCTTATCGCGCCGATATGCAAAGCGCCCGAGATCGAGCAGACGCGCCGGAGCGATGGCAATGCCCGTTTCCTCGACCATCTCGCGCAGCGCGCTCTGCGCCTCGGTTTCGCCGGGCTCGCCCTGCCCCTTCGGTATGTCCCAGTGGCCGGTGCCGGTCGCATGCGCGAGCAGCACCCGGCCGTGCGCATCGAGCAAAACGATGCCGCACGAAACGATCTTCCCTGTCACTGCGCCCTCAATGCTTCTTCTGATAGACCAAGGCGCCGTCGCCGACACGGCAGAACTGCGGACGCAGCTTCATCGACTGGCCTTTGGCGTTGATCACCACGTCCGAGTCGCGGCAGGTCTTGTCGCCGGTCTTTTCCGTGTTGGTGGGCGTAATGGTCGCGTCGATCTTGACCGGGTTGCGCAGCCCGTCGTTGTTCCAGTTGACGGTCTCGCCGTCCTGCTTCGTGGCGACGGCGTTACGCACCGCCTGCGTCAGCGAGTTGTAGTCGGCCTGCTTCATCCACGCGGCCGGCGTGTCGTTGAGAAAATTCAGGTTGGCGGCGTGGGCGGCCGGCGCGATCGCCGCTACGCACACGGCAGCGAGACCAGTCAGTACACGGGGCAAGGTCGACATTCGAACGTTCTCCTGGAAGGGGCTTGGGTCGGCCATCTCATCAAACCATCCCGAAAAGAATAGCACGCACCCTATTTTTGCCCTGCGCATCTGTCCGGCATGGCGACGCACATTCCCGGCGGATTCCTGTTCATTCCTGGCGGATTCCCGGTTCACTCCTGATTTGTTCCCGGATTTTTAGGATTGGTCCGATGGAGCGTCGGGCAGCGAAAACATAAAGTTTCCCTGTCATCCGCTTATGCACGAACAGGAGTTTTCCGTCATGACCTACGCCATCGCACTACGCATCTTCGCCGTCATGCTGGCCCTGCTGTGCATCGGCCTGATGTCGCTGATCGCCCACCACACGCATGCCCCGCAAACCGATCGCTCGATGCCCAGCTTCGCGATCCGCTTCGATCAAACCCCGCGCTGGCCCGAGACCGTGCTGCGCGGCGGCGCGATCTGCCTGCTGGTTTCGTTCGTCCTCCTCACGGCGATCTGCCTGCTGATCGCGGGCATCTGAGTCGACGCCCGCGCCTCGCGCGATTCAATGCGCCGCAGGCTGCCAGCCGTCGGTCAACGTGCCGAGAAACGCGATCACATCCTTGATTTCGGCCTCGGTGTAGACCGGCGCGTCGCCGGGTTTGCGATCGAACGGCGCTTCGGTATTCAGATTCGTCCAGTACTGGCGCGGCAGATCGTCGAACTTCTGCACGCGGCCCTTCACTACCGGATAGAACTCCTGCGGATTCGTATCGCGTCGCGCATAGAAGCGCATCACGTCTTCCAGCGAGTGATAGATGCCGTTGTGAAAGAAGCTCTTTTTGAGCACGACGTTGCGTAACGTTGGCGTGCGGAAGAGTCCGCAAAACTCATCGCGGTGATCGAGGTCGGTGCGCTCCGGACCGCATGCGCCCAGATCGAAAAAGCGCGGATCGCGATTCACGGCGAGCGTACGATTGCGCGGCACGCCCACGGCAATCAGCCCGAAATCGCTGAACTGCGGCGGCGAACCGTCCTTCGCGCGCTGGCTGATATGGCAACTCGCGCAATTGCCCTTCTTCTCGTCGTTGAACAGTTGCAGACCGCGCAGCTCGGCCGCCGTGAGCGTGGCCTTGCCCGCGAGATACGCGTCGTACTTGCTCGAATACGGATAGAACACGTCGGGCGCCTGCTCGAAGGTTTCGAGCGATTTCAGCACGGCCTTGAAGGTCGCGTCCTCGTCATCGAAGATGTGCTCGCCGAACGCCTCGCGAAACGCATTCGCGTAAGCCGACGCGCGGACGGCGTCGGTGACCTTGCGCGGCGTGCTCGCCATCTCGAACGACGAGAGCAGCGGAATGCGCGCCTGGTCCGCGCCGTGGTCGACGCGGCCATCCCAGGTGAGACCGCCGGTCGGACCGGCATCGACGCTTTCATCGCCTTCGTCGTCGGAATCGTGATAGTGCTCCGAGAACGCCGGGACCGCCTGCAGATACTTCAGCGTGGGCACCGCGCGCATGCCGGGGCGGCGCATGTCCGCGCCGCCGATCTGCACGTCGAGCGCGTTGGTGGGCGTGAAGGCGCGATCGGGACTGTGGCAGGTGGCGCACGACATCTTGCCCGAACCGGACAGCGACGGATCGAAGAACATCTGCTTGCCGAGCGCAGTCATACGGCGTACCTGCGCGTAGACTTCGGCGCGCGACTGGCCGTGAGGCGCAGCACCAGGCGCCGCAGCGGCGTTCGTCGAGATCTTCATCAACTTTGCGCCGTTGCTGCCGCTGTTGCTGCCGCTGTTGCTGCTCTTGGCGCTCGCATCGCGCGCGCTTGCGGCGTTATTTGCACCGCTTTTTGCAGTGTCCGTCTGGGACGTGCCGCCGTCGCAAGCCGCCAACGTTGCGAGCACAACCACCGCCAGCACCCGCCTTGCCACATACGCGTGGGTCCCCGCGCGAGTCCCAATCTGCGTCGAGCGACGCGCCAATCTACGCAACATGAACTGATCCCCGGAACGTTTTTGCCGATGCGCTCGATCACGCATCGAAGTCGCGCAAGCGTATGTCAGCGATATGACGTTCAGATGACGCAACGTAATGTATTCGTCATGCAATCACAGGGATTAGAAAAGCTAAATGTAATTAATTACACATAGCTGTCAAATTCGGTTGAGACACTTCGCCTCGCCCAACGGCAGGCGCTCCTCCCGCGCCGGCTCAGGGGACCCCAACGCGAGAGAGAAAAAATGATCAAGAAAAAATGGTTCTATGCGACGCCGATCGCAGCGGCTGCGGCGGCCCTCGCCGTCGCCGCGTGCGGCGGCAACGACGTCAAACCGGGCCTGGCATCGGTGAAGAACATCGTCGTGATTTACGCCGAGAACCGCAGTTTCGACAACCTCTATGGCAGCTTCCCGAACGCTAACGGTCTGCAGAACGTGACGACGGCAAGCGCCCAGCAGCTCGACCGCGACGGCTCCGTGCTCGCCACCTTGCCGACGGTCTGGAACGGCCTCACGCAAACCGGCGTCACGCCCGCCATCACGGCCGCGATGACCGAGAACATGGCGAATGCGCCGTTCGCGATCGACGATGCGAAGGGCTATAACGTCCCGCTTTCGACCACGACGCGCGACCTGTATCACCGCTTCTACGAGAACCAGATGCAGATCCACGGCGGCAAGAACGACATGTTCGCCGCGTGGGGCGATTCGGGCGGCCTCGTGATGGGCCACTACACGACGAGCGCCGAAAAACTGCCGCTCTGGAAGATCGCCCAGCAATACACGCTCGCCGATAACTTCTTCATGGGCGCGTTCGGCGGCTCGTTCCTGAATCACCAGTGGCTGATCTGCGCGTGCACGCCGTTCTACGCGAACGCCGACACGGCCGCCGCCAAGCCGGCCATCTCGACCGTGAACGCCGATGGCGTCTCGCTCACGCTCGCATCGAACTCGCCGGCATCGGCGCTCACCGGCGTGCCGAAGTTCGTCAAGTCCGGCAACCTCACGCCCGACTTCTACGCCGTCAACACGATGCAGCCGCCGTATCAGCCGAGCGGCAACGCAGCGGCTTCGGGCGGCGATGCCAACCTGGCCGACCCGAGCGCCGCCACCACCCTGCCGCCGCAGACCTCGCAGACGATCGGCGACCTGCTGTCGAACGCGGGCGTGTCGTGGGCGTGGTACGGCGGCGCGTGGGGCGCGGCCGTCAGCGCGGTGCAGAACAGCACCTCGAACGTGATCTACGGCGCCAACATGACGGCGCCGAACTTCCAGCCGCATCACCAGCCGTTCAACTACTTCTCGAATTACGCGCCGGGCACGGCTGCGCGCACGACTCACCTGCTTGACGGCGGCATGGACGGCAGCGAGTTCATCAAGGCCATCGACGCGGGCACGCTGCCCGCCGTGTCGTTCTACAAGCCGCAGGGCAACCTGAACGAACACGCGGGCTACACCGACGTGGCAAGCGGCGACCAGCACATCGCCGATGTCATTTCGCATCTGCAGAAGAGCCCGCAGTGGAAGGACATGGTTGTCGTCGTGACCTACGACGAAAACGGCGGCTTTTGGGATCACGTCGCGCCGCCCAAGGGCGACCGCTGGGGTCCGGGCTCGCGCATTCCGGCGCTCGTCATTTCGCCTTACGCGAAAAAGGGCTACGTCGATCACACGCAGTACGACACCACGTCGATCCTGCGCCTGATCACGCGCCGCTTCGCACTGCCGACGCTGCCGGGTCTCACCGCCCGCGACACCGCGCTCAAGAGCAATGGTGGCCAGGCGATGGGCGACCTGACCAACGCGCTCGACGTGAAGCTCTAAGCCGCGCAGACCATCGACAGCTGGACATCAGGGTGTGTCCAGCTTTCCTTCCGGGCAGCCCAAGCTTGGCTTCGGCTGCCCTTTTTTTCGCTCGAAGAAGGCCTCGAACGCGACTTTTGACCACAGCTCCTGTTCTCCGTCATCGCCTACCCTGAATTTAGTTGCTTAGGCAAGTTTTGATGGAGGTCAAGAATGAGGCGCGTCGAATCGACATTGCCGCCCGGCGAGCGGGTCGTTTATGAGGGTCACTTGAGCATGTGGGCGATGGGCCCGTGGCTCAGCTTCGGCATCGTGTTGATGGTCTGGGGCGTACTGCTGGGAAGTCTCGACGATGCGGTGATTTCAGCATTGCTGCTGTTTGTCGGCGGGCTACTGATGTTTGGCATCGTCGTCGCCCTGTTGCTGACGACGCAACTGGCGCTCACGCGCAGGCGCCTGATCGCCACATTCGGGATTTTCAGGCCGCGCCGCGTGATGTTCGAACTCGGCGAGGTGCGGCGCGTGCATGTGCGTCAGGGGCCGATGGGCGCGATTTTCGACTACGGCACGCTGGTGATCGGTCGCGGCGCCGCGCCGGCGTTGCGGATCGCGGGGATCGAGAAGCCTTTTACGTTTCGCGAACGACTTGCGCGGCTGCGCGATGCGTTGGTGGTGCAGTTGAAGATGGCGGCTTGAGGAGCAGGTTTGCGAGCCTCGCGTAGTGTCGGCGCGACGGGCAACAAGGCTTATTTCCGGTTTGCGAAGCGACAGGCTAATCTAGCGGCTTTTCGCAAACCGGGGAAAGCAGGACGCAATGAAACAGATGGTCACGTTGGGTGCAATCCTTGCCGTCACGGCAATCACTCCGTCATTCGGGCAGAGCGTGAATGGCAAGCCCTGGCCGGTTCAACAGTCAGCCAGATGCGCGGCCGTTAATGATGAGGCCGCAAAAGACAGCGTCCCGTATGAGTCCGCGCAATCCGGGTACACGGTTGCGGGCGCGGGCCGCCTTCAGTTCTTCTACGCTCCGGCGGCCGACTGCGAAATGAAGGGGGTCTTCGTCATCCCTGGCGATCAACTGGTCGCCGACGAGGAATATGCGGAATTCGCTGCTGTGACGTACGTCAACCCGAAGACGGGAGAGAAAGTCGAGGGGTGGGTCGAAGGCCGCCGGCTCGCCAAGAACGGCAATAGTGCGGACTTGAGCGAGGAATCGACGGAGAATTCAGGGCATTGATGGCGCGCTGCCCGCCCGGATACATGAACGCCAGAAAGCAAAAAGCCCGATCGCAATGACCGGGCTAAATGCTAGAAAACACTGGCGCGACAGGAGGGGCTCGAACCCCCGACCCTCGGCTTAGAAGGCCGATGCTCTATCCAGCTGAGCTACTGTCGCGTGGGAAATCTGCGTCTTGAGGGCCGCGCGACGCGCTGTTAAACGCCTCGCGGACAACGACGGGCGTGGATTATACCGCGATCGCCCGCGCGCCGTGGCCGCTCCCTACGCGACACTCATCGGGATCAAACCGGTTGCGGATGCATCACGAACCAGCCGAGGAAGATCGCGCCCGCGATCACGCAATACAGACCGAACGACGCCAGACGGCCACGCCCCTCGAAATAGCGCATCAGGAACTTCACGCTAAGCCATGCAGCGATGCCGGTCAGCACGCCACCGACGAGCGCCGTCGTGAGCTGGTCGCGCGCGTGGAACAGCTTCGGCAGCTCGAGCACGCCCGCAGCGAAGATGATCGGCGTGCCGAGCAGGAACGAGAACTCAGCGGCCTTTTCCGTTGTGAGACCGGCGGCGTTGCCCGCGATCATCGTCAAACCGCTGCGCGAAAAGCCCGGAATCAGCGCGCCAATCTGCGCGAGCCCCACCAGAAACGCCTGACGGAACGTGAGCTTTTCAGGTGCGCGGTGCATGCGCGCCTGTTGCAGACGATCGCCGAGCCACAGCAGCACACCGTTCACCATCAGCGCCGCGGCGACGATGCGCAGATCGTGAAAAATCGCCTCAATGCGCTTTTCGAGCACCAGACCGACGATGCCCGTCGGGATCGTGCCGATGATGAGCGCCCACATCATGTGACCGTCGTCGTTCTTGCGCCCGCCCAGCGACGCGAAAAAACCGCTGATCAGCGCAACCCAGCGCGCGCGGAAGTACCAGAGCAGCGCGACGGCGGTGCCAAGGTGCAGGGCGACGAGGAACGGCAGCAGTTGCGGCGCATGCTTGTCGATATGCATACCGAACAGCGCCGGCACGAGCAGCGTGTGGCCAAGACTGCTGACGGGGAAGAGTTCTGTGACGCCTTGCAGCACGCTCAGAAACAATAGAAACGAGAGACTCACGCGGGGGATCCTCGGAAGGGTTTGGACGGAAACGCCGGACCATCGCGCGGACGGCGCGGCAAAGCGCCCCGATTATGCCTGGCCCGAATTGCAGCGCCAAGCATCAAGCCGCATTTGTCGGAAAAGTTACCGCATCGCAACAAAATAAGGCTGCGCTAAGCGAGACGGGTGTAGAAGCGAAAACGCGGCGAAATGCCAACAGCCGCGCTCAGGCGGCCCGTTTTGCGAACAGGTGGGATTCTTGCGGAAACCGGCCCGCAGGCCGGCGAAAGACAGTCGTAAAACAGGCAGCCGACGTTGCACCGGCCGCGAAAACCGTGCGCGCCTAGCGCGCCATTTTGTAGAAGAAGTACGCGCTGCTTCCGATGAACAGGCTGAAGAGCCCCATTCCCATGGCCATTGCGAGATCCATCTTTGCGCCCTCCTTCGTCACGGCTGCGTTACGACATTCATTGCTACATATGGAAACGTGCGCTTACGCACAGTCACACATTCGTAACCGATTATGAGCGCAGCGCCTTTTGAGCGACACCCCACGATTTCCCGACGAGGGTTTTCACGCATTCGAAAGCGGCGCACAATCCGCAGGCGCCCCCGGCGCGGCGTCCCTTCACGCACTTCCTTCAACCTTCTCTCGAAGCCACGACATGGAAAACCGTCCCCCGCACGACATCCTCGAACTCAACAGCGGCGCGTCGACGCTGCGTTTCGCGCCGTGGGCCGGCGGCCGGCTGCTGTCGTGGCACGTTGGCGGAGAATCCGTGATCCGTTGGCCCGAGAATGCGAACTGGGAGCAACCTGCGCGCGTGCGCGGCGGCAATCCGCTGCTGTTTCCGTTTCTCGGGCGTCATTTCGTCGATGGCCAAATTGGCCGCTGGCGTGATGCACAAGGCGTCGTGCGCGATCTGCCGATGCACGGTTTTGCCCGCGATCTTCCTTTTGTGGCGGAGGTCGATCCGGACGGCCGCGGCGTGCGCATGACGCTCACGGATTCGCCGGCCACGCGCGCGGGCTATCCGTTCGCGTTCCACTTCGAGGCGCTCTACCGCCTCGCCGATGATCACGCGCTCGACGTCACGCTCACCGCGACCAATACCGGCGACACGCCCCTGCCCTGGTATGCGGGCCATCACTTCTACTTCGAATTGCCGCACGCGCAACGCGCCCAGAGCACCCTCGAGATGCCGCCCGCGCAACGCCGCCACCAATTGCCCGACGGCTCGATCAGCGCGCCGGAGCCGGGCGTGACGCAGTATCGGCTTGACGATGCGGGCATCATCGACCGCTTCCATGTGCTCGAGCCAACGCCGCCGGCAACGCCCGTGCGGTTCGTCACGCCAGGCCTGAACCGCGCCGTGACGATCGATCTCGATCGCCCGGATTCGCTGCCGTGGTACGCGGTGACGACCTGGACCGAGGCCGCCGATTCCGACTTTTATTGCGTCGAGCCGTGGCTCGGTCTGCCCGATGCGATCCACAACGGTCTGGGCCTGCGCTGGCTCGCGCCGGGCGTGACCGAATCGGCCACGCTGCAATTGCGCGTCGAATCGCTCGGCTGATCTTGCAGGCTGGAGCACTCGCCGATACGCGCGGAAATCACGCCGCACGGGCGCCAGGCCCCTGCGGCAAGTAACGTGCGCGCTATGCACGTGGTGCGATTCGTCAGGCAATAAGCGCAAGCGCGGCTTCAAACCCGCTAAAATCGGACGTTTTGCCGTCGCGGCGCCCTTCTCCGGGGCGCCGTGGGCAGCGTCTAGCGAGGTCCAACGTTGGGAAAGGAATTCACCAAAGGATTCAAACGTTTTGCATGCGGTTTTGCATGTGCGGCGCTCGTCGCGCTGCTCGCTGCATGCGGCTCGGCGCCGGTCGGCCCGGGCTTCTATCGCGTCGAACGCGGCGACACGCTCTACAAGATCGCGCGTAGCAACCGGCAATCGGTGTCGAGCATCGTGCGCTGGAACAATCTGTCAAACCCGGATGCGATCGAAGTCGGCCAGGTGCTGCGCGTCTCGCCGCCGGCCGGCTCCAGCGCAGCTTCAAGTGCCGGTGCGCAACGCACGACGCCGCGCGCATCTTCGTCGGCTTCCGCTGCGGCATCGACGCCGCGCGATAGCGCCGACACAGCGAGTTCCCCGGCCGCGTCTGCCGCGCCGATTTCGCTTGTCTGGCCCAGCCCCGGCCAGGTGATCCGCAACTTCGACGGCCGCGACTCGAAGGGTATCGACATCGTCAACAGTCCCGGCACGCCTATCGTCGCCGCTGCGCCTGGCACCGTCGTCTACGCGGGCAACGGTCTGCGCGGCTACGGCAATCTGCTCATCATCAAACATTCGGGCGATTACCTCACGGCCTACGCACACAATCAGGCGCTCTTCGTGAAGGAAGGCCAGGCCGTTGCGCAGGGGCAAAAGATCGCCGAAATGGGCAGCAGCGACAACGATCGCGTCATGCTCCATTTCGAGCTGCGCTATCAGGGCCGCTCCATCGACCCGGCGCGCGACCTGCCGCCGCGCTGATTGCCTCACATCGAAGGGCACTCTGTACGCGCAAGCATGCCCTTCGATCTCCGAAAGAAAAAAAGCCCGGCATGGCGCCGGGCTAACGGGGGTTTGGCGCATATCGGCAAAGGACCGGTTTACCATGCGCCGAATGGCAATCTATCAACGCCCCCCCCACGGCGCAATCACTTAATTGAGCGGAAAATGTGACGCGGCGCACGGTTTATGGACCGTAACAATTCCCGATCGTGAATCGTCGTGCAGACATCACCACATTCGCGCATAGAAATACGCATTGCAGCGCACTTCGCGCAATTGCTGGAAATCGTCGCAAACGCTTGTGGGATGGGCATCTGCGCATGTTTGCAAAGGGTCGCAAAAGGGTGCGTGGGAGCGCTTTCTGCCGCGCCGCATCAAGCTCTTGCGGGCATTCGCGCGGCCCCCGCCAATTGGTGTGCAAACGCACGCAAGAGCGCAATTAACAGCGCGAGTGGGATTTTTGAAACACCCGAATTAGCAGCGGCGATGGCCGTTTAATGTGTGATTTGAGCGTTTTCTTTAATTCGTTATTCGTCCGATTAATTGACTCTCATCACAAGTCGTCTTCGATTTCCGGCTGAAGAAACCGCGTTCCTCGCGGATGCGTTCTGCCCTTACCGATGCGACCTATCGTTTATAGTATCGGCCGAAACTTCAGGCCCAGAATCATGACTACCCACGACGCGACTCCTAGCCCTCTCTACGCCAAACTGCTCGGCGAAACCGCCAAGATCGACTGGCAGGACCTCGAACGATTTTTCGCGCAGGGCAAACTGCTCTCCGTGGTGCGCGACCTCGACCTGGTGAGCGTCGCCGAAGCGATCGCCAACGATGACGGCACACAGGTCGCGCAGTGGCTGTCCGCCGGCCATATCGAACGCATGCAGGCCGAAACCGCTGCCGATTACGCCGCACGCAAGCCCGAACTCTGGGCCGTTGTGGTCTCGCCCTGGGTCTGCGTGCAGGAACGCAGTTGAGCGGCGGCGAGGCGCTGCCAACGCACGGAGGCTGGCATCGGCGTGTGCTGATGCTCGCCTTCCCTATCGTTCTCGCGAATCTCACGCAACCGATTCTCGGCGCCGTCGATACGGCAGTCGCCGGGCACCTGGGTAGCGCTGCGGATCTGGGCGGCGTCGCGCTTGGCGGCCTGTTTTTCAACTTCGTGTTCTGGGGCTTCGGCTTTCTGCGCATGGGCACGACGGGGCTCGTGGCCCAGGCCCATGGTGCGGGCGATCGCGCGGCGTTGCGGCTGAACGTTGTGCGGGCGTTGCTGCTGGCGTGCAGTATCGGCGCGCTCATTCTGCTCGTGCAAGGCCCGCTGATTCGCTATGCGCTCGAACTTATCGGCGGCAGCGATGAAGTGCAGCACAATGCGCGGCTGTATTGTCACGCTCGGATCGGGTCCGCGCCGTTCGCGCTTGCGAACTATGTCGTGCTGGGCTATCTGCTGGGCACGCAGCGCGTGCGTATTGCGCTCGCCGCGCAGTTACTCATCAACGCCGTGAACGTGATTGCCGTACTCGCATTCGTCTACGGTTTCGGATGGGGGATCGCCGGGATCGGTGCCGCGACGGCGACCGCCGATGTGGTGGGCTTCGTGTTCGGTGCAGCGGTTTTGTGGCGGCTACGCCCACGCGGACTCGCGCCGATCGCGTGGCGCGCGCTCACCGAACCGGCCGCGCTCAAGCGCCTCGTGGTCATCAATCGCGACATCTTTCTGCGAACCATGTGCCTGCTCGGCTCGTTTGGGTGGTTCGCGCATGTGGGCGCGCGGCAAGGCGATGCGGTTCTCGCCGCCAACGCCCTGTTGCTCAATTTTCAGACTTTCATGGCCTATGGGCTCGATGGATTCGCGCACGCGGCGGAGGCCCTCGTCGGTGCGGCCATCGGTGCGCGCGATCGCCACGCGTTCCGGCAGGCGGTGAAGGTCAACCTGCTCTGGTCGGCGGTGGGTGCGCTCGGTTTTTCACTGGTCTATTGGAGCGCCGGCGGCTGGATCATCGACAAGCTCACCGACCAATCCGCCGTACGCGCTGCCGCATTGGCGTTTCTGCCTTGGGCGGCACTCTCGCCGCTCGTTTCGGTGTGGGGCTTTTTGCTCGATGGCGTCTTCATCGGGGCGACGCGCACGCATGAGTTGATGAAGGCCATGGCGATCTCTCTCGCCGTCTTTCTGGTCGCTTCGTGGGCACTCGTGGGGCCGTTCGGCAATCACGGGCTCTGGATCGCCCTGCTGATCTTCATGGGGGCGCGCGGCCTCACGCTGATGCCCATGCTTGGGCGCGTCACGGGCGCGATTGCGCCGCCGCTGGAAGTGCAACAGGCGCCCTGAGGCGCCTGTTTTTTATCGGGCCTTATTGCGCCTTCGGTGCGTCGATCATCGTAGGCGGACGGTCGTCTGTCGGCACGCCGTGGTAATCCGCCGGATCGTGAGGCGGCGGCCCATGATGCTTGTTCGTCGTATCGTCGGCGCAAGCGGAAAGCAATGCGGCCATCGCAATGGCCACCCAGGCTCGTGACATCAGCACAAACTCCTTCAAGAAATGTTGCCGCGCAACAGTCTAACGGCTGTCCGTCGAATCTGGCGGCTCACCAACACAGCTATTTTTTCTCGCCGGATGCTGTCCTAAGATAAGGACATGGCTGCGACCCAAGGAGGCTGCCATGGATGCCGAAACTATTGCGGGACTGATTGGGCTGGCTGTCGGCCTGCTGGTGCTACTAGGTTTGTCGATCTTCGAGTCGAGAGCCTATCGGCAGGAGCATGACGGCGAGGGCATGATGCACCACTGGTTGTCCGAACTTCACGTGCTGGATCGGGTGCGCATACGCCGCAGGCACTGAGCAGGTTTTGCGGGAGCCGATTGGTCGGCTCTTCCTACGATTGAACGTGGCTCTGGTTGCCTTAGTTGAGCGACCGGGGGATGCGTTTTTTTAGCGCACTCAGGTTGAGATCAACTTGGGTGCGTTTGAATTTTCACGTGCTTTTCTG
>NZ_DASZJJ010000110.1:0-20974 GCF_035948235.1 Paraburkholderia sp. | reverse complement strand
GCAGGCCGACGATTTCGTCGCCCGCGCTGTGGGTTTTGGGCTGCGCCTTGATCTGCGGCTGCGCTTGCGGCTGCGCGGCTGTGGGCACGTCAATGCCGTCGAGACGCTCGGCGAGATTCGGGGACATCGCTTTGTTCATGGCGAGGTCGATCTGGAAGAAGACGGGAGATGAACGCGCGGCGTCAGACGACGGCGCGCGGGCCATGGTTCGGGTTGCGGCGGCGCGCATTGGCGCGGGACGGCGGACGGCACGAGGCCGCGCACTTCGCGGACTGGAACATGGCAAACGTCTCCGGTTTTGCCCGCTGGAGCGCACTCGGGGCGCGGCTGCGGGCTTTTCTTTAGGTTTGGCCGAGGTTGACGTGGGTACTGCGATGTATGTCAGCCCGGATGGATCGGATTGTAGGGCGGATTTTCCGGGATCTCCAATATGTGATTGGGTCGCTCATATATTGGGAATATTGGCCTTATCCGGATGGCTAACGATGCGGCACGTCTTGATGGAATCGAGGGCGCAATCGCCCGTCCTTGCAGAGAGTTGAGCCATGTCATCCCCGCTGCGCGCGGGGTGGCGCGAACCTCTGGAGGAGATATAAGATTTTGTATAACCTAAAACTTGAGAAGCGCGTGCGGTTTTGCGGCAGCGCGCTTGCGGATCTCCACGCGTTCCCCTTGAGCGCGCGCAAAGAGGCTGGCAGGCAGATTCGCCTCGTACAAGGCGGGCACGACCCGGACGACTGGAAACCCGTCAACCCGGTCGGGCCGGGCACGCGAGAAATCCGTATCCGGGAAAACGGCAACGCTTTCCGCGTCCTCTACGTCGCGACATTTCGCGACGCGGTCTACGTGTTGCATTGCTTTCAGAAGAAGACCGAAAAAATCCCCTTCGCCGATATGTCGCTTGCCGCGCGCCGTTATCGGGATATTCGCAACCAGGAGCACGGATCTTGAAAATCGAGACTTTCGACAACGTGTGGGACGCCATCGAAAACACGCCCGGCGACGCGGCAAACATGGAACTGCGCTGCCAGTTGATGTTCGCACTGACACAGCACATCAAACATCACAAGATGACGCAGGGTCAGGCCGCGCAACTCTTTGGCGTGACGCAGCCTCGCGTTTCCGATCTCATGCGCGGCAAGATCGACCGGTTCGGCATTGACATGCTTGTCAACATGGCGGCTACAGCAGGCATGAAGATCGAATTACACATTCACGAAGGCACACCGCGCGATTCAGATGCACAAGAAAAAGCGGCCACCCGGTAACCCAGGCAGCCGCTTTTCTACAACTCGAGCCACGCGCTCGCGGCGCGTTACTTCCCTGCCGGCGCCTTGTACGCGACGCAATCCACTTCCACCTTGCAGTCGATGACCATGCTCGACTGCACGCAGGCGCGCGCGGGCGGATGATCGCCGAAGTACTCGCGGAACACCTTGTTGAACGACTGGAAATCGCGCGCATCGTCGAGCCACACACCGCAGCGCACCACGTGTTCCGGGCCGTAGCCCGCTTCCTTGAGGATCGCGAACACGTTCTGGATGGTCTTGTGCGACTGCTCGACGATACCGCCGTTGATCACTTCGCCGTTTTCCATCGGCGTCTGGCCCGAGACGAACAGCCAGCCATCGGCTTCCACCGCGCGTGCGAACGGCAGATGTTGACCGCCCTGGCCCTTGCCGCCTTCCACTCCATATCGTTTCATCGTTTGCTCCTTTGGGTTCGTACGGCGCGCGCGTGCGTCTGGGTTTGCACCACGGTTCTGCACCACGCGCCGAGGGTCGAAATTCAGTTTTTAAAAAGCTGCCGCGTCGGCGTTCGCGTCGCGCGGACCGCGCGCGACAAAGTGGCCCGCACGCTCGCCGGTAGGCTGGCCGTCGCGATACGACAGCACGCCGTTCACCCACACGGCGTCGATGCCTTCGGCCACCTGCTGCGGCTGGTCGAAGGTCGCGCAATCGCGCACCTTTGCGGGATCGAACAGCACAAGGTCGGCATGCCAGCCCACGCGCACTTCGCCGCGCTGCGCGAGACCGAAGCGCCGCGCCGACAGCCCGGTCATCTTGCGCACCGCCTCTTCGAGCGGCAGCAACTGCGCGTCGCGCGCGTAGTGGCCGAGTACGCGCGGAAAAGCGCCCCATAGACGCGGATGCGGCAGCGGGTCGTTCGGCAGTCCGTCCGATCCCACCATCGTCGCCGGATGCGAGAGGATGCGGCGCACGTCGTCCTCGGACATGTTGTGATAGACCGCGCCCGCGGGCTGCAGCCGCTTGCCCGCTTCCTGCTGCGAGACACCCCATTCGGCGGCGATGTCCTTGATGAGCTTGCCCGCCTGTTCGGGATGCGGCGTGGACCACGTGATGGTGATGTCGATATCGCCCGTCACCTGCTTCAGATCGAGCGTCGACGAACTGCGGCTGTACGGATAGCAATCGCAGCCCACCGGCTGAAACTTGCGCGCGCCGTCCAGCGATGCGAGCACCTCCGTGCTGCGGCCCCAGTTCGACGGCCCCGCGCACTTCAGATGCGAGATCACCACGGGCACGCGCGCGTGCTTGCCGATGTGATACGCCTCGTCCATCGCTTCCAGAATCGCTTCGAATTCGGTGCGCATGTGGGTCGTGTAAAGCGCACCGGCAAGCGCGAGCGGCTCGGCGAGCGTGGCGACTTCTTCGGTCGAAGCCTCGTAGGCCGATCCGTAAGCGAGTCCCGTCGACAAGCCGAGCGCGCCGTTCACGAGCGCTTCTTCGAGCTGCGCGCGCATGGCCTCGATCTCTTCGCTATTGGCGGCACGTTTGAGATCGTCGAGATGATTGTTGCGCAGCGCCGTATGGCCAATCAGCGCGCCCACGTTCACGGCGGGTTTGGCCGCGTTCACGGCTTGCACATAGGCCGCGAAGGTCGGGTACTGGAAAGCGTCGCGCGGGCCGAGCAGATTCATCGGATCGGGCGGCTCGCCCTTGAGCGAGACCGGCGACGCGCTGATGCCGCAATTGCCGACGATCACCGTCGTCACGCCCTGGCTGATCTTGGGCAGCATCTGCGGCGCGCGGATCACGTGCGTGTCGTCATGCGTGTGCACGTCGATGAAACCCGGCGCGAGCGCGCGTCCATTGGCTTCGATCACTTCTTCGGCGAGCCAGTTCGAAAGATTGCCGATGGCGACGATGTGTCCGTCGCGCAGCGCCACGTCGCGTTCGACGGGCGGCGCGCCGGTGCCGTCGTAGAGCATGGCGCCGACGATCAGGGTGTCGGCGGCTTCGGGATGCGAATGCATATCAGGGTCTCCTGTCGATCCCAGACGGGGTAATCGATTGACTCGGCGATTGACTCAGCGAATTTACTCGCTCGCTACGCGAATTGCGCTGTGAGTTGGCCAATCAGTCGCCAAGCGGCTGGCGCTCGCCGCCGCGCCCGGCCGTGCCGCGATGCGCGTCCAGCGTATGTTTCATGCGGCGCAGCAATTCGCGGCTTTGCTCGGGCTGCGACAGCGCGAGTTCGGTAACGAGCACGTCGAGCGCCATCATCATCGCGTAACGCGACGACGACGGCTTGTAAATGAAATCGGTCTCGCTCGCGACGATCGGCACAAGCCAGTCGGCCAGCGCCGCCAGCGGCGAGGCGGGCGCGGTCAGTGCGACCAGCTTCGCGCCATAGTCGCGCGCGATGCGGCAGGCGTCGAGCAGTTCGGGCACGCGCCCTGTCACGGAAAGCGCCACGACCACGCAATCGGGCGTGAGCGTGCTCGCGACCATGCGCTGCAGCAGGCTGTCCTGATACGACGCGACCGGGCGGCCGAGCCGCACGAGGCGATAGCGCATTTCGTCGGCCAGTGCGCTGGAGCCGCCGCCCATGCCGAACACGTAGATCATGCGCGCTTCGCGCAGCGCCGTGGCGGCGTCCTCGAACGGCGCCTGGCGCAGCAGCTCGTGGTTGCGCGCGAGTGCGCTGTGGATTTCCTCGTACACGCGAGTGGCCAGCGATGCGTCCGCCGCGTGCGCCGTTGCGGCATCGTCCGCACGCTGTTTGCGGCGTTTGCCTTTGCCCTCGCCGCCTTCGCCCTTGCCGGCCTTCCCGTTCGGCACCGCGCGCAGGAAGCGCTCGCCGACGGCCGCCGCCTGGGCAAGACGCAGCTTGAGTTCGCGCACGTCCTGGCAACCGACGGTCTTGGCGAACCGCGTCACGGACGCCACGCTCACGCCCGCGCGCTGCGCCAGCTCGCCGATGCTGGCACGCGCGGCGGCAGCCAGATCGTCGAGGATCAGGGAGGCGACATCGCGTTCGGCCGGACGCAGATCCGGCACGCATTGCGTGATGCGCGCGACGATATCGAAACGGCCTGTGAATCGATCAGACTCAGCAGCGGGATTCATGGAAGTCGGGCAAGATTCAGAGTGGACTGCGGGGAAGGCTTCCGGGACGCCGGGGTATGTCTGTTAATAAATAACATTTCACGCAGAGATGGTACTTTGTGTACTATCACCGAGTCAACGCCTCAAGCTGTCTATACCGTAATATCAGGCGTTATGGAGAATATGGAGCGAACGGAAATGAAAGTTACAAACTATCAGAGTGCGACAGTCGACCCGAATAGCAAGGGCCTCGGCAACGTGCCAGGCGCGAGCGTGCCGCTTGCCGACGCCGCGCGTCTCGAATGGAATCTGCTCGCCGAGGACGTGAGCCTGCCCGCCGCCGTTCTATATGCGGATCGCGTCGAACACAACCTCAAGTGGATGCAGGAATTCGTCACGCGCTACGGCGTGAAACTCGCGCCGCATGGCAAGACGACGATGGCGCCGCAACTCTTTCGCCGCCAGATGGACGCGGGCGCGTGGGGCATCACGCTGGCTACCGCCCATCAGACGCGCGCCGCGTATCGCGGCGGCATCTCGCGCGTGCTGATGGCAAACCAGCTCGTGGGCCGCCGCAACATGGCGATCATCGCCGAACTCCTTAGCGACGCGAACTTCGAATTCTTCTGCCTCGTCGACTCGGTGGAAGGGGGCGAGCAACTGGGCGAATTCTTCCGCGCAGCGAATCGCACGCTCGAAGTGCTGCTGGAACTGGGCGTGCCGCGCGGGCGTACCGGCGTGCGCGACGCGCAAACGCGCCGGGCCGTGCTCGAAGCGATCGAGCGCTATCCGGATTCGCTCAAGCTCGCGGGCGTGGAGATTTACGAAGGCGTGCTCAAGGAAGAAAGCGAAGTGCGCACCTTCCTGCGCGACGCGCTCAACGTGACCGAAGAACTGGCTGCGGCGGGCCGCTTTTCGCGCGCACCGGCACTGCTTTCGGGCGCCGGGTCGGCGTGGTACGACATCGTCGCCGAGGAATTCGCGCAGGCCGCCAAGGCTGGCACGATCGACGTCGTGCTGCGCCCCGGCTGCTATCTCACGCATGACGTGGGCGTCTACAAGAAGGCGCAGTCGGACATCCTCACGCGCAATCCGGTCGCGCGCGAAATGGGCGTGGCCTTGTTGCCTGCGCTTCAGCTATGGGCATATGTCCAGTCGATTCCGGAACCGGGCCGCGCGATCATCGGCTTTGGCAAGCGCGACGCGGCTTTCGATGCGGGCTTTCCGGAGCCGTCGCGCCACTATCGTCCGGCGCGTGATGGCGAAGTCCATGGCACGCCGCGCGAAATCGACGCCCAGGAAGGCTGGCAGGTGTTCCAGATGATGGATCAGCACGCCTATCTGCAGATTCCGGCTGGTGCGGATATTCAGGTCGGCGACATGATCGGCTTCGATATTTCGCACCCTTGCCTCACCTTCGACAAGTGGCGTCAGGTCCTGATGGTCGATGGCGAGTATCGCGTGACCGAAGTGATCGAAACGTTCTTCTGATCGTTCTACGTTTCAGTCGGCGGAAGTGGCGGCAGCGGGACCCGCATCGGTGTTCAGCGCCGCCGCCACGCCGATGCGCTCTTCCATCATGCGCAGCGCGCCCGACAGCGCCGTAAGCGCATCGTCGGGCAGCGACATCGCCACGCGCAGGAAATCGTTGCGGCGCGGCAGGCCCGCTTCCACCACTTCGCGTCCCGCCGCCGTCAGCGTGACGTTGGTGATGCGGTTGTCGCGCTCGTCGGCGCTGCGCGCGATCCAGCCCAGCGACTCCAGCAGCTTCAACTGGCGCGTCAGCGCGCCCGGGTCCACGCGCAGACGCTCGACCAGACGCTTCTGCGACGACGCGCCGTCCTGCTCGTGCAACGCCAGCAGGATGCGCCAACGCGGCAGCGGATGGCCGACCTGCGCCTCGAACGCCGACATGAACGCACGATAAGTGCGTCCGAATTGCTGCATGATGGCGATGCGGTCCTGTGCTTCCATGCTGTGTTTTCCTGCCTGATTCCAGATATTGCCGATTAGATGAACGCGTGCGCGCTCAGTCGGCGTGAATGACCGGCTCGACCTTGCGATGCAGCTTGATGAGCGGCACGCGCCGCGTCTGCCACACCGACACCAGCGCCACCACCGCCGCCATCGCGATACCCAGATGGATCGCGCCCACCAGCGCCTCGCGCGCGGCTTCGAGCAACGGCGCGCCATTGTGCCCGGCCTTCGTCAGTTCTCCAACGAGCGCGCTCTGGGCGTCGCGGTTGATCAGAATCTGCGGATCGGCGAGTTGCGTGAACCAGTGCAGCGCGCCATCGGCATCGAGCGCCTTATGCACGCCGCTCGAATAAAGCTGCGTGACCAGCGTGCCGGTCAACGCCGTGCCGATCATCCCGCCGATCATGCGCAGCGATTGCAGCAGCGCCGTGGCGATGCCCAGATGCTCGCGGCCCGCCGTCTGCTGCGCGAACACCGTGAGATTGGGCATGACGAACCCGAGCCCCAACCCGCCGACGATCATCAGCGCCATCAGCAACCCGCGCGGCGTGTTGTGCGAAGCCAGCGCGACCGCAAAGCACGCCAGGGCGAGCATCGCGAAACCGATGTAAAGCATGCGGTTCGGATTGCGGATGCGCGACACGATGCGCCCGTTCGCAATGCTGCCGATGGTGATGAACACCACCAGCGGCGTGATAACCAGACCCGCCTCGTTCGGCGACATGCCGAAGCCGCCCTGGAACAGCAGCGGTGCGTAGAACAGCAGCGAAAACATCGTGAAACCGCCGAGCACCGCGAGCGTGAAGAGCGCTTTGAGGCTGGCGTTACGGAACATATCGACGGGCAGGATCGCCTGAGGGCAGCGCCGCTCCCACTGCCACAGCGCCCAGCCGGAGGCGCTGGCCAGCGCGAGCAGCCCGAGCGCCGACAGCGTCACGCCATGCTCGGGCAGCCGCTCGACGAAAAGCTGCAGGCTGCCGAGCGTCACGGCGATCAGCAGCGCGCCGGGCCAGTCCAGCCGCATGCGCTCCTTGTGCGCGATGTGGCGCAGATGCGGCAGATAGCGCCACACGAAGACCAGCGAAATCAGCCCAACCGGCAGGTTCACGTAGAACACCGAGCGCCAGCCGTAGTACTGCGTGAGAAAGCCGCCAAGCGATGGCCCGACCGCATTGGCGATGCCAAATGCCGAACTCATCATCACCTGCCAGCGCAGGCGCACGACCGAATCGGGAAAGAGATCGGGAATGCAGGCGAACGCGGTGCCCACCAGCATGCCGCCGCCGATGCCCTGCAGGCCGCGCGCGATGACCAGGAACATCATGCTGTTGGCCGCTCCGCACAGCACCGAAGCGCCAGTGAACACGACGATCGACGCGATCACGAAGGGCTTGCGCCCGTAATAGTCGCCCAGTCTGCCGAAAATAGGGACGGTAATGACCGAGGTCAGCAGATAGGACGTAGCGACCCACGCGTAAAGCTCGAAGCCGCGCAGCTCGGCGACGATGGTGGGCAGCGCGGTGCCGACCACGGTCTGGTCGAGCGCGACCAGCATAGTCACGAAAGAGACGCCGAGCATCGCCAGCAGCGACTCCCGGAACGGCAGCACCTGGCCGCTAGAGTGATGGGCGGCGGTATGAACGGCCATTTTTTGATCCCGCAACGATTGACACGTCAAAGGATTCACAGTTTAGCATGCCCGATCCTCGATAAACTGGGGGTCGAGCGGCGTTCGCCGCACCGTCATCCGGGAGACTTATGGCGTCATTCAGCGAACTTTCTGAAGCCGATCTCGCCGCGCTCAAGCGCGCCAAACACGAACTGGAAACACCGCCGCTGGGCATGAAGCTGGCCGCCATCGTCGGCGCGCCGGTCGAAAAGCTGATCGCGAAACTGCCCGCCGTCGCCAACGACAAGGTCAACGACGCCACCCAGGCGGCCCTGCGCAAGTGCCTGCAACTCGCGCTCAAGACGCTCGGCAAGCAGGGCGAGAGCGCGCTTGCGGCCGTCGTGCCTGCGAAGCCCAGCAATCTGCTGCACAAATTCGCGGTCGCGACCACGGGCGCGGCGGGCGGCGCGTTCGGCCTGTTTGCTTTGCCGGTCGAATTACCGGTGACGACGACGCTGATGTTCCGCTCGATCTGCGACATCGCGCGCAGCGAGGGCGAGGACATCACGAAGGCCGACACCCAGCTCCAATGCCTCACTGTGTTCGGCATGGGCGGGCGCTCCGCCTCCGACGACGAAGCCGACTTCGGCTACTTCGTCGTGCGCGGTGCGCTGGCTCAGGCGGTGTCGAAAGCCTCGTCCGAGATGGCGGCCAAGGGCTTCGCGGCGCATGGCTCGGCGGCGCTGCTCAAGCTGATGCAGACCGTGGCCGCGCGGTTTTCCGTGCAGGTGAGCGAGCAGGTCGCAGCGAAATCGATTCCGGCGATCGGCGCGGTGCTGGGCGCGATGGTGAACACCGTGTTTATCGACCACTTCCAGAACGTCGCGCATGGCCACTTCACCGTGCGGCGGCTTGAGCGCCAGTACGGCGAGGCCGCCGTGCACGCGGCTTACGACGGGATCGACGTCGCGCTCGATTGAGCGGGTGGAGAGGCTGACGCTGCGCCTGACGGCGCGGTTTTCTGTGCGCGCGCGGTCGTGTCGATCGTCGTCACGCGCTGGACAAAACGCGCCGAATCGTCGAGCGA
This sequence comes from Paraburkholderia sp., assembly GCF_035948235.1. Lineage (GTDB taxonomy): Bacteria > Pseudomonadota > Gammaproteobacteria > Burkholderiales > Burkholderiaceae > Paraburkholderia. The sequence continues at coordinate 11,949 of NZ_DASZJJ010000110.1, read as the reverse complement.
GCGGCGAGCTTCAGGCATGAACGGCGCGTAGATCGGCCAGACATGCGGCAGGCCGCGCGCGATTTTGCATTCGACGTGGACGCCCGCTGCTCGCGCACGATCGGCAACGCGGCGCGTATCGTCGAGCAGCGTCTCGGTGCTGCCCGCCAGCATGAAAAGCGGCGGCAAGCCGCAAAAATCGGCATACAGCGGCGAGACATAAGGATCGCTGGCACTGACTCCGGTGGCCTCGCCAAGATAAAGCGCGGCGACGCGCGCGAACACGTCGCCGCAGAACATCGGATCGCGGCCGTCGTTTTCGACAATCGAGGCGCCCGTCACGGCCAGGTCGGTCCACGGCGAATACAGGAGCGCACCGGCCGGCAGTTTGTCGCCGGCATCGCGCAACGCTACGAGCGTCGCCAGCGCCAGACCTCCGCCCGCCGAGTCGCCGGCGATCACGAGCGAATCGGCACGCACGCCATCGGCCAGCAATCGCCGGTAGGCTGCGAGCGCGTCGTCGAGCGCCGCCGGAAAGGGATGCTCGGGCGCAAGCCGGTAATCGAGCGAAAAGACATCGGCGTCGGCACGCGTCGCGAGACCATACGTGATCGCGCGATGGGTCCTTGGCGAGCAAAAGTAATAGCCGCCGCCGTGCAGATAGAGAATCGTGCGCGGCGCCCCGCCCTCGCGCACGAGCCATTCGCCGCGCAGTGGAACATCTGCGTGCTCATACTGCTCGCGCAACTGCCAGCCTGCGGGGACCTGCGGCAGCCACACGCGCTTTTGCGTACCTGCCCGCGTGCGCGCGACGTCGATGGGACAGCGCGTCGCCGGCAGAAAGCGGCGACGCAGCCACCAGCAGATGAAGCGGCTTTGCAGACTCATGACAGTGCGTGTGTGCGGGTCGATCAGTCAGTCATTGCGCGGTCATTTCGTGGTCACATCAATTCGCGGGCAACACCTGACCGCGGATCTCGCCCGACGGATTCTGTTGCGTGTGCACGTTGAAGTACCACTGCCCGGCCATCAGATCGGTGACCTGCTTGTCGGTGAGCGTGGCGCTGCCCTTGATCGGGCTGGGCAGTTCACCCTTGGGAATCGGCACCTGCACGCCAGCGTTCTGTCCAACCGGCGCGGGTCCGTGGAAGTGTGCGGCGGTGACCGGGGTTGACAGGCCTTCGTAAGTGACGGTCCAGTTCAGCGATTTGCTCGACGTGTCGAACGTGGCGTTGAGCATGCCGTGTCCGTGACTCACACGCGGGGGCACTTCACTGGAAGGTTCGAGATCGGCTTTCAGCGCGACGGTATCGGCAAACGCGGCACCGGAGGCGAGAACACACAGAGCGAGAGCGAGCTGAAGAGGGCGAAGCGCTTTCATGGGATTTCTCCTTTGTTGTGACGCGCTGCACCAGAAGAAACCGTAAGCCATTGCCGGCCGCAGTCGCGTAGCCACATGCTAGAGCAAATCCGCCGATGACGTCCGCAGTGACATTGCCGATGACGGCACGACAAGGGAAATCGCGGGCAAAAAAAGAGCGCCGCGAACGGCGCTCTGAACCCAAGTACTACCTTCTACTTTGCTACCCGCTTAACCAGGCAGCCCGGTGCATTGCCGGACCGCCAGGATCTAGCGACGCAAACGCGTCTGAATTAGAAGCGGTGACGGATACCCGTCGTGACGATGCCCTGGTTCTTCGACGACGAGAAGTTGTCCGAACCCTGATAGCCGACTTGCGTCATGCCGACTGCGTTCTGGCCAGCGCCCCACATACCGACGCCTTCGAGGTAGACGTCCGTGCGCTTCGAGAGCGCGTAGTCAGCCTGCAGCGCGAACTGATGCCAGTGCGCCGAGTTGCTGCCGTTTGCGTTGAGCGACGAGCCGTTCACGTTGGTGTACGTGTACATTGCGCCAATGCCGAGTGCCGGCGTCAGGTCGTAATGCAGGTTGCCTTCGATGTTGTTGAAGCGCACCGAATTGCCGAACGAGTCGTTCAGACGCGACTGCGTGAACACGACGCCGCCGATCATCGGGCCGTAAGCGTAGCTTGCGCCTGCGCCCCAGTTGCGCTGACGGTTGTTCGCATTGACCGCGCCGAACGTATTGGCCAGCGGCGAACCCTGAACCGAGCCGTTGCCATTTGCGTCCACGCCGTTGATCTGCGTGTACGCGGCGCCCAGACCCAGGCCGCCGTAGTTGTAGCTCATACCGGCGCTATACGCGCGGTTCATCGCGAAGCCGCCAGCCTGGTTCGAGAACGCATACATGCCGCCGAACTTGAAGCCCGACAGGTTCGGGCTTGCGTACTTGATCGAGTTGTTCAGCGAGAACGTGCCGTTGAGGTCGTCGTTGTCGAGGATGTGCGACGTGTAGGTGCCGCCCCAGCTACCGACTGCCGTCATCGGCGCGACGTAGTCCATCATCGAGTCGAACTGGCGACCGAGCGTCAGCGTGCCGGACTGTGCCTGCGTCAGACCCACGAACGACTGACGATTGAACAGGCCGCCGTTCTGCTGGCCGTTCGCCACGTTAAAGCCGCTTTCGAGGGTGAAGATCGTCTTCAGACCGCCGCCGAGATCCTCGACGCCACGCAGGCCCCAACGGCTCGCCTGAACGTTGCCGCTCGTCACGGCGTAGTTAGCCTTGCTCTGAACGTTGGTCGTGTAGGTGAAACCGGCATCGACGATACCGTAGAGCGTCACGCTGCTTTGAGCGTACGACGCCGATGCGAAAGTCGCGGCCACTGCGGCCGCGATAGCCAGACTCTTTTTCATGGTGATTCCTTCGTTTTAAACCTTTCGGCATTGGTGGACGATTTCGCCGACAGCACGTCGGCCCGCTTGGTCCCCTCACGCCGCAACAACGGCGCCGCATTAATTTGCAAGCCGAAGTTTATTGGCGTCACTTTTAGAGCGGCCATCCCTTGCCAGCACAAAAGGCTTTTCGAAAAAATCAAACGCCTGGCTACCTGCTCGCGCAATCGCTTGATGCACAACGCGTACGCGCAATCTCAATTTCCTTCGCGGCAAGCAGGACGAATCCGTATCCCGATATAGCGTTGTCGCCGGGCAACACGATCAATACGGGACAAGCCGCGATTCAGATCAGTCCCATTCCGTAGGGCGATGCGTGTCGGTACGATCCGACAACCCTCGCAGCATCGCCTGCATCGGTCCTCGTCCCTTTCCAGAAGAAACGCCCACCAGCGCCACCCCATTCATGCTGACGCGTCCCAAGACCATGAATCAGCTTCAGGCGATGCGCGTATTTCTGAGCGTCGCCGATAACGGCTCGTTCGGCCGCGCCGCCGCGGCCCTCAAGATGTCGAACGCAGTAGTGACGCGTTACATCGCCTTGCTCGAAGCGCATCTCAATACGCGCCTCATCAACCGCAATACACGCAGCATTTCGCTGACCGAAGCAGGCGGCGAATACGCGCAGGCTTGCCGCCAGGTGCTGGAAGAGCTCGAGCGCATCGAAACGCAGATTGCGCATGGCGTGTCCGTGCCGTCGGGCACCTTGCGCCTCGTCGCGCACGCATCGTTTTCGCTACACGGCCTCACGCCGCTGCTCAAGCAATATCTCGCGTCGTTTACGCAGGTTCGCCTCACGCTCACGCTGCTGCATCGCCCAGTCGATCTCATCGAAGAAGGTTTCGATGTCGGCATCGTCGCGCCGCGCCAGGTGAGCGGCGGCACGCTCATCCGCCGCCCGCTCGTGACCGTCGCGCCGGTCGCGGTGGCGTCGCCTGCCTACCTGGACCTGCATCGCGCGCCCGGGCATCCGGACGAACTCGCACGCCACACCTTGCTCGCGCCGTCAGCCGATATCCACGGCAACGAATGGCATTTCGACGACCCTGACGGCATGCGCGTAGCGGTGCTGATCAACCCAGCCTACGCCGTGAACAATTCCGTGATGCTGCGCCAGGCGGCGCTCGCCGGGATGGGCATCACGATCCTGCCGGCCAATCAGGTGGCCGCCGATCTCGCCGAGGGAACGCTCGTGCGCGTGCTGGCCGACTACGCGATCCGCGACGCCGACAAGGAACTCTCGCTCGTGTATCCCGGCCGGCGTCACGTACCGGCGAAAACCCGTTCGTTCGTCGATTTCACGGTGGACTGGTTTCGCCAAAACGAAGTCACGCGCCAGGCGATTATCGACACTACGTGTAATAGTTAATTGATGGTTTTTATCTCGATTTTTGGCGACTCGCGAACTATGCTTGTTCCTGCGAGAAGTGACTCTTCATCGAAGGGTCTCCAAGCTTGAACGCGGCTTCGGCCGCGTTTTTTTTCGCCTGAATCTTTTCTGTCAGAACTGCCAGTTTCGCGTCATGTTCCGATCATGAACGGATCGGCACACACGCTAAAAATCATCCGTCAGGCCAGCAGCGCAGCCTGCTGTTCGATCCCATCGAGCATGGTGTGACAGGTCCGCATCAGCGCCAGGCCTTCTGTTCGAAGCTGCTGCGGCGCGTGACTGTTCATGTGACGGCGATAGGTCTCCAGCACGGCGAGCAGCGCCGGATAATGCAGGACGCCCACCGCGCCCGCGAGCCGATGATGCCATTCGCGCAACCGCGCGATGTCGACGTCTTCCAGCAGTGCCGGCAGCGCGTTCAGATCGTCGCGTACCGAGTTCACAAATGAGCCGAGCAGCGTCTTCACCGTCGCCTCGCTGCCCCAGACCTGAATCATGTGCGGAAGGTCGAGCAGTTCACCCGCGCCCGCACCATCCGCGTTGCCGACCGCATCGCCCGCTGCGTTGGGCGCAGTCTGTGCGGCGCCCTGGCCCGCGCGCGCGTCGTGCGCGTGCGTTATCACGCGATCCTGCGCCGCGCGCTGGCCACCCTCCGCACCGAACCAGCGCGAGAGATACTCGCGCAGCGTCGCAAACCGCGTAGGCTTGATCAGACAGTCGTCCATGCCGGCTTCGCGGCACAGGCGCATGTTCTCGGGCGCGGTGTTGGCCGTAATGCCGAGAATCGGCAGGCGCACCTGGTCATGTTGCGTATTGAACTTACCTTCGCCCTCGCCTGCGCGCCGCGCGCGCGCCGCCTCGATCTCACGCACGCGACGCGCGAGGTCGTAACCCGAGACGTTCGGCATATGGCAATCCGTGATAAGGCAACCGTAGCGCGAGTGCTTGAGCGCCTCCAGCGCCTGTGCGCCGTCATTCACCACATCGCAGGCGAAGCCCAGCAGCGCAAGCTGGTGGCGCATCAGTTCCTGGTTCACGGGATGATCCTCGGCGACCAGGATGAGGCGGCCAGCCGCGCGTTCTTTCTCGCGATCGGGCGCGACCAGTGCGGTTTCGGTGGACAGCGCGGGCCGCGCCGCGTTTGCGGGCAGACCGGTGATCGCCATCGCGCACGCCGCCCCGAGTCCGTGCCAGGAAAGCGGATTGACGCTCACGCGCACGCCGCTCTCCACGACCCGATAGCCGCTGGGCTTGGGGTTCTCCGTCAGGCGGATGATGGGCACGCCGAGATCGTCCAATTCGCCCGCCAGCGCCTCGGACGCGAACACGAGATCCACGCCGCCCTGCTGCGTCAGCTTGCGCAACGCCCGCCGTCCGGCCAGCCTCGTGTGCCCCGTTCGTCCCGCCTGGGCGCGCGACATCTTCATGCCTAGCGCCGCGCCAAAGTGCATCAACGCGTCGGCGACTGGCGCGTCGTTGCAGAACACCAGCGCGCGCTTGCTGCGCAGGCCGTTCGCATGGCCCGCCTGGGTCTCCACCGGCAATTCGATATGGAGCGTCAAACACGTGCCGCGCTCGACTTCGCTACGCAATTCGAGCGTGCCGCCCATCAACGACGCGAGCTTACGGCAGATCGTCAGGCCGAGACCCGTGCCGCCGAAGCGCCGCGTAGTCGACGTTTCGGCTTGAACGAAGGGCTCGAAGAGCTGCGCCTGGGCTTGTGAGGCGATGCCGATACCCGTATCGGCCACCGAAATCGACACGCGCTGGCGCGCCGCGCCGTTGAGGCCATCCGCCGGGCTCACCGCCTTCACCGCACTGGCCGACACGCTCACGCTGACCTGGCCATGTGGCGTGAACTTGATCGCATTACTGAGCAGATTGAAGAGAATCTGCCGCAGCCGCACGCTGTCGCCGCGCAACTGCGCAGCCACGTCCGCGCCAACGTCCACACGCACCTTCAGCCCCTTTTCGTGCGCGCGCCCCGCGAGCAGCCCCACTGCGTTATCGACCAGTTCCCGCACGTCAAACGGCTCGCAGTCGATCACGAGCCGTCCCGCCTGGATCTTCGAATAATCGAGCAGGTCATCGAGAATCTGCAGCAGCGCTCCCGCGGACTCATGCACCATGCCAACCATCTGCGTCTGGTCGGGATTGAGCGGCGTGCGCTCCAGCACCTCGACCAGACCGAGCACGCCGTTCATCGGCGTACGGATCTCGTGGCTCATCATCGCGAAGAATTCGTCCTTCGCGCGCGAGGCCGCTTCCGCCAGATCGCGTGCGCGTGACAGGTCGGCGGCGCGGGTGTGTTCGACGTTGGCGTCCACCGCATAGCCGCTCCACACTACGGCGCCATCTTCCTTGCGGCGCGGCACGAATTCGGCGCGCACCCATAGCAGGCCGCCCGCACCGTGAAAGCGGAACTCGGCGTTGACCGGCAACAGCAGGCGCGCCGAGCGCTCGAGCGCCGCCGCCAGGCGCGCGCGGTCGCCGCGGTGCACGCGCGCGAGATCGAGCGGGCTGGTGCGCATGAGTTGCGTGGCCGCGTCGCCAAGCAGGCGTTGCGTATCGCCGCCAAGGAAGGGGAAGGTGTACTGGGCGTCACTTCCGCGTTGCAGCTGGAAAACGAGCGCGGGCAGCGAATGCGTGACGTCCGAAAGCAGCCGCTCGGAAGCGCGTGCGCGCATTTCGGCGCGGCGAATGTCGGTGATGTCGATCATGGTGCCGAGCACGCAGAACGGCACATCGCGCGCGTCACGACACAGGCGCGTCCAGAGAATGCCATGCCGGCGACCGCCCTCCCGGCCAACTGAGCCGCCTGGCTCGTCGAACACGAGTTCGACGCGCTGGCTCTCGCCCCCTGCCATCGTTTTCGCGTAAAGCGCATCGACGCGGCGGCTGTTTTCCTTGCCCCATGCGGCCACGTCCGCGCCAGTGCGGCCAAGCACCTCGCCACGCCGCAGACCGGTCATCTCCTCGTAAGCGCGGTTCACCGCCAGATAGCGGTTTTCGAGATCGCGTGCGCCAAGCGGATACGGAATCATCTCCGTCATCGTGTCCTGCAACTCGACCTGGCGCGCGAGCACCTGCTCCGCGCGACGGCGCCGGCGCATCTCGCGCTGCAGCAGCACGTAGGCGCGCAGCGTCACGAGCAGCACCACGCCGAACGCGATCACGAACGGCAGCAGGCGCAGCGCGTTCATGCTCCAGCGGCCAGGACGCTCAGCCGCGGCTGCGGTCCAGCGATTGCGGATTTCCTGTTGTTCGATGGGCGACATCGCGTCGAGTGCGCGATCGATCAGCCCCTTGAGCGGCGCGAGATCGCCATGCACCGCAAAGGCCATCGATGCGTCGGTGCCCAGCGCCCCCACCACCTTGAGCGATTCGAGATATTGCCGGCTTAGCGGACCGTCGAGCGCGGCGGCGTCGCCCACCAGCAGATCGGCGTCGCCGCGCTGGACCTGCGCCAGCCCGGCTTCGAGCGTCGCCGCGCGCTCGGTGCGCACCGGCTGGGCTTCGCCGAACAACTGTTGCGCCGACGGCGCATGCGGCGCCAGCACGATGCGGCGATCGACGAGGTCGCGCGGGCTGCGCGACATCGGCTCGTCGCGGCGGCCCACGATCACGAGCGGATAGTGCTCGAAGGGTTGCGTGTAGAGCGTGCCGGCGGCGAGGTCACCGTCGCCCTCGGCCGTCGCGACCATCGCCAGCTCGCCGCGCCGGAAACCCGCATCCGCGTCCAGCCAGTTCGCAATCGGCACGAGCTCGAACGTGACGCCAAGCGTGCGGCTCAGATAATCGAGATAGTCGTTCGCCATTCCGGTGGCGCGGCCGCGCTGGCTCGCGTAACTGAACGGCAGCCAGCCCGGATCGAAGCCCACCTTGAGCGGCGATAGCGAATGCAGCCACGCGCGCTCGGCCGGATCGATATCGAACGACGAGACGTGCGAATCGCCGCGCGTCCCGGCTTTGCCGTTACCGCCGCCACTACCGCCGCTGCCGAGCCAGCGCATGCGCAGTGCGGCGGCAGCGGCTGGCCGCACGCCGCCCGCAGCGACGTTCAACTGGTCCCGCAAAGCCGTTTTCGTGACCGGCACGCCAAAGCGCATCTCGCGCAGCGTCGAGCCCTCTTCGAAAGCGACGCTCAGCCCGCGATAAGCGGCGAGAGAAAGTTGATAGCGCACGACCGGCGCAAAACCGGCGTAGACGTCGGCCCTGCCTTGGGCGACCGCAAGCAACGCTGCGCTGGTATCGGGGAGCAGGATGATATCGGCGTGGGGAATGCGTTCGCGCAGGATGGTTTCGAGCACATAGCCCTGCTCTACAGCGATACGCGCGCGCGCGAGGCGCTGCGCCGTGGTCGCGAGAGCCTCATTGCCCGCGCGCGTGACGAAGGCGCTGTTGCCGCTCAGATACGGCACCGTGAAAGCAAGACAGCGTTCGCGCTGCGGCGAGCGCGCAATGCTCAAGACGATATCGATCTGGCCGGCGCACGCACCCGCAAGCAGCGCGCGCATGTCCGGATAGACCCGTGGCACAAGCCGCACGCGCTGGCCGACGAGCAGGCGCAGGTAATCGGCGCTGAAGCCATCTACCATGTCGCCATCGAGGACTTCGAGCGGCGGCCAGCCGCCCGCGACAATGCCAACGATGAGCGTGGACGGCATGGTAGGCGTGGCCGCTGCCACGGGGGGCTGCCACGGTAACGGCAAGGGCAACCCGGAGTGAGATGTGGACGAAGCCGTGAGCGCGGCGGCGCATGCGCTGCCCGTAGCCATGCCCCCGAGCACGCAACCCAGCACGCACGCGCGAGCGAGCGCTCGCGCACCGTCACGCAGCGCGAGCAGGAAGGCCAACAGGAAGGTGGATGGCGGCGCGCTCATGAACGGGGCGTGGCGGCTCAGCCGCCGCGGCGCAACACAACACGAAGGAAGAAGCCGGCAGCGATGGCGCCCAGCATGGGTGCGGCCCAGAACAGCCAGAGTTGATCGAGCGCCCACTCGCCGACGAAGAGCGCGGGTCCGGTCGAGCGCGCCGGATTCAGGCCTCCGTTGCTGACAGGAATCGCGATCAGATAGGCTGCGGCCAGGCATGCACCGAGCGCGGCCGGCGCTGTGCGGCGCCGTTGCGCCGAAGTCGACATGACGAGATGGAGAAGCGCGAAGGCGAACGTCATCGCCAGTTCGACGGCGAACACCGCCGACGGCACGTATTCGCAGGGCGAATGTTCGCCGTAGCCGTTGCTGCCAAAGTCGGAGACCGCGAAAGCGAAGCCCGGCCGACCGCTCGCCACGGCGGCGAGCAGCGCCGCGCCCACGATTGCGCCTGCGTTCTGCGCAGCAATATAAGGGGCGACTTCGCGCGTGCGAAAACGTCCGGCGATCGCGTAGCCGATGGTGACGGCGGGGTTGAAATGAGCACTCGAGATGCGCCCGCAAGCGTAGGCCGCGACGGCCTGGGCCAGACCAAAGGCGGCGGCCATCTCAAAGACGTTCCAGCCCTGCGTGGGCGCGCTTGAGTTGAGCGCCGTGCTCGCGCAGCCCACGAACACGAGCCATGCCGTGCCTGCGGCTTCGGCAGCCAAACGCTCGCAGAGCTTCATTGTCTGTGTCCCTTTCCGGTTGCTGCACGCGAACCGTTAGTGCGCCGCTACTGAGCCGGCAGCCTTGTCAAAGGCGGGATCGAAAATTCGTGATGGCGCGATAGTTCGCGCGTCGAGTTAAAAATTATGATCAGGCAGGCTGTCTGATCAGATAGGACAACTCTGAAAAATGCGAAGCATGCACGGCGTCCGCGCGCGGCAGAATCCGACAGACGAACCGACTCGCGGCGCAGTTTGCAGCAGGCCTGCGCGCCCGCTGTCACTCGGGCTCGACGGTGTGCACGACGCCGCACTCAATCGCGAACCGGTATAGCTCGATATCGCTGGTCAGTGCGAGCTTCTTCATTGCCGCGCATTTCTGCGCACTGATGGTCTTGACGCTGCGCCCAAGCTGGTTGGCGATCTCAGTCACGCTCAGGCCTGTGGCGTACCACGAAATGACTTCGTACTCGCGGCGCGTCAACACGTGATGGACATGCGCATGCCGCTCCTCGCGCGCGGCCTTGTCGAGCAGATCGCGCACCGTCGGCCCGAGATATTGCTCGTTCGCCATGGCTGAGGCAATCGCAACTCCAATCAGGTCGATGCGGTCCCGCTTGCTCAGCACGCCCTCGACGTCGAGTTCGATCGCGTCGCGCAGCACGCTGGCGTCGTCGTCCATTGTGAGGACGACGATGGGCTTGCCGGCATGCTCGCGGCGGAAACTGCGGATCGCTTCGTGGCCCTCGTCATAACCGTCGCCGGGCATGTGCAGATCCATCAATACGACATCGAACGGATGTCGCGCGGCCTCGTTGAAAAGCTGCCCGACGGTCTGCGCGCGCGCGACCACGCGCATATTGGGCAGCGTGGCGATCAGGTTTTCGAGTGCGAACAATACGAGCGGGTGATCGTCCGCGACCAGGAGGCGTAGCGACTGCGCCTGCTGCGCGACTTCCGGATCGGGCGCCGCCGCCTGGTTACGCACGCTGCTCTCGCGCCCAGGCGCGGACGACAGATGAGCGGGCCATCTACGGTCCCGGTTAGGTGGCGTGGGGCTCATAGCAGTCCGTTAGCCCGCACAAAGGCGAACAGCCCCGCATCGTTACTCACGCCGAGCTTCGCCATGGCGTCGCGTTTCTGACGGCTCACGGTGCGCACGTCGCGGTCGAGCGTGCGGGCAATTTCGGTGATCGTGCGGCCGTGCACGAACTGACGGATGACCTCCGATTCGCGAGGCGACAGACGCGGCACGCGTGCGCTTTCGGCGCGCTCGGTGCCCGCCGCCGCGAGTTCTTCGAGGATGGAGCGGCTCACGTAGCGCAGCCCGTTGCCCGCGCCGCGTACGGCGGCAATGAGGTCGTCCATGGGTTCGCTCTTGCGGATCAGCGCCGTCACGCCGGTGTTCATGACCGAGCGCAGGATGGCGGCATTCGCAATGCTGGTGAGTACGACGATGCGTTGTTGCGGCCAGTCGCGCCGCAAACGCCGCACGAGGGCCAGGCCGTCTTCGGACGCCCCAGGCTCGCCCGGCATCGTGAGATCGGTGAGTACGATGTCGCACGGCACGTTTTCAAGCGCGCGAAACAGCGCACGCGGATCGGCCGCTTCGCCGACGACCTGGATTTCTCCTGTCGCCTCGAGCGCGGAACGCACGCCTAGCAATACGAATGGATGATCGTCAGCAAGGACGACTCTTAGCTTCAAGGTGGCTCTCTCTCGATGTAGTTGGGTATCGGATCGGCCGACGCGTGCCCGGGCCGTTTGTCGGGCGGCACCATTTTTTTGGTTGTTCGACACGCAACGCTTCTGAAGGCCCCATCTGAACATCGATTAAAGATTGCCAGAATAGGAAATATCCTAATCATCAAAACTCATTCAAACGTAATTGAATCATTTGTTATGCGAATTAAACGCATTAGATTCGCATAATTCTCATTTTGATATTTTTAACTTAAGACAATGTCCTGTTTCGACGTCATACCATCGTGCTGTTGCCAGTACGGTGCTCCGCTGAGCGAGCGCGTGGAACCATGGCAAATTGCGAACGCTTCGAACCCGGCCGTGCGAATGCGGGCCACGCTAGCGCCGCGCATCCCGCGGCGCTCAACCACACGGCAGGCCAGCCGGCGAGCGCCAATAGCATCGGAATGACGGAGGGCGCGAGCCAGAACGCGATGAAGGC